>NZ_PDJV01000001.1 GCF_004116465.1 Arcobacter sp. F2176
AATTATTATAAATTAAGTAATAGTATAAATTTTAATTCAAAAGAACCTTTATCTCTTAAATTCTTTTTATATAAAGATGATAAGACTTTAAATGCTATTTCTAAACTGCACTTTTTTTATGAAAAAGCTAGAGAAGGATTTGATTTAAAAAGTATTGATGAAAATCTTATTTCTAGTTCAAATATCTATTTTTTTGATAGAAAACTAGGTAGAATTGATTATCTATTAGATGAAAGTGTACTAGAAAAGAAATTATTAAAACTATATGATGATTATCTTTTATATTCTATTATTGCCATTTTTTTGATGATTATAATTATTTATTTGATTTATTATTACTTTTCTAAAAGTGTAACTTTAAAAAATGTTATTATGTTTAAAGAGTATTTAAAAGAGGTTTTAGATACTAATATGTCAAATAAACCAATGGAAAAAAGTGGAGATGCTAATATTGATGAATCAATAGACTTATTGAGTAAAATATTAAAAAAATATTCAGCAGTTTTAAGTGAACTTAATATAAATAAAGACATCCTAGAAAGAAAAGTTTTTACAGATGATTTAACAGGACTACCAAACCAAAAAGTTTTTGAACTAGACTTAAAAAACATGTTTATACTAGCTTCTAGTGGCTATATTGGCTTAATCAAACTTGATTGTTTAGGCTCTTTTACAAAAGATAATGGTTCCGCTTTAGCTAACCACTTAATCGAGGAATTTTCTAATACAGTACAAAATAAATTTTCAGAACACGGCTTTAGTAAATCTACTTTTTATAGATTTTTTGGTTCAGAGTTTGCAATAATAATAAAAGATGAAAGTGAAGATAAAGTAAAAGACTATTGTACTGATTTAGAAGATGAATTTAACGAAGTTAAAGAAAGATATGAGATAAAAGATAAGTTAGCTTATTATAGTTTTATTCCATTTGATAAATATGGAACAATAAACTCTATTCTTCAATCTATGACAGAATCTTATAACAAAGTAAAAGATAGTGGAGAAACTTTCAATATTGTTAACTCTTCAGAAGTATTAGATAAGTTTTTATTTTTAGAACAAACTGTTCGAGATATAATTAGTAATAACTCTTTTAAAATTACTTTTGGGCTAGATACAAAAAGTAATGGATTTGGTGAAAAAACTATCATGAGGGAAGTTATTCCTATAATATATGATGAAAATCAAGAGAGATTTCAAATTGGAACTTTTATATCAATTTGTGAAAAAATTGATAAGGCAGTTGATTTTGATAAATTAGTTATTCAAAGGGTTGTTCAATATATCAAGTCAAATGAAATAAGTCATGTTGTAGCTATAAACTTATCACTTTTTTCATTAAGAGATAAGGAGTTTATTAATTGGTTACATTCACTGTTAATTTTAGATAAAGAGATTACAAAGTATTTGGTATTTAGTTTAACTTCTTATAATGTTTCAACTAATATTGATGTATTTAAAAACTTTGTAAGTGAGGTTCATAGATTTGGAGCAAAAGTTATTTTGAAAAGATATAGTTCAAATGATTTTTCCCTTGATGAGTTGAAAAGTTTTAAATTAGATTATTTAAGAATTAATAAAGACTATACAACAAATGTTTCAAATGATAGAGATAAAAAACATTTTTTAAGATCAATAGTTAACTTTGGGCAAGCAAATAATACTCTTATCTTAGGTGATAATATAAAAGATTTAAATGATTTAGAAATCTGTTTTGCTATGGGTATTGATGGGAATAGTAGTTATTAATGAAAGGTTTAAATATGAAGTTTTTTTATCTAGGTACAGTTTTAATATTTCTATTATTTAATGGATGTGCAAATAAAGAATTAGTAACAAATAGATATTTTAAAGCATATACAAAAGATGAAATTTTAAACGCTAGTAAACTGGCTTTCAAAGATGTTCCAAATAGTGAATATATTGTTGACTCCTACCGAAATAAACTTGAAGTTACTAAAATAGAATTATTCTATAATATCTTAAAGAAAAAAGGATATATACTAAAAGTTGATGAAGATAACTGTGGTACAAGTGCAACTTTAGAGTTAAAAACAAGTGATTCAGATGGAAAAAATTCACAATATGATGATATTGATGATCATAATGAAGTTTGGGACAGAATAGATTATTTTTTAGGCAAAAAAGATGAAGTTCTTGCTGATGGTAAAAAACTTACTAAAGATAAAAGATTAGATAAAATGTTTATTAATTATGTCCAAAATATATCTAATAATAAGATTATCAAACCTACAAAAGATATGAGTAATTGTGTGATTAAAAATGAATTTGCTTTTGGTGTTATAAAAGATAAAATAGATGAAGAAAATGAAAATAAATAAAATTATTTTAATAGTTGTATTTCTATTTACTTTTCTCCAAGCTGAGAAATTTGATGATGCAATAAATTTTTACAAAAATAAAGAATATTCAAAAGCTTACACTATATTTTATAAATTAGCCAATGAAAATAATTATAAAGCACAATTTAATTTGGCTCAAATGTATAAGAATGGATGGGGAGTTGAAAAAAATTATTTTCAGAGTTTTTATTGGTTAGATAAATCTTCTATTTCCAAAGATCCAAAGACTTTAAATAATTTAGCATACTATTATGAAAGAGGATTAGGAACAAGCAAAAATAAAAAAATGGCCTTGGAATTGTATGAAGAATCTGCTAATGAAGGTTATGCTATTGCCCAGTTTAATTTGGCAATGTTATATGAAGAGTTTAATACAAATGAAGAGTTTTTAAAAAAAGCATTTAACTTCTACAAAAAATCTGCAAAACAAGGTTTTATTCCTGCACAAAATAATTTAGCAAGATTGTATTATTTTGGACAAGGTGTAAAGAAAGATTTAGATAAGGCATTTTATTGGTATAAAACAGCTGCTAAAGTTGATAAAGATGTTGCTGCTTTTAACCTTGCTTTGATGTATTATAATGGTGAGGGGACAAAAAAAGATTATGATAAAACACTCTATTGGCTAAAGATATCTGCAAATTATGGTAATAAATTTGCTCAAACTCAATTGGCAGACTTTTATAGAGCAGGTGAAATACTTAATCAAAGTTATAAAGATGCTTTCTTTTGGTATTTTGAAGCAGCTGCAAATGGTTATGCCAAAGCACAGTATTATGTGGGCTTATTTTACTATGAAGGTCATGGTGTAAAAAAAGATAAAGGCACAGGACTTTTTTGGATGGAAAAATCAAAAAATCAAAATTATGTATTTGCAAAATCCTTTTTAGAAAGATTAAAAAATAATCCTGAATAATCTCTCATACTTCACTGATATAGGTACTTTAAATAAAATAATTTTTTTATTTAAAGAAAGTTATTCTTAAGTTTATATAAAATTCAAATTTTAGTTTCTCTCTGTTATAATAAAGTATAAAGTAGAGTAGAGGTTTTAAAATTGGCAACGAATAATCAATCAACACAAACAACTCAAAATGTTAATACCCAAACAAGTGATGTCTCACTAAATAATAAAGATATATTAGACTACAAAAATGATAAGGTTATTATTAAAGAACAGCCCAATAAAGGTGAGAATGTAGCTGTTTATGTTCGTCCTGGAGATGAAGTCGATTATAATATCAATGGTCTTAATATTGATAAATTAGATTATCGTTTAGTTGGTGGCGATATTGTAGTTACTTTGCCAAAGGGTGGACTTTTAACTTTTGTATCCATGGCTTTAATGGGTTATAGTGAAAACCCTCCATCTTTTAAAGGAGTAGGCGGGCAAAGTTTTTCTTTGGGACAAGTTCTCTCTCAAGTTGAAGAGATAAATGATTTGCCAATGAACTCTTTACCTGTTGAGGCTGATATTCAGCGTGAAGATAATGTAAAAAAAATTGTTGAAGAACTAGAAGAAAAAATTGAAAAAGTCAATCAAATTATTGTACAACAAGAGATTATGGATGAAGATGTAAATAAATATGATAAGGATTCTCATTTTGATTATGAAGAACCTCCTACTCCTCCTAAAGAACCTGAAGAAAATGAATATTCAGATGATAATCCTAGCAATCCAATCGTAACTCCTGGAGAAAATGCAGAAGTAGAGGGTGTATTACCTACTCTTACTTTTGATATTAATATTCAACACATTGAAGGTACTCAAGAAATAACTGGTACTGGTACAGATACTCTTTTATCTGTTATAGGAGGTGGAGGTTCTCTTTATGCCAATGACTATCCAAGCTCTCCTGCTTTAAGTGAACTTCAAAAACAGACAAATGCCGAGGATTTAGACTACTCTTCTGTTACAAATAGTATTGCACAACAATCTGTAATAAGAGCCGATAATGAAGACTTTTTTGGAGAGGGTTATACCTCAAGATTAGTAAAATTATCTCCATCTCAACCTGCAGGATTTGGAGTAACAGTAATAAAAATAAGTGGTCTACCAGGTGATGTTTCAATTGTAGGAGGTACTTCTAAAGGTGGTGGTGTTTGGCTTATCAATAAAGCTGACGCAATAAATGCTGGTTTTACAGTTAATCCAAATAATGGTGAGATTAATTTTGCAATAAAATATAATACAAATATTGTAGGCTCTGAAAATTTTGAGATGACAATAGAAGCTGAATCTCAATGGAGTTTAGAGAATCTTCCTGATAATTTAAAAGCTGATGCTGAACAACCAGTTGTAACTAGTATTACCTTTGAAAATAGTTATGGTGTTAATATTAAAGAAGTTGATCCTGATTCTCCATTAAGTTATAGATATTCTCAAGTTGGTGATAGTTCAGATGGATTTGTTTTAGCTACAAATTTAAATGATAATATTATTAGAACAGGTGATATAGATACTACCGTAATAGGTGGTAGTACTACTGATACAATTTTTGCACAAAGTGGTGCGGATACACTTTATGGAAATAAAGGTGATGATACTATTGCCCCTGGACTTGGTAATGATACAGTTGATGGTGGTGAGGGTAGTGATACTGTTTCTTATTCAAATTTAGCTGTTTCAAATGCAGGAGCTGGAGTTGAAGTAGATTTAGTCGCACAAAAAGCAGTTGGTTCTGGAAATGATACTTTAATTAGCATAGAAAACATAATTGGAAGTAGTTTTAGAGATACTCTTACCGGTAATGATAGTGTAAATATAATTAATGGTGGTGCAGGAAATGACACACTTGATGGAAAATTAGGAAATGATACACTTTTAGGTGATGCAGGAAATGACACTATAAAAAGTGGGTTTGGTGATAATTATATTGATGGTGGAGTTGGAACAAATACTGTTGATTATAGTGGTTTAGGTTCTGGAGTAAATGTAAAACTTTTA
The DNA here is from genome assembly GCF_004116465.1 of Arcobacter sp. F2176. Taxonomy (NCBI): domain Bacteria; kingdom Pseudomonadati; phylum Campylobacterota; class Epsilonproteobacteria; order Campylobacterales; family Arcobacteraceae; genus Arcobacter; species Arcobacter sp. F2176. The sequence goes on from NZ_PDJV01000001.1 coordinate 5,311, forward strand.
AGTCCAAGTGCCGTAACCTTAGGTGAAACTTGGGGAGAAGCTACTTCAAATACAGGAGTTGATAAATTAATCAACATTCAAAATGTTATTGGAAGCGATTACGATGATACTTTTAGTGGAGCAGATAATACAAACAATACTTTTGATGGTAATGAAGGAAGTGATCTTGTTGATTATAGTTTATATACTTCAAATGCAATAAATGCAAATTTAGAAGAAGGTTGGGTTTTAGGTCAAGGAACAGACACTCTAAAAAAAATTGAGGCTATAAGAGGTACTGATTTATTGGCTTTTGGTGATACAATTGTTGGTTCATCTACGATTGGGAATACTATTTATGGTATGGCTGGAAATGATATCATCAAAGGAGTTGGTGGCAATAATATCTTAGATGCAGGCGCTGGAGATGATACTATTTTTAATGGTACTGGAGATGATATTATTGATGGAGGCACTGGAAATAATACTCTTTCTTTTGAAGATATAACAACAGGTGGTGTAACAGTAAGATTAAGTGATACCTCTTCTCAAAATACAGCAAATGCTGGAAATGACACAATAAAAAATATACAAAATCTTAAGGGAACAACTTCTAGTGATACTCTTGGTGGTACAGCAAATGATATAAATATACTAGATGGACTTGGTGGAAATGATACTGCTGATTATAGTTTCCTAACTAGAACAAATAGCGACCAAGGAATATCTGCAAACTTAATAGATGGAACTGTTGATAAAGGAAAAAGCTCACCTGATCAAGTTATAAGTATAGAAAATATTATTGGAACTGATGGAAAAGATGTTTTCATAGGTAATAATTTTGCTAATATTTTAGATGGTGGTGCAGGTGATGATACTTTTACTGGTAATGGGGGAGATAATACTTTAAAGGGTGGTAGTGGTTCTGATACTGTAATTTATAGTGGTGCAAGTTTTGGAGTAAACTTATCACTTGATAATAGTGGAAATGGAAGTGCCATAATAGGATCACAAACTGATACTTTAGAATCTATAGAAAATGTAATAGGTTCAAACTATTCAGATACCTTGGTTTCAAGTGATACTAATAACATGTCAAATACTTTCAAAGGTGGACTAGGTAATGACACACTAGATGGTGGAAGTGGTAATGACTATTTATATGGTGAAACAGGTGATGATACAATTATCGCAAGTAGTGGAAATGATTTTATTGATGGAGGAAGTACTGGTGAAGTTTTAGGTGATACTATTGATTTTTCTAATATTGACCAAAAAATTGAGTTAACATTAGCAGAAGATGGTAGTGCTTCTAGGGTAAAAGAAGGTGATTCTAAAACTTTGACACATACTGTTTATAATATTGAAAATATAACTGCAAGTGATTTGGATAGTACTCTTTCTGGTAATAGTAAAAATAATACACTTCTAGGTGGTGCTGGAGATGATACTTTAAGCGGTGGAGCTGGAACAAACTATCTTGATGGTAAAACTGGAGTTAATACTGTTGATTATAGTAGTGCTTCAAGTAATGTTACAGTTGATTTAAGTAAAACATCTCTTCAAGAAGTTTATGCACAAGGTGCCACTACAGTAAAAGATACTTTAGTAAATATTCAAAATGTAATTGGAAGTAATAACAAAGATATTATCACTGGTAGTAGTTCAAATAATTCACTTTTTGGTGGATTAGGTGATGATACTATTGTTGGAAGTGGTGGAGATGATATTTTAGATGGTGGAGATGGTATTGATGTTGCTAGTTATACAACTGCCACTGAAAATTTAAATATTGATTTAGGTGTTTCTGGAACTCCTGTTAACATAGGTACTGGATACGGTAATGATACTTTCATATCTATTGAAGGTGCTATTGGTGGTAGTGGAAATGATACTATTACTGGAACAAGTAGTTCAAATGTACTAATAGGTGGAGATGGAGATGATACTTTACTTCCAAATGGTAGTGGTAATAGTGGATTAGATGTTATTGATGGTGGAGCTGGAGTAGATTTTGTAAGTTTTAATTTTGGTGATGCTAATACAGGTATTACTTTAGATTTAGCTGATTTGGGTGTACAAAATACTGGAAAAGGTAATGTTCAAATACTAAATGTAGAAAATGTAGAAGGTGGTGGTGGAGCTGATAAACTATATGGAAATAGTACTAGTAATACCCTTACTGGATTAGCAGGTGATGATACTTTAGTTGGTCGGGCAGGAAATAATACTCTTGATGGGGGAATAGGTTTTGATACTGCTGATTATAGTGCAGTTACGACTTTAAATGGTTTAGATATAAATTTAAACCTAGGAACTCAACAAGTTCAAGATAATGGAAACTCTGGTAAAGATACCTTAATCGATATTGAAAAAATAATAGCTACTAAAAATGATGATTACATCGATGCTGCAAGAACTACTACAGATAAGATGACTTTTGAATTAGGTGCAGGAAATGACACTTTTCGTGGTGGGAATCAAGATAATATTATTTATACATCAAGACAAATAGAAGGCTCTGATGATTATACTACATACAATAATACAGTTTATAGTGGTAGTGGAAGTGATACAGTTATTGGAAGTAGTGGAAATGATACTTTTATCGTAGCTCAAAGTGATACCTTATCTAGTAATGGAAATGATAGCTTCAATGGTGTAAGTGGAATAAATACAATAGATTATAGTCAAATTCTAGATAGTGATGGCAAAGAAGAAACTGGTGGATTGAATGTAACTTTAAATGGTTCTAATACAGTTAATATCACATTATCTGGTGGAAATACAAATACAATTCAAAATGTATCTCATATCATAGGTACTGAAAATAGTGATACTTTTACAGGTGATAGTTTCGATAATATTTTAGATGGAAGTGGTGGAAGTGATACTATTTTTGGAACCGCTGGGAATAATATCTTAAGTGGTGGAAGTGGAAATGATAGTATAACTGGTGGTACAGGTGTTGATACTATTTATGGTGGTTTAGATAATGATACTATTTTTAGTAGTACAGGGAATGACACTATTTATGGGGGAGATGGTTCTGATACTTTTGACTTAAGTGGTAGAAGTGGAAAAGTATTTGTAAATTTAGCTGAAAATAGATCTAAAATTGATACAAACAATAATGGTAGTTTTGATGATAATGATGAGGAAGATTCGCTTTATGATATAGAAAAAGTCGTAGGGAATAGTTCAGATAATACCTTGTATGGTGATTCTCTTGATAATATTTTAGATGGTGGAACTGCTGGTACAAACTCTTTATATGGTGATGGTGGAGATGATACTCTTATAGGGAGTGGTTCAGGGAAAGATATTGCTTATTATACTCAAGCAAGTGCTGCAATTTATGTAGATATGACTCAGAGTAAACAAGTAGTTCGAGATGGTGATTTAGGAAGTGATACTTTAATTGATATTGATGAAGTACATGGAAGTATTTATGCAGATACTTTTAAAGGGAATAGTGACAACAATACTCTAAGAGGTCTTATTGGTAATGATACATTTTATAGTAGTGCTGGTACTAATGTTTATGATGGTGGAGCTGATAATGATTTATTTATTATTTCATCAAAAGACCATGGAGAAGATCAACTATTAGGTGGAACTGGTAGTGATACAGTTGATTTTAGTGCTATAACAGGATTGACAACAAAAGGTTTAGAAGTAACTTTAAATGGTAATAGTGAAGCTTCTTCTACTTTAAATGATGTTGCTTCACATAAATTAACAGGCATAGAAAATGTTATAGGTACAATTTACAATGACACAATAACAGGTGATGCAAATAATAATATCTTAAGTGGTTTTGCTGGAAATAATACTCTTATTGGTGGAGCAGGTGATGATACTTTAAAAGGTGGAACAGGTAGTGATGTTGCTAGTTATGAAACTTCTACTGATGGTATAAAAGTAGATCTAACTCAAACAAATTTCCAAGTTACAGATGATGGCTTATTGGGTAGAGATAAGTTAATTAATATAGACACTATTATAGGAAGTAATTACTCAGATACTCTTAAAGGAAGTGACTTATCAGCTGATACCTTTATTGGTGGTATAGGAGATGATTGGTTTGTAGCTTCTGCAGGAGCTGATTATTATGAAGGTGGAGCAACTAGTAGTGATACTGTTGATTATAGTGGAGCAACAACTAAACTTGTAATAGATATAAATGATGGTTCTAAATATATAAATTCATTTTATGGTACTCATGAATTTACAAATATTAATGGAATTGTTGGTGGTAGTGAAGATGATACACTTACAGGTAATAGTGGAAAAAATACTTTAATTGGTGGAAGTGGAGATGATACTCTTTTAGGTTTTGGTGGGCAGGATTATATTGATGGTGGTATAGGAAGTGATTTTGTAAGTTTTGCTTATACTTCTAGAGATATTACACTTGATTTATCAAATATAAATGAACAAAGTTATACTACTGATCCAAATGATTTAATTACAATGATTAGTATGGAAAATATTACCGGTGGTGCTGGTAATGATACAATAAAAGGAAATAACTCTAACAATATACTTGAGGGAGGATATGGAGCTGATACTTTAAGTGGTCTAGGTGGAATCAATGAGTTAAAAGGTGGAATGAATGGTTATGAATTAAGCCTTGGAGCTATTTCAAATGGTACAACTTATAGTTTTGTCATTGAGGGACAAACTATTTCATATACAGCAAATGCAACTGATACTTTAACTACTGTACTTGATAATTTAGAAGATGCTTTTATTTTGTTAAAAACTAATAATAATATAACAAGTTCAAATCTAATAAATGATGGTGCAAAACTATACCTTGAAACAGACCAAAGCCTTGGAACTGTTTCAAATGTAACTTCCGATACTAAAAACTTTGTAGATATTGCAGATTATAGTGATAATACAAGTGGAATAAAAGTTGATTTATCTTTAACACAAGATCCAAACTATCAAGTATATTATAATGGATATACAGGTGGAAAAGATAAACTAGTAGACATAGAAGAGATTTGGGGAACAAATTATTCTGATACTTTTGTAGGAAGTAATAGTGCTGATACTATAAAAGGTGGAGGAGGAAGTGATACTTTCACTGGTGGAGCTGGAAATGATACCTTCTATGGAGAAGCAGGTGAAGATTTATTTATAAGTTCATATGATGATGGAAATAATGTATATTATGGTGGAACAACTAATGAAACAAATGGTGATACTGTAGATTATAGTGGTATTACTGATACAGCACATTATGTTGATGGTGATTTATCCCTTGGAACTATTTCTGTAAAATTGACAAGTGATGATTCCGTAGTTAAAACAGATACTATATCAAATATTGAGAATCTAACAGGTGGTGCAGGTAACGATACTTTAAAAGGTGATATGAATAAAAACACCATAAAAGGTGGAGAAGGTAATGATAGTATTTTAATTAGTGCTGGAGCAGATAGACTATATGGAGAAGCGGGAGATGATATTTTTGTTTTCGAAAATGGAGTTGATGGCACTGGTACAATTATCGATGGAGGAAATACTTCTCAAACTAATGGTGATACAATAGATTATAGTGCTTTAACTGATGGAGTAACATTAAGATTGATGGATTCTACATATAGTGGCGTAACCTTAGGCGTTAATGCAAATAATCATAGTATTAGAAATATCAATAATATCGTTGGTTCACAAGGTAATGATACTATTGAAGGTGATAGTACTAATAATACTTTAGATGGAAATGCAGGCTTAAGTGATACTGTAAGTTTTGAAAATGCAGGTGCAAAAGTAGTAGTAAATATTGGTTCTGAAGTTACAATTTCAAATGCACCAACTGCAAATGCTACATATATTGCTAATCAAGCAGTAGGTACTACAATAGGTAGCGATACTATTACAAATTTCGAAAATATAAAAGCCGGAAGTGGAGATGATACATTAATTGGTAGTTCTGCTCAAAATATCATTTATGGTGGAATTGGGCAAGATTTTATATTTGGTGCTGCTGGTGATGATAAGCTTTTTGGTGAAGATGGAAATGACACTCTTGCAGGTGGAGAAGGGAATGACTCTATTGATGGAGGAGAAGGAACAGATACAGTTAGTTATTTTGATGCCAATAGTGTAATTGTAAATTTAAGAGGTACAACAAACGGTACAGGAAATGTCAATTACTCAAGTACAACTTATACTGATAAACTTTATAGTATAGAAAATGTTATTGGAAGTGCTGGAAATGATACTATTCAAGGGAATGACGCTGATAATATTCTTGACGGAGCAGGTGGAGTAAATACGGTAAGTTATGATGGAGCAGTAGCTGGTGTTACTGTTGATTTAGGAATAACAGGGGCTCAAAATACTTTAGGTGATGGTACAGATACTTTATTAAATTTTGCTAATTTAATTGGGTCTGGTAATGATGATATATTAAAAGGAAATAGTAATTCAAATATTATAAAAGGTGGTAATGGTTCTGATAGCATATATGGAATTGGAGGAGCTAACTTTTTATATGGTGGATTAGGAGATGATACCTTTATAGGAAAAGTTCTAGGAAGCGATTTTATTGATGGTGAAAGTGGAAATGATAAAGTTAATTATAGCACTTTACTTAGTGCTAATAGTATCATTGTAGATTTAGGTACTACAACAACTTTTAACGATGAAAATGGCAATTCTCAAACAGTATATCAAATCACTATCAATGGTGGAGATAACGATTATGTTAAAAATATCACTACCTTTGAGGGAAGTCAAGGTGATGATAATTTTATAACAACTACTGGTACTTATAGCTTTATTGGTGGAAGTGGTGATGATACTTTTAGTGGTAGTTCATTTACTGGTTCTTCAATTGATGGTTCTAATCATACAATCTTAGCAGATGGTACACAAGGTGCTACAAATGCATATACTGGAAAAGGTGATACTGTAGATTATAGTAATGTTGTAGATAAAATTATTTTAACATTAGAAAATGGAAGTGATACTACAACTGTAAAAGTTGGAGGAACAGATTCTGATCACACTATTAAAAATATAGAAAATATTTATGGTTCAAATACAGCAGGTGATACTATCACTGGTAATAATTCAAATAATACAATTTTGGGACAAGCTGGAGATGATACCATTGATGGAGGAAATGGTTCTAACTATTTAGATGGTGGAACAAATGATGCAAAAGGAGATACGGTATCTTTTGTAAGTGCTTCAAATTCAATTAGTGTAAATATTGGTTCATCAGATATTGTAATAGCTGGTATAACATATACAGCAAATAGCTCACAACTAGGTTCTAATACAAGTACTGTTAAAGCTTTTGAAAATATTTTAGGTTCAAGTCATGATGATATTTTAATAGGTAGTGATTTATCTAATACAATTGATGGTTCTAATGGTAATGATGTAATATATGGTGGAAAAGGGAATAATGTCCTAAAAGGTGGAACTGGTTCAGATAGCTTTTTAATGGGTGGTTTCTTTGGTAGTGGAAATGATTATATAAATAAAGTTGATGGTGAAAGTGGCGCTGATACTATTGATTATAGTTTAATTACTACGGGTTCAATTAGTGTAACATTGGATGGAGAAGAAGAATCACAAGTTTCTATTTACATTGATGATGATAGAAGCTCACTTATTACAAACACATATGACCTTATAAAAAATATAAGAAATATAGTTGGAACTAGTGGAAATGACTCTATCAAAGGTGATGGTAGTGCTAATGAATTGTATGGTGGTTTGGGAGATGATATTCTTGATGGTGCTTCAGGAGATGATAAACTTTATGGTGGAGAAGGAAACGACACTTTAGTAAGTGTAAGTGGAAATAATATTCTTGATGGTGGAAATAATAATGCAAACGGAGATTGGGTTTGGTACTCACAAAAATTATTAACACTTGATTTAAATATGTCAGATGTTGATGGTAGTGGATATTCAACAGCAGATTTTGGTGCAGAAAAAGACAGGATAATAAGAGTTGAAAATATCAAAGGTACTATCCAAGCAGATTTTATTGGTGGGAATAGTTCTAATAATATACTTGATGCTTTTAGAGGTGATGGAAATATTCTTGTAGGAAGTGCAGGGAATGATACACTTCTAGGAAGTAGTAATGGAAGTGATACTTTTAAAGCAGGAATCTTACAATCAGATGATTCAACTATTGATGGTAATGATGGAAGTAATCTAATTGATGGTGTTGGTGGAAGTTCTAATACTGTTGATTATAGTGCTTATGCAAGTAATAGAAATATTGAAGTTGATTTACAAGATAGTGGTAGTTCAACAGTTACTAAAAAATTAGATAATACAACTTTTGGAACAGATACTTTAAATAATATTCAGAATATTACAGGTGGAATGGGTGATGATACAATTTCAGGTAATAATCAAGATAATATCTTAAAAGGTGGTGCTGGTTCTGATACTATTAAAGGTAGTGCAGGAAATAATAAACTTTATGGTGAAGCAGGAGATGATTTACTAATTAGTGGTAGAGGAAATGATATTATAGATGGTGGGACTGGTAATAATACTGTAAGTTATCAAGATGCAATTGGTAATATTACTGTGAATCTATCTGATACAAATGCACAAGTGGTATCAGGAGGTATGGGAACAGATACCTTAAGCTCAATCCAAAATGTGATTGGTGGAGATTATGATGATACAATTACAGGAAATGTCCAATCAAATACTATTATTGGTGGCTTAGGTGATGATGATTTCATTGCAACAAATGGGGCAGATATATATTATGGTGGAGTTGTAGATGCAAATGGCAATCATATTGTTGCAAGTGGAGAGTATAATAAAGTTGATTATGCCAATGCTGAAAAAGTATATGTTGATTTAAGTACAAAATTAACAGATGCAGATGGTAATGTATATTCTCAAGCACTAAAATCAAATAGTTTTAATACAGCAGATGGATTTACAGATCCATATTTAGAATCTACTGATAAACTTTATGGAATTATAAATATAAATGGTAGTGACAATTCAGATACGCTTATTGGAGATAGTCAAGGTAATAAATTAAGTGGAAAAGCAGGAAATGATATTCTTGAAGGAAAAGGTGGAGCTGATAATCTTTTAGGTGGAGATGGTGATGATACTATTATTGCTACAAGTGCCTCAGATGGAATTGACACTATTGATGGTGGAGCAAATAGTGATACAATCGATTATAGTAAATTAGGAAGTGCAAATTCTATTAAAGTTACTTTAGAAGAGGCAAATACTAATGCAACTCTTTATGTTACTGGTGGAGATAACGATTTAGTTAAGAATGTTGAAAATGTTATTGGAACAGCTGGTAATGATACTATTTTTGGTAATAGTGAAGATAATACCTTAAAAGGTGGTCTGGGTGCAGATATACTATCTGGTGCAGGTGGTGATGATACTCTAGATGGTGGAGATGGATTTGATACGGTTGATTATAGTGTCTCTTCAGATGCAGTTACTGTTGATTTAGATATTACAAATACAGATCAAAATATAAGTACTTCTCAAGGTAATGATAGATTAATTAGTATAGAAAAAGTTATTGGTTCAAGTCATGCTGATACTTTCAAAACAAATTATAGTAGTAATAATACTTTTGATGGTGGAGTAGTTGATTCAGAAGGTGGAGATACAGTTGATTATAGTTCTTTAAATGTAGATGATGCAACAATTGATAAAATAGTAACTACTGATTTCTCAAATATTACAGTTTCAAGTGATAGTGCAGGTGATACAGCTGGAACATCAACTATTACAGATACTTTTATAAATATTGAAAATATTATTGGAAGTGCAGGAAATGATACTATCTTTGGAAATGCCGCTGATAATACTATAAAAGGTGGATTGGGAGATGATACTTTAAGTGGAGCTTCAGGGGATGATTATATTGATGGTGAAGGTGGAAGTAATACTGTAAGTTATTCATATGTAACAACAACAAGTGGTGTAGTAGTTGATATGAAAGATAATACAGGTATTGTATCTATTGGAGATGAAGATACACTTGTTAGTATTCAAAATGTAATTGGTACAAAAAATTCTGACATTATTAAAATGGGAACAGCTGCCGGAGCTTTGGAAAGTATTGCTAATGCTATTGATGGTAGTGATGGATTTGATACGGTTAGTTATGAATATTATAGTTCAGGGCTTACTATTGACTTGGGAGCTGGTGCTGTTGCAACTGGTGATAATGATGTTTTAATCTCTATTGAAAAAGCAATAGGTGGAACTGGTGATGATATTTTTAAAACAAATACAGCAGTTAGTAATACTTTTGATGGAATAGCAGGTAGTGATACAATTGATTATTCAACATTAGCTTCAAATCAAGGAATCAATGTAACATTAAATGGTAGTACAGCAGTTGCTGTTAACATTGCAAATGCACAAAATGATTCTATTGTAAATATTGAAAATGTTACAGGTGGAGCAGGTGTTGATACTATAACAGGTGATACAAATAATAATACACTAAAAGGTGGTTTAGGTAACGATATTATTTATGGTACAGCTGGAAACAATTCTCTTTTTGGTGGAGCTGATAATGATACTATCTTTAGTGGTACTGGAAATGATTTAATAGATGGTGGAACAGGTACAGATACAGTAAACTATTCTCAAGCAATTGCTGCTGTTAATGTAGACTTAGGCATTGAGACAGCACAAAACATTGGTGGAGGAATGGGTTTAGATACTTTAGTTGGTATCGAAAATGTTGTTGGAAGTAATTTTGATGATACCTTTAAATCACATTTTACACGAAATAATAGTTTTGATGGATATGGTATTGACTCAAATGGAAATACAGTTGATTATAGTGAATTAGTAGTTGATAATAAAACAGAAGATTTTGTAAAAGTTGATTTAACTGGAAATGGTTTAATTTATATTGATGGGGCATTAAGTGCAACAGATAGTTATACTAATATTCAAAATATAACAGGAACCGATGGAAATGATACTATCTATGGAGATAGTGGATCAAATACTTTAAGAGGTGGTGCTGGTGATGACACTCTTATGGGACGAGATGGTAATGATTATTTAGATGGTGGATCTGGTAATAATACTGTAAATTATAACTATACGACTGGTGGAGTTGAAGTTGATTTTAAAGTTGGATTAGGATATGTAAATACAGGAGATCAAGATACTCTTGTAAATATCCAAAATGCAATAGGTGGAAGTGGTCAAGATAGATTTAAAATGGCTACAGGAGTAACTGCTAATATTATTGATGGGAATAGTAATAGTGGTAATCTTGTTAGTTATGAATACTATACAGCAGGGGTAAATGTTGATTTAGGAACACAATCTTCTCAAGAAGTTGTAACAGGAGACTTTGATACATTAATTAATATTCAAAATATTAAAGGTGGAGAAGGTAATGATACTTTCAAAACCAATTTTACTGCAGCAAATCAATTTGATGGTAATAGTGGGAATAATACTATGGATTATAGTAATGCCGCTTCTAATCAAAGCATTACCGTAACTCTTGATGGTGCAAATTATAGAACAGTAATTATTACAAATGCATCAAATGATACTATTAAAAATATACAAAATATTATTGGTGGAGCTGGTGCTGATAACATAGTAGGAGATGGAAATAGTAATATCCTAAGAGGTGGAGCTGGTGATGATATTATCAATGGAAATGCTGGATTAAACTCTCTTTATGGTGATGAAGGTTCTGATACAATAACAGCTGGTACGGGGGATGATTTCATTGATGGTGGTTTGGATGATGATGTTATTTATGCAAACTCTGGGGCAAATATTATTTATGGTGGAACAGGTACTGATACTATTTCAAGTGGAAGTGGAGACGATACCATTTATGGTGGAACTGCTGATGTTATAGGTACAGAAAAAGATTGGGTTAGTTTTCAAGATGCTCTAGCTAGTGTTACTGTAAATTTAAATAAATTAAGTGGAAGTAGTATTTCAGGAGTATTTACAGGAGCTACAGGTTATGCTACAAGTATTGCAACAGGTACAGATAGTCTTTTTGGTATAGAAAATATTATTGCTAGTGCAAACAATGATATTGTAACACTTCGGGATACCCAAATAAATACTATTTACCTTTCTGGTGGAAGTGATATTGTAAAAGCTGGTAGCTCTTCATATACTGGTGGTAATACAATTGATGGATATGGAATAACTGGAACTGAGAGTAGCTCAGACAGTGATACTATGGATTATAGTGTTTTAAGTGATAATACAAATAGTATTTCAGTTGATTTAAATACCTTAGATACAAATGGTTTTGCTACAGTTGATTTTACAGATTCAAATATTTCAGATGATTTATTAAAAAGTATAGAAAATGTAACTGGAACTGCTGGAAATGATACTTTAATAGGAAGAGACTCTACAAACAATACTTTAATTGGTGGAAGTGGAAGCGACTTCTTGATGGGTAGAAGTGGAAATAACTATCTTGATGGTGGAGATGGAAGTTTAGGTAACTATGTAAGTTATGGATATGTTGGAAGTTCCAATAATGTAGTAGTTGACTTGACAAATCAAACTGCAAATGTAGTAGGTAGTGGATACAGCGATACTATTAGAAATATTCAAAATGCCATTGGAGGAGCTGGTTCAGATACAATCACTGGAAGTGGTGCACAAAATACATTGATTGGTGGAGATGGTGCCGATAAATTTGTTATGATGGGTGAAATTGGTGATACAGTATATGCTGGAAATTGGGATGGTTCAACTCATACAGATACAAGTACACAAGACAGTATTGATTATAGTTCTTATAATAATCAAGTTATTGTAAATCTTACTTCTCAAACAGCTAAAGTCGATTTAGCAAATAATAATTTTGCAAGTGGTACAAAAGATGATACTTTCTTTGGTATAGAGAATGTTATAGGTACATCTTTTGCAGACACTATTACAGGTGGAGCAGGAGTTAATACAATTCATGCTGGACTTGGAAGCGATATTATATATGCGGGAAGTGGAGCAGATATAATTTATGGTGAAGCTGGTGATGATACTATTTATATGCAAAGTGTTGCTAATTCAGCATCAAACTTTGTAGATGGTGGAACTGGATTTGATTTAGTTGATTATAGTGGATTAGATCAAAGAGTTGTAATTAATATGCAAGGTGTTACCAATGTAGATGTTCAAGTGGGTAATACATCAAATCATCACACAATCACCTCTATAGAAAATATAGTTGGAACAAATCAAGATGATACAATCACAGGAAGTGATGGGGTTAATACTTTTGTTGGATTAGATGGAGTTGATAGTATCTATGGAATTGCTGGAAATAATCTTATTTATGGTGGTTCACAAGAGAGAAACTCTACCTCATCAGATGGTGATTTTATTCAAGGTGGAAGTGGTAATGACACTATTTATGGAGCTGCTGGTGCCGATGATTTAAGAGGTGGCTTAGGAAATGATACAATCTTCGCTGGAGCCAATGACGATATTATTCGAAGTGGAATAGGTGAAGATATTGTTTATGGTGAAGCAGGGAATGATACTTTTGTATTTGAAGCTGCTGATAATATGACAAACTTTGTTTATGGTGGAGATGAAACAAGCGATAATGGAACTCTTGATATGGTTGATTATCGATTAGCTATCAAAGGTATGACCATTGATTTAAGTGGAAAAACAAATATAAATAGTGCCAATGAAGCTACATATGATGCAAATGTTATAGGAACATATAATAATAATGGTTTTGCCTATAGTCAAGATCAAGGATTTAATCTACTTTATGGAATCGAACAAGTAAGAGGTAGTGATTTAGAGAGTGATACTATAAGAGGTAATAGTTCTACTAACTCTATTTGGGGACATGGTGGAGATGATACCTTATATGGAGTTGATGGAGCAAACTACTTAGATGGTGGAGCAAATAATGACTTGATTTTTGCAGGTCATGGTGCAGATGTTATGGTAGGTGATAGTGGAGATGATACTTTTAAAACCTATTACAATGCAGCAGGAACAAATGCCGATGAAAAATTTGGAGGAGATAACACTATTTATGGTGGTACTTGGGATGGTACTACTGCAGGACTTGCTGGTAGTGATCTTGTAGATTACCAAGTCATTGACAACAATTATAATGTATTTGTAGATTTGGGATTGACTAATGGTAGTGTTCAAATAAGGGATAACAGTACTTTAACAGTTCAAAAAACTGATGCACTTTTTTATATTAATAGTGCTATTGGAACAAGTGGTAATGATACTTTCAAAGGAAATTCAAATGCAAATGTCTTAAATGGATTTGCAGGTAATAATACAGCACTATATACATATACTGCTCTAATTGCAGGTATATCTGTAAATTTACAAGCAGGAACAGTAGATAAAATAGTAACTGGAAATACAAATCTTACTGATACTTTATCAAATATTCAAAATATAGTTGGAACTAGTTATGATGATAATTTTGTAACAAAAATAAATGAAGCAAATATTATTGATGCAGGAGACCAAGGATCAAATGGAGATACTATAGATTATAGTACAAATGGTACAACAAATATAGTTCTTGATTTAGATGTTTCTCATACTACTGATTATTATGGAGTAGGAGCAATTAATGATGGTACATATGCAAGTGTATATGTAAGCAATGGTTCTACTGATAAGATAAAAAATATTGAAAATATCAAAGGTAGTGGTGGTTCTGATACTATTTATGGAAATGATTCTGATAATACTATTTATGGTATGGGTGGAAATGATACTATTTATGGAGTTGCTGGTTCAAATTATATTGATGGTGGAGCAGGTGATGACTCAATTTATAGTGGAACAGGAGCAGATAAATTATTTGGTTCTTCAGGTAATGATATCTTTAGAGCAACGAGTGCCTCAAGTTTTGCAGGAGATGTAATAGATGGTGGAACTGAACTAGATAGTTCTAATAACTTTATTGGAAGAGGTAGTGATACTGTTGATTATAGTTTATTAGATACAACTGGTTTTACAAAAGGTGTTGATTTAACTTTATCAAACGATACAAATACTACGGTAACTATAAATGACAGCAATTCTCATACTATTGTCAATATTGAAAATATTATAGGAACAACTGTTAATGATATTATTAATGGAGATGGTGGAGATAATACATTAGTAGGTGAAACAGGTAGGGATACTATTAAAGGAACAGCAGGTAATAATACTATTTATGGGGATAAAGTTGATGGTAGTGAAGCTGATGTTGTAGGAAATAGTGATTTAATTTATGCAGGAACTGGTGACGACAAAATTTATGCTGGTGGTGGTAGTGATACAATTCATACTGCATTGGGAAGTGACACTATTTATGGTGGTTCTGGTGATGACTTTATTTATGCTGGTGTTGGAAGTAATAAGATTTATGGTGGAAATTATATTGTAGCTACTCAAACACATAGTGATAGTGGAAATGACACTGTAAGTTATGAAAATATTGTTGGAAGTGGTGTTATTGCAAGATTGAATTCAAACTTAGCAATAGTTAGTGCAACAGGAAATGCTGATGTATTATTTGGTATAGAAAATGTTACTGGTACAGCTTTAGCAGATGAGATAGTAGGAAATTTGGCTGAGTCAAATACTCTTATTGGTGGTGCTGGTAATGACACAATAAATGGATTAAGTGGTAATAATAATCTACAAGGTGGAGCTGATAACGATACTATAATCTCAGGTAGTGGAGATAATGTTATAGATGGTGGAGCTGGAAGTGATACAGTTGATTATAGTTATTTAACAGGTACATCATTTGGTGATGACGATGCAACAAATGGTCAAGTTAATGGAATCTATTATAGTGGTGTAAAAGTTGATTTAACAGATTCTAATACTCAAAGAATACATGATAACTATGGTAGCGATACTATCTCTGGAATTGAAAATGTTATTGGTTCTACAAAAGATGACCATATTATTGGAAATGATGAAATTAATATTCTTGATGGAAAAGGTGGAAATGATTATTTTGTTCTAGGACAAAATATAGATACTATTCTTGGAGGAACTGGAACAGATACTATTGAGTTCAGTGATACGGGAAGAAATGGTACTACTATTGGTGGAGTAAATGTTGATTTAAATAAAAATCAAACTCTAGGAAGTGCTGATACTTATAGAGTAATTGATGATGGATTTGGAAGTGCAAAATATCTTGATAGCATTGAAAATGTAATAGGTACTAGTTATGATGATATTATTTTTGGAAATGGAGATGCCAACTCATTAGTAGGTGGTGCTGGAAATGATACATTAAAAGGAAGTTTAGGTGCAAATGTTCTTGATGGAGGAGCAGATGAAGACTGGGCATATTTTGATGATATAGTAGTTTCAGGTGCTACAATAGTACTTGATACTGATGGAGATAATTCAAATGGTAGCCAAGGTACATCTACTATAACAGGTTATCAAACTACATTAATGGGTATTGAGCATGTAAAAGCAACAGCATTATCAGATACTATAATAGGTGATTATAATGATAACTCAATATTAGCTGGTGGTAATAATGATACTATTTACTCTTCACAAGGGAGTGATTATATTGATGGAGAAGAGGGTTCTGATACAGTAGATTATGCAAGAAGTGATGTAAGTGCTGGAGTTATCATTGACCTTGGTGCAACTCAAAATAATGGAGATAACACTACTTGGGCTGTACAAAATGATGGATATGGCAATAAAGAAAGACTTTATAATATAGAAAATGTAGTCGGAACCAAAGAAGATGATTTCATAAAAGGTAATGGGCAAAATAATACTTTATTTGGAAACGAAGGTACAGATACACTTTATGGAATAAGTGCTAATAATATATTAGTAGGTGGTGCAGGAAGTGATGTATTTAGAGGTGGAATAGGTGATAATATAATTTATGGTGAAAGTTATGTATCACTAGGTGGAGCTGGAACTGAAAGTGCATTTGAAATTGCAAACGCAAGGGATAAAATTGATTTTAGTGATGCTGGTGTTTCTGTTACATTAAATTTAAGTGCGACTACTGATATAAACTATATAAATGAAACTACACTTACCCTTGATGCAAGAACTTCAATTGGTTATGGAAAAAACACAATTTATAATGTTGAAGATGTAGTTGGAGGAAGTGGTTCAGATACCTTGATTGGATCATCTGTTGGCAATGTAATAGATGGTGGAGCTAACAATGATATTTTATTTGGATTTGGAGGTTCTAATACCTTAATAGGTGGTGCAGGTGATGATACTATTCTAGGATTATTAAGTGGTGATGCTATTTATGGTGGTACATTTGATGGAACAACTGCTACAAATAGTGGATCAGATTGGGTTGATTATAGTTATATTACTCCTACAGATACAAGAGCTATTAATGTTGATTTATCAATAGGGTCTAATCAAGTAAGTGAAGTAGGAAATAGTGCTAATGCAGATACTTTAACTCATATAGAAAATGTTGTTGGTACTTCAAATAATGACACACTAAAAGGAGATGATAATTTTAATATCATAAATTCACTTTTAGGATACAAAGGGGATGATAGTTTTATTGTTTCAAAAGGAAGTGATTATTTTGATGGAGGATTAGGATTCAACAGTGTTGATTATAGTAGTGTTGATTCTGCTAATGGAGGTTCAAAAATTGTAGTTGATTTAGGACTTAGTAAAGCAACTGACAATGGGTATCACCTTGATCCAAGTGGTGCAAATACTGTAGTAGAAGATGATTTAATAAATATCCAAAAAGTAATAGCTACTAATTATGATGATACACTTTATGGAAGCTCTTATGGAAATATATTTGTAAGTGGAGCAGGAAATGACCTTGTAGATGGTAGAGAAGGTGATGATACTATTTATGGTGTTTCTGGAAACAACAAATTATCTGGAGGATCAGGAGCTGATACTATTTATGGTGGAAGTGGAAATGATACTTTAAGTGGTGATGCAGGTAATGACTTACTTGATGGTAGTTTAAATGGTGATAATACTTTCATTGGTGATACAGGTGATGATACTTTTATAGGTGGAACAGGAGTAGATACTCTTTATTATGCAAGTAGTCAATCAGGAATTGCAGTTACTCTTAAAGCAGATGGAGAAGATGGGACAATTGTTAGTTCTACAGATGGTACAGATATTTTAAAAACTCACTTTGAAAGAATTATTGCTACAAATTATAAAGATACTATAGACTTAAGTGATGGTAGAGGTGACAATACAGTTTTAGCCTATGGTGGAAATGATACAATAACAGCAAGTATTGCCCATAATGATTCTATTTATGGTGGAGATGGAAATGATGTTATTTATGCAAATGGTGGGACAAATAAATATTATGGTGGAAATGCAACCCTAGATGGTTCGGGGAATATTATAGGACATTTGGGAAGTGGAACAGACACTTTAAGTTATATAAATGCAACAAATAGTGTAAACATAGATTTAAGTACAAACCAAGCTAGTGATAATGGATTTGGTTCAAGTGATGAAATCTATGATATCGCATATGTTACAGGTTCAAATCATGATGATGTTATAAAAGGTAACTCAGGAATTAATAGAATTGTAGCTGGTGATGGCGATGACTGGATTATTGCAACAGCTGGTAATGATGAAATATATGGTGGAAACCATACAACAACAGATGGTTCACAAGGTAGCAGTACTGCTATAACAAAAGGTGGAGACTGGTTAAGCTTTGATGAAATAACAAATGGACTTGATGCAACAATGAGTGCAAATTCTATTACTTTTGGTGGATATACTCCAAATATAGTTGAAATAGAGAACCTTTTTGGTACAAAATTAGCTGATATATTAAGAGGGGATAGTAATAATAACACTCTTCATGGAAATGAAGGTAATGATACAATATATGGAACAGCAGGAAATAACTTCCTAATAGGTGGAGAAGGTGATGATACTTTAGAAGGTGGAACTGGTATTGATAGATATGATGGAGGAAATGAATCTTTAGTTTCAACAGATGATTCAGTTTTATATGCAGGAAGCTCAAATCATGGAACAAATACAATTAGTTTTTATGATGCAAATAATGCTGTAAATATTGATTTAGCTTATGACAATGGTGATGGTACTTTTGGAAGAGTTTTAGATGATGGCTCTTCAAATCATAATGTTGAAACATATATTAGAAATATAAATAATATAACAGGAACACTAAATTATGATGACATATTAAAAGGAAATAATGAGTCAAATATTATAAGTGGACTTGGTGGATTAGATACTATTTATGGAATAGGTGGTGAAAATACACTTTCAGGTGGTACTGGTAATGATACTATTTATACTGCTACTTCAAAAACAGGAAGTGATAGAGGAGATATTGCTTTAGGTGGAGAAGCAACAGATAGATTAGTAGGGTCTTTCCACAAGGATTTATTAATTGGTGGTCAATTTGTAAATAATAGTGGAACTGTAACTTACACAGATATAAGCGTGGATTGGCTTGATTATAGTTCTCATACAAGTACTCATGACTATGGAGTAAATATAGATTTATCTACTGTTTCTGCTGTTACTTTTACAGGTACAGATTCTGATAGAAGTGATTATGATAGTGATTATTCCAAAATATACGAGTTAGATAATACAGGAGCTTCAACTACAAACTTTGATTATATAAAAGGTATAGAGTATATAAAAGGAAGTAATTATATTGATACTTTAAAAGGTGATAGTAATAATAACTCTATTTTAGCTGGTGATGGTGATGATGTTATTTATTTAGATTCGGCTGGAAGTGATTATATTGATGGAGAAGGTGGTTCTAATTGGCTTAGTTTGGAAGATAACTATAGAGGAACTATTCGATTAGATAATAATTTAGCAGGTACATCAAATGGAAATGTAGAGATTCACAATGTAGCTAATGTATTAGGTAGAAGCTCAAGTGCCCAATCTGAAACTGTATGGGGTGGAAATGTAGATAATACTTTTATTCTATTTGATGGAAATGATACAGCACTTGGTGGAAATGGTTCAGATGTATATGATATGGGTGCTGGTAATGATAGAGTTTATTCAAACTATGGAAGTGATACTTTAATAGGTGGCGCTGGAACTGATACAATAGATTATTGGGGAAATTATGGTTCTAATCAAGGTTCTATAACTATTTTAAATAACATAGTAGCAGCTGATTATAATAATTTAGCTACTGGACTTGGAAGTTTAAGCATTACAGACAAAACAGTGCAATATAGTAAATTAACTGTTGATTTAAATGGTGTTGGAAGTATTACAGATGGTGAACATTGGTTTTATCAAATAACAGATGGTAGAGGATATACTGATTATCTATATGCCACATCTAATCCAGCAAATGCTTTTGATATAAATAATTCAAATCCTGATTTTGAAAATTATAGTTTAGGTTCAAGAGCAGATATATTTAGTGGTAGTAATTTATCAGAAGTTGTTTCAGGTAATAATGGTAATGACACTATTTGGGCAAATGGTGGAAACGATAATATCTCAGGTGGATCTGATGAAGATACAATTTTTGGAGTTTCTGGAAATAATGTATTAAATGGTAATGGTGGAAATGATCTTATTTTTGGTGGAACAGGAAATGATAATATATATGGTGAATCAGGAAATGACACTATATATGCAAAAGCTGGTACAAATAATATAGATGCTGGAGCCAATGATGATATTATATATGCAGGAAAAGGTGTTGATGATATAGATGGGGGAAGTGGGGAAGATACATTAAAATTTGATGGTGCCAATACAAGAGTTGTTGTAAACTTAGGAAGTGATGTTTTATCTTATGATAGTACAACAATAACAGCTGGTAAATTTATATCTAGTTGGAAAGATGCTTCAAATGGTGAGCAAACAGGAACAGTAAGCGGAATTGAAAATGTAGATGGTACAGACTTTAATGATACGATTAGAGGAAGTGATTCTGTAAATACATTAAATGCTGGTGCAGGTGATGATTATATTTTTGCAAGTTTAGGAAATGATAATATTGATGGTGGTACTAATACAGCTGGTGACTGGTTAGATATTAGTTTAATAACTACAGATAGTGGAGCTAGTATAAATCTTGGTGGTGGAACAGGACCAATAGGAGTTAGATTTGATGTCTCTGCAACACAATATAATCAAGTTACTACAAATATTGAAAATATACAAGGTTCTCTTCAAAATGATGATATCCTTGGTAATTCTTCAAATAATATATTAGATGGTAATAGTGGAGATGATAAAATCTATGGTATCTCTGGTGAAAATACACTATTAGGAGGAGAAGGTAATGATACTCTTTATAGTGGAACAGGTAATGATATTATAAATGGAGAAGCTGGTAATAATAGTGTTGATTATACTCATAGCCATACTGCAAATGTAAAAGTAAATCTTGATAGTTCAACACATAATGGTATAGCTTCTATGACAGGGCTTACAAGTACTATGACAGATATCTTATCAAATATCCAAAATGTAGTTACAGGTGGAGGTAATGATACAATTTGGGCAAACAGTGATACTAATAGCATAAGTACTGGTTCAGGAAATGATGTGATTTATGGAGGAACTGGAGTTGAGGTAATTAATTCAGGCTCAAACAATGACTATATTTATGCAAGCCAAGGTAATGATATCATAGATGGTTCTACAGAAATTGATATGGTTGATTATTCTTCAAGTTCTACAGGTATTACAGTAACTCTTGGAGATAGTGGAGCTGAAACTAATTTAGAACATACAATTGGTGGAAATGCTTATACTGATAAACTTACAAATATAGAGGCAATAACAGGTTCCTCAACAGTTTCAAATAATCTTACTGGTAATAATATGGATAATACTTTAATTGGTGGAAATCAAACTGATATTATCAAAGGTGTAAGTGGTGATAATAGACTTGATGGTGGTGATGGAATTGATACAATTTATGCAGGTAGTGGAAGCGATGAAATAATAGGTGGAAATACTGCTGAGAACTGGTTATATTATACTGATTTAGGAACTACAAATATAAATGTAAGTCTAAGAAGTGGTGAAGCTACTTATGGAGCACAAAGTGATAGCATAACTCAAATTAGACATATTAAAATGGCAAATGGAACAAATACAGTAGAAGGTGACCAATTTGATAATACTTTACAAGGTGGAACTGGAACAGATACTTTAAGTTTCTCTGGTGCTTCAAGTGGTGTAACAGTAAATGTTACAGCTAATGGTGTGGGAACTGCTAACGGTGATGGAAATGATAATTTTACAGGATTTGAAAACTATACCCTTTCTTCAAATGCAGATACAATAAATCTAAGTGATGTATATGGAAGTACTATTGATGGCGGAAATTCATTAAGTGATGAGGTTGATTATTCAAATACAAGTTCGGCATTAACAGTAACAGTTGCAAATGGAAATATAAGTGCAACTGTTACAGATGGTTCTAGCACAGATACCTTACAAAATGTAGAAAAAATTATTGGTGGATCTGGAGATGATATATTTGTTGTGTCAGATGTAACAAATATAGATACCCTTGATGGCGGACTTGGAACAAATGAACTTCAATTAAGTGGAAGTAATCTTGACCTATCTTCTGTGACATTATTAAATTTTGATACTATTACTGTTGCAGCTGGAGATACTCTAACTCTTAGTGCCACTGATTTAGATGATAAAACTATGACTATTACACTTGGAAATAGTGCTACTTTAGAAGTAATAGCAACAGGTAATCCTAATGACCATGATTTTGGTGGAATTACAGTTTCAAAAGGAACAAGTGCTACGGCTCAATTGATTTCAAATGAAACAGTTAATTTAACAACAAAAAATCTAAACAATATTTTTGATACATATTCTACAACAAATGGTACTTTAACATTAGGTGAATCTCAAGTTATTGGGAAAACTATATCAGGGGCAGGAAGTGCCATTGTAGAAATAAGTGCTGATAGTAATCAAGATTATAACTCTATTCTAACACTTGATACCCCTACAAATGGGACAGTTAAATTTACAGCAAACTCAACATTTACTGGAGATTTTGCTAATTCAAATATTGTAGTAAGCAATGCAGTTACATTAAGTACAACTTTTGATAAATTATCTGGGAAAACAAATGTGTTAAGTGGTGCAGGTAATGTAACTCTTTCTGATGCAAATGTGGATGCAAGTAATGTAGATGCTGTCGCAAATGCTATCGATGGAGTATTAACTACAACTATAACCACTGGAGAAGTAAAAACAACATTAGACGCAATCACAAATGTAAATGCTAATGATAATATTACATTTACTACAACTGATACAACTGTAGATGCAAGCGATTTAGTTGACTTAAATGCAAAAGTTGATACATTTGGTGTAGATACAATTACAGATATTACAGAAGCCTATAATACAGTAAATGCTGCAACAGAAGTTGTAAATGCATTAAATATTACGGGAAATACAGAAAAAGTTCTAATAACAGGTGGTTCTTTAGCAGCAAGTGATGTAAATGCAATATCAGCTGCAACAACAGGAGTTGTAACAGCAGTAGTAACAGCAGCAGCTGCATCAACATTGGCAAGTGCATTAACAAATACAGATACAAATGATGTATTAACAATAACAGTAAATGCAGAAACTGGTGGAGCAACTACATCTGCTGCAGACCTTGTGTCTTTAAATGGAGACACTAACCAAGTTATTACAATGAGTGCAGTAACAAGTGTAAGTGGTACATATAGTGATTTAAATGATATATATGTAACAAATGCGGCGCAATATAATGGTGAGGGTGATGAAGCAGTAACAATTACAGGAACAGTAAGCGCAACACAAGCAGATATAATAGCAGATGCAACAAGTGGAATAGTAACAGCAACAGTAGCAGCAGATAGCGCTTCAGCATTAAATGCAGCATTAGAAGATAGTGGTTCACAAGTAAATGCATATAGTTTAACTATAAGTGGAACAACAGTATCAGCTTCTGATTTAATTACTTTAGATAGCAAAACATCAGTTGCAATTGATACAAATACAAACATAACAACAATAACTGGAAGTGCAGCAGAGTTAAAAACAGTGCTTGAATCAACTGGTATAAATACAGCTGCAAATGTAAATGTTGAAATTACAGGAACGACAGTGGCAACATTAGCCCAATTAAAAGCAATTAATGATGCAACCAGTGGAGATATTACATTAAATGCTCAATCAATAAGTGCAGATTATTCAGGTCTTTCATCAGATGTAAAAGCTGCATTTGCAGGAAATATTACAGAACATACTGGAACAATTCACTTAACAGATACTTCTGTTAATGCAAGTGATGTAAATATAGTAGCAAAAGTAACAACAGGAGTATTAACAGCAGTAGTAACAGCAGATACAGCAGCTGCACTAGTTTCAAACTTAACAGATGCATCTGCAAATGATGCTTTAACCTTAACAGTGACAGGAAGTGCAGCAGCATCAGATTTAAATATATTGGATGGCAAAACATCAGTTGATGTAATAGTAAATGCAACTAATGTAACTGGAAGCTATAGTGATTTAAACAGTTTATATGTGACAAATGCTGGAAGTTTTAGTGGACTAGGTAATGAAGTTATAACAGTAAGTGATACAACTATATCAGCAGGAAATTTATCTGAAATAAATGGTTATACTACAGGTAATGTTGATGCATCAAATGTAACTAATATTGAAGGAACTTTATCAGATATTAATAGCCTATATGGAGAATCAGGATTTATTAATTTATCTGGTAATACAGCAGATTTATCAACTTCAGGTAATTTTGATAGTGTTACTGACTTTAGTAATATAAATAATGGTGATATTGATAATTTAAATTTTGCTACTGGTGATGATAAACTCTCTTTTACAGATAGTTCAAGTTTTGATAACTTTACTAATAAATTTAATAATATTGATTTAAATAACGGAAATGATGAGTTTGATTTCTCTTCAGCTGTAACAAGTGATTTAGATTTTAGCAATGTTTCAAATCTTGAAACATTGAATTTTAGTGACAATGATGATTCTGTAACTTTTGGAAGTGATGAATATACTACTGGTATTAGAACATTAAATTTAGGAGATGGAACAAATACAGCTGACTTAAATGCAGATACTTCATCTTCTGTAAGTGTAAATGGTGGAATAGGAAATGATGAATTTGTACTTGACTTTAGTAGAATTAGTGAAAAGGATTATCAAGTAGATGGTTCTGCGGGAAGTGATACTATTACACTACATGGATATAACGGTCAAGATGCTCAAAGTTCACTTAATAATGTATTTAATAGTATGGAAAAATTAGACTTGTCTGATTCTGGTGGAACATTTACAATTGATGCAGATGTAATTAATAGTTGGAATGGTACATCTAATGAATTTACAATAAGTGGGGCAGGGGATGATACTTTAAATATTACGACAACAGATAATAACTATAGTTGGTCAACTGATGGTACAACATGGAATAATACTGATATTAGTGATGCGGGAGCCGGTACATACTATATAGATACAGATAATAGTACTCCATCTACTGATTTAACAATACATGTTGTATCATAAAACAAAGGTTCTTGCTTTAAAAAGAAATAAGAGATAAAATAATTTAAATATAAAAGGATAAAAATGTATAAAAATATAGAAGTTTTGGATAAAGAAAAATTTAAAGATATAAAATTTACGGAAGTAGAAGCAAAAGAAGTTGGTAAAAATATCGGACTTATACCTCTTGGTTTTACAGAAATTTGGAATGCAAGTCATGATTGTGCTGTTATAATAAGTGCTGGTGAAAATGCTGAATTCTTAGCTTTTTGTGGAGTTACAAACGAAGTTACTATTTTCAATAAAGAAAATGTTTATCTACCAGCATTTATAAGAACATATCCTTTTTTAAATATGGATGTTAGAAATGAAAAAAATGAAGCTAGTAGTGTTATAGGGATAGATAAAAACCCACAATTTGTAGCAAAAAATAAAAAGATATCTATAATAGATAAAGATAAAAATATTTCAAAAGAAGCAAATGATAAGATTGAATTAGTACGGGAATTAAATAGACAAAGAGAAGTTTCAAGAAAGATAATTTTAGAACTAAAAGAGCATGATTTATTAGTTAAAAAAGATTTAAATGTAAAAGTACAAGAAGAAGAAAAAGTAATTTTAGAAGAGTTTTATATTATTGATATTCAAAAACTTGTTAAACTTGATGATAAAATATTAGCTACTTGGGCTAGAAAAGGTTGGATGGGTATATTTGATGCTCATGTAAAATCTATTGCTAATTTTAAAAAAGTTTTAGAATCAAATAAATAATTAAACTAGCGGAGATTACGATAGAAAATTTATTAGAAAATAATGGATTTAATAGATTAGTAAAAGGTAAAAATGGTTATTGCCTTTATAATCATAATGATATGTACATTGGCAAATCAATAGAAGAGTATGGTGAATTTTCAATCCATGAAGCAAATTTATTTGAAAAGATTTGTAAGGAAGGTGATATTGTTTTTGAAGTGGGTTCTAATATTGGAACCCATACTCAAATACTATCTCAAATAGTAACTAACAAAGGTAGAGTTATCGCCTTTGAACCTCAAAGATTAGCTTTCCAAACCCTTTGTGCAAACTTGGCAATCAATAGTATTACAAATGTAGATGCTTATAACCAAGCAGTTGGTCAAAAAATTGATAAAATAAATGTACCTGATTTAGATTATTCAAAAAGTAATAATTTTGGTGGAATAAGTTTACAAAATATACAAAATGGTAAAGAAGTTTATCAAAGAACTTTGGATGAATTTATTAATAAATTAAGTCATTTAGATTTTTTGAAAATAGATGTGGAAGGCATGGAAATAGATGTTCTTCTTGGGGCTAAGAAGATTGTATCAAAATTCAAACCAATTATCTATTTAGAAAATGACCGACAAGAAAAATCAGAAAAATTAATCAAACTAATGTGGTCGATGGGCTATAAACTATATTGGCATTTACCACCTTTGTATAACTTAGATAATTTTTTTAGCAATAGTAATAATATTTTTGAAAATATAGTTTCTGTAAATATGTTTTGTATTCATGAAAGTTTGAAATATGATTTTGATTTAAATGAGTTCAATTTAAAAGAGATAACTGATGCACTTTTTCATCCTATGAGTCAAAAAAAGCTAGAAAAAGAAAAAGAGTATAAAGTCAAATTAAAAGAATATGAAGATGCTTATAGGAATAGAGATTATCAAAAAGCTTTAAATATTATTTCTTCTTTGATAGAAAAAGGATATAAAAATGGAGAGATTTATAATAATTTAGGTTTTTTATATAGTAAACTTCAAAAATGGCAGGATTCAGTTGATTCTTATCAAATAGCTTTAAGACTTGACCCAAATTATTTAAGTAGTTATTTTAATTTTGCAGCCTTACTAAAGGGCCTAAAAAGATATAAAGATGCCTTGCAAGTTTATGTTATGGGTGTGAGAAAATATCCAAAAGATTTTAATTTACATAATAACATTGGAATGGTTTATGAGACTTTGGGAGACGATAATAACGCCATTGAAGCATATAAAAATGCTGTTAGAGTTAATCCAAAGTTTGCAAAAGCAATTAATAATATTGCAGTAATTTTATATAAACAAAAAAGATACAAAGAGTCTAGTGATATGTTTGAGTTAGCTCTTAAAACAGACCCTAATTATGTGGAAGTGTATAGTAATCTAGGAGCTGCACTTAATCGTCAAAAACGATATGGTGAGTCAATAAAAGCTTTAGAAACAGCCATAGAAAAACTACCTAAAAGTGCAGGGGCCTATACAAATCTTGGGAATGTATATAATAAATTATTTGAATACAAAAAAGCAGAAGAACTTCATAAAAAATCTATCAAACTAGAACCAAAAGGTTCTAATGCATATGCAAATTTAGCCTCATCTTTAAAAAACCAAGGATTAGTTAAAAAAGCTATAGACTCTTATAGAAAAGCAATCACTTATGAACCAAGTTTTGTAAATGCACACTTTGATCTTTCTACTGCTTTATTAACTTTGGGTGAGTTTGAAGAGGGATTTCTTGAATATGAATGGAGATTTAAAAAAGATGAAATGATTCCTCATATTGTAAAATATAAAGAGATATTTTCAAAACCAATGCTTACAAAAAATACTAATGCAAAAGATAAAGTTGTTTTAATACATAGTGAGCAAGGATTTGGTGATAGTATAATGTTTGCAAGATTTATACCTCAAATAAAAGAAAAATTTTCTTGTAAAATTATATTTAAAGCACGGGATGAACTTGTGGAACTATTTAAAAATAATTGTGATATTGATGAAGTTTATTATAGAAGTAAACCAACACCAGAATTTGATTTTCATCTTCCTATTATGAGTGCAGCTTTTGTCTTAGGTATTAAAGATTATAAAGATTTTAGTTCAAGTGCATATATAAATAATCTAGAAGATGATAAAACTTTAGCTATACAAAAAGAAAATAAAAAATATAATATTGGGATTTGTTGGAGTGCAAGTGTAACAGGTGAGAGTTATGAAGGTAAAGTTTTTGATTTAAAATACTTTGAACCTTTAATAAATAGCGAAAATTTTAATATTTATTCTTTACAAGTTGGTGATGGAAAAAATGATATTGAAGAAAATTGTTTTACAGATAAAATTATTGATATAACAGATTCTTTAACTGATTTCAAAAAAACTGCAATTTTTGCAAAAAAGTTAGACTTAGTTATAACTTCAGACACAAGTGTTGCTCATCTTTGTGGTGCAATAGGCGTAAAAACATGGACTTTATTGCAAAAATTTCCAGACTGGAGATGGGAAAATAAAGGTGAAAAGTCTTATATGTATGACTCTATGAAATTGATTAGACAAAAACATGATAGAAATTGGGAAACAGTTTTTCAATCTTTGTTTGATAAAGTTCAAAAAGAGTTTAAAGTAAAGTTATAATACTTTAAACTCTTTATTAAAATATAATTCTTGATATTTATATAAAGTTTAAATATCCTAAAAATCAAACTGAGCCATAACTCTATATGTTCGACCTTGTCCTGGGATTCTTCCTATTGGACTTATATCTACTCCTCTAAAGTAATAATCTTTGTCAAACAAGTTATTTATTCCAAAACTAAACTTAGCATTTAGTTTGTCATTTATTTTAACTTTTGTTGAGATTTTTGTATTCCATAACATGTAAGCAGGATTTTCACCTGTGCTACCTGTCATATTTTCTTTTTTTGTATTTGCCGTATCTGAAAAAGTTTTACTTAAGTATATTCCTGTAAGGTTTAAATCATAATCGCTTATATTATAATCAGTAGCGAGACTAAATTGATGTTTAGATACCCAAGGAAGTTTTTTACCCTCATTTTCTCCTGATTTTTGTTCTGTATCTAAATAAGTATATCCAAGAGTAAATTTTGTATGATCAGTCGCTTTTAGACTTAATAGAGTTTCAATACCTTGATGTAAAGTTTTTTTATAGTTTTTAAACTCATCTTCTGCTCTTACAAATTCAATTTGGTTATCATAATCTATTCTATATAAAGTTGTTGTAGCACTAAAGATATCATTTGGTGTATATCTAGCTCCAATTTCATAATTCCAAGCCAATTCTGGTTTTAGTTCACCTTCTTTTGTCACTTGTGCAACTTGAGGTGTTTTAAGTGATTTTTGGGCATTTGTAAATAAAAACAACTCATTTGTTGCTTGATATCCAACACTAAGACCAGGTAGATATTCACTCATATCTTTAGTTTCATTGGTATTATTTATGTTATCTTTAAATCTCATTTTAACTTTTTCTAATCTTACTCCTGGTGTGATTGTAAAATCACCATTCATCAAACTTATAGTATCACTAATATATCCTGCATAAGCACTAGTTTTTATTTTCCAATCTCTTACAGTATTTTTTATATTATCATTAAATTTTGTTTGATATAAGAAATAATCAATATCTTCATTTACATATCTTGCACCAACTGTTATTTTTTGATTTTGTGTTGAATATGTAAATCTTGGCTCTATTCCATACACATCTATTTTTCTATCAGCAGCTCGAATAGAGTCTTCTGTTAGTGGTGTAAAGCCTTTTTTTTGAGCATCATTCCATCCCCATGTAAATTTTCTTTTGCTTGATTGGGCAAAGTTTATAAGACTAAATTCAGTGTTATTTGTAGGATTTAATGTATATGTTAAAGAAGCTCTTTTCGTACTTCCTTCAAAGTTGTCATTTTTTCTTTGAGAAATAGTTCTATCTTTTTCATAATCTTCTGGAAGTATTGCTCCTGGTAAATCAGCATTTGCTTTATAGTATTGAAGAGTTGATTTTAAAGAACTGTTATCTGTAGGATAATACTCAGCATCCAATATTACATTTTTAATATCTGTATCAGAATGATCTCTATATGAATCACCATTGATACCATTATATTGTAATTGCAATCCTAAGTCATCTTTTACAAATCCACCTGTTCTTAGATAAGTATCACTTAGAAGATTTCCTTCATCTGATGTTGTTAAGGTCTCTTTTAAAGTTGTTTTTACTTCATTTGTAATAGGTTTTGTAATAAAGTTTATAACTCCACCAACATTATTTGGTCCATAATGAACAGCTGCTCCACCTCTTACTATATCAATCTTTTCTACTGTATCCATTGTAACTGGGAACAAAGACAAACTAGAGTGACTGTATGGGGCCAAAGTTGCAGGTATACCATTCACCAATGCATTTAAGTAGTCACTTCTTCCAGGTTTTAAACCTCTAACTGATATATTTGGAAGTACACCTGTCCCTGTCTCATCTTGAATTTGAATACCTGGAACTGTTCTTAAAGCTTCTTCTAAATTAAGCGCTGGAGTTTTTTCTAAATACTCAGAGTCAAGAACAGTTCTTGAACCTACATATTTTTTAACCGTTTGTGTTGATGCATCTCCTAACCAACTTCCTTGCACTTGTACATCTTCTAATTGAGTAGTTTCTGTCTGCGCATAAGATATAGTATTTGCTAAAAGTATTAATGCAACCGCATGTGATATTTTCATCTTTTTCCTTTTGTAAATATAATGAATGGAATATTAACGATTTATTCTTATACTAATATTAATAACGATTATCTAAATCATATAAATAAGTTATATATGAATATGTATAAAAAAAGATAAAAATTTGTTATTCTAAGAAGAAACAAGTACAATACGGAAAATAAAATACTAAGATAAATATAATGGCACATAAAGAACACAAAAAAGGTTTACATCCAAGAAACCCTCACAACAAAAGATATGATTTCCCAAAACTTATAAAAAGTTTACCAAAACTTGCAGATTATGTTTTTAAAAATAAGTATGATGAAGTATCAATTGATTTTGCAGACGCAAAGGCTGTTATGGCATTAAATAAAGCACTTCTTTCACACTTTTATAATATCAAAAAATGGTCGATACCTGAGGGCTATTTATGTCCTCCAATTCCAGGACGGGCTGATTATCTTCACTATATTGCTGATATCTTAGCTGAGTTTCATGGTGGAAAAATACCAAAAGGTTCTAAAATAAAAGGGCTTGATATTGGTATAGGGGCTAATTGTATCTATCCTATCGTTGGAAATAGTGTTTACGGTTGGTCATTTGTAGGTAGTGACATAGAAAAAGAATCTCTTGAATCATCTCAAAAGATTATAGAAGATAATGACTCTTTAAAGGGTAATGTTGAGTGTAGATTACAAACAAACCATGACAGTATCTTTACTGGTATCATAAAAGAAGATGATAGATTTGATTTTACTTTGTGTAATCCTCCTTTCCACAAATCCCAAGAAGAAGCTCAAGCTGGAAGTAAAAGAAAGGTTCAAAATCTTACAAAACAAGTAGTAAATAAAGCTTCTTTGAACTTTGGTGGTAAGAGTAATGAACTTTGGTGCAAAGGTGGAGAAGTAGCCTTTGTAAAAGCTATGATAAAACAGAGTAAAAAATATGCTAAAAACTGTTTTTGGTTTAGTACAATCGTATCAAAAAAAGACAATCTACAATTTATCTATGACACTATTGATTATGTGAAACCTACAGAATATGACACCATAGAGATGCAACATGGGCAAAAGATAAGTAGAATAGTTATTTGGACATTTCTTACAAAAGAAGAGCAAAAACAGTGGGCTTCAAAGTGGAAGGATTAAGAGTTTTTAAGTAACTCTTGCCAATCCTCTTTTGTATCCACATCGAAAGAAAAATTATCAGCTAAGACAATACTTATAGGTTCATATTTTAAAAAAAGTTGCTTTGCTCCTTTATTTCCTTTTAGTTTTTTTAATTCTTCAAAATATTTTTTAGGAAATATTGTAGGTACTGCATGTTGATTTTTATATTGTGAGCAGATTATTTTATCTTTATTTTCATTTGATAGCTTTATTAGGTTTTCATAATGTTTTATTGGTATCAAAGGTTGGTCACAAAGCATTATTAAAACTTTTTCCTCTTTTATATTTGATACTCCAAAGGCTATAGTATTTCCCATACCATCTTCATAGTTTGGGTTTATTATTATATTTATATTCTTATTTTCAATCTCTTTTTTTACCTCATCATTTTTATGACCTAAGACAACAGTCACATTTGAAGTTAATTCTAGAGCTTTTTCAATTGCAATATTTATTAAAGATTTACCTTTTAGGTTTAATAGTTGTTTTGGCTCTCCAAGACGACTTGAAGTTCCAGCAGCTAGTATTAAAACAGCTAGATTAATGGATTTTTCCATTTTTTCTAGCTTCTATTTGGGCACATATTGATAGGGCTATTGATTGGTGAGTATGTCCACCTATTTCAATACCAACTGGGGCAAAGAATCTTTTGTCATCTTCAAGTTTGAATTTCTCTTTTTTATCTCTCATACTTACTTTATTTCCCATAATACCTATGTACTCAACTTTTGAATTAAGTAGTGCTTTTAGATAAGTATCATCTGTTTTTGGACTATGACTTAATATCACTGAAGCATTATATTCACTTAAATCCATAGTTAAGATATCTTCAAAGTTTTCTAATTCTATGATTTCATCTACTTCACTTACATAATCTTTATTGATGTTTATGTCCATAAGTGTAGTATTCCAACCCATTAGGTTAGCCATACTTATAAAAGATGTAACATGAGCACCTGAACCAAATATTAAAATAGAGTAGGGCATTTTGATTTCTTGATAGAATTTATCATCTTCAAATTTTGTTACTGTAGTTCTATCTGTAAATACAAAATCATCATTTTTTATATTTCTAATTAGTGTTTTATCAATACTTTTTAAAGCAATGCTTAGTACTCCATAATCATCTTTTTTTGAAAATACTTGAAGAAAATATTTGCTAGTTCCATGTCCTGAGGATTCATCTTTTGGGATATTTTCAAAGTAGTGTGATTTTTTATTTTTAAAGGCAGTTTTTGCATACTCTAATATTTGTTTATGTAAGTGTTTACTTCCTAAAACACCTACAAACTCAAAGTTAGAGTTTATAAGCATAAGGTTTCCAGCCTTTGCATATGTAGAACCTAGTGTTTCTATAACACTAACTCCTACTAAGTCAAGACCTTCTTTTTTACTTTTTTGAATAAATTTTAAATATTGTTTATTTTCAAACATAATTTATTAGCCTATTTTAATTGGCATAGAGTGGTATCTTTTCCCAGTTGCATCAAATAGTGCATTTGGTACTGCTGCTAAGATTGGAGGAACACCTGGTTCTCCTATTCCACCTATTTTTTCTCCTGAGTTTATGATATTTACTTCTATTTCAGGAGAATCTGAGATTCTACTTACTGTATAATCGTAGAAGTTATTTTGTAGTGCTTCTCCGTTATTTATCGTTATTTCACTATATTTAAGTGCTGCAATACCAAAGTTAATAGAACCTGATATTTGGTTTTCTACATTTTGAGGATTGAAAGCAAATCCACAATCAACACTTGCCCACACTTTTTCCACTTTGAAATCATCTTTTGTAACTCTTACCTTTGCAATTTGAGCACAAATAGTTCCAAAAGACTCATGAATACCTACACCATAACCCACATTTTTCTCTTTTTTTCTATTTGCCCAATTTGCTTTTTTAGCTACATTTTTTAATACATTTATAAATCTATGATCTTTTAGCATTTTTAATCTATATTCAATAGGGTCAACGCCAGCTGCAAATGCTGCTTCATCAACTATACCTTCAACTGTTGGTGAACTTTGTGTATGACCAACTGATCTCCACCATAATACGGGTATTGGAGAATCCATTGTAAAGGCTTGCATATCATGACTATCTATATCATAAGGGTGATCTACCAATCCCTCTTTTTGTGCTCCATCTACTCCGTTTTTAAATCCAAAGGCTTCAAAAGGAGAACCTTTGAAAATAGATTGTGAAGTTACTTTTGCATCAAAAGCTGTTATATCTCCATGTTTATCTAAGGCAACTTTTACTTTGTTTTTATATTTTGGTCTATAGTTACCCATTTTGATGTCATCTTCTCTTGTCCATAAAGTCATAATTGGGAACTCTTCATCTTTTGAAACAAAAGCTCCATCTAAAACGAAGTCTCCATTAATAGATCCTCTTCTTCCAAACCCTCCACCTAAATATGGAGTATGGTATGTAACATTTTCACCTTTTACACCTAATACATTTGTAATAGCCCCTAAAGCCATAGTTTGTGATTGTGATGATGACCAAACTGTTGCTTTATCTTTTTCATGGTGAACTACTATTCCTAATGGCTCCATTGGAGCATGGGCTAAGAATGGAAAGTCATACTCAGCTTCGATTGTTTTATCAGCACTTGCAAAAGCTTTTTTAGAATCTCCATCTTTTCTCATAGATGAGCCATCTTTTTCCATCGCTTTTGAGTATTGCTCATTTAGTTCTTTATCACTTGTGTTTTTGAACTCATCTTTATCCCAAACAACATCAATATCTAATAATGCCTCTTTTGCTATCCACCAATGTTCAGCAATAACTGCGATTCCTGAAGGGATTTGTTTTACTTTTATAACACCTTCTTTTTTTAAGGCTTTACTTGCATCAAAACTTTTTACTTTTGCTCCAAAAACAGTAGGGTGATAAACTGCTGAATATTTCATATTTGGAATTCTAACATCTATTCCAAATTCTGCTTTTCCTGTAACTTTTTCCCACATCTCTTTTGGATGTCTTGAGTGTGGTTTCCCTACAAATTTACAATCTTTTAACTCTTTTATTTTAGGATTAGTAGGAACTTTCATCGATGATAAATCACTTACTAAATCACCAAATTTAAAACTCTCTTTTGTCTTTTTATTAAATACTTTTGAGTCTTTTGTATAAACATCATAAGCTCTTACTTTCCATTTTTTAGCAGCTACAGTAATTAGCATTTCATTAACTGCTGCTCCTATTTTTCTCATCTCTAATTGTTTACTGAATACAGATGATGAACCACCTGTAATCATCAATGGTCCAAAAATGCTATTATATACAGGAGCTATCTTTGCAGGTAAAATATTGATATCTTTCCAATCTACATTTAACTCTTCTGCTATACACATAGCCAATGTTGTATATGTACCTTGACCCATCTCAACTTGTCCAACAATAAAGTTAATATTATTATCTGGTGTTATTTCAACAAAAGCATTTGGTTCTAATGCTTTTTCATCTTTTTTAGTTTCACTAGCTCTTGATTTAGTTGGAATATAAAATCCAATAACATATGCTGCACTTACAGCTGTAGTTGTTTTTAAAAAATCTCTTCTTTTCATCTTACACCTCCGCTGTTGCAGCTTTTATAGCTGTTTTTATTTTGTTGTATGTTCCACATCTACAGATATTGCCATCCATAGCTTTTATTATCTCTTCTTCACTTGGTTTTGGATTTGTTTTTACTAGACTTGCTGCATTCATGATTTGTCCTGATTGACAATATCCACATTGTACAACATCTTCTTGTACCCAAAATTTTTGTAGTTTTTGTACAGTTTTATCTGTTTGTGTTTCTATAGTAGTTATTTTTTTATTTCCTATTGTATTAATAGGAGTTTGACAGGCTCGTACTGCCTTATTATCTAAAAGTACGGTACAGGCTCCACATTGTCCCACTCCACATCCAAACTTTGTACCTGTAAGATTTAAATGATCTCTTAGCACCCAAAGTAATGGTGTTTCCGGATTTATATCTAAATCATATTTTTTTTCATCAACTGTTATTTTGAAAGACATTTTTTTTCCTTATTTTGAACTATAAGAAGAATTCTAATATAAAATCCTTAATTTAAAATAAACTATACAGTTTAGTTTATTTTATATTTATTTATATAATTTTAGATACAATTCATTTATGAAAAAAAATAGACCATTAAATGAAGAGAAAAGAAAAGCAATACTAAAAGCTGCCATAAGTGAATTTTATGAAAAAGGATTTGAAGGCTCTAGCATGGATACAATCTCTAAGGAAGCAAATGTATCTAAAGCTACTGTTTATAATCACTTTAAAAATAAAGAAGAGTTGTTTATAGCTATTACTGAGATTTTAAAAGATAGACTTTATGAGAGTTTTAAATACACTTATAATAAAGATAAGCCAATAGAAGAACAACTATATGAAATGGGTAAACAAGAGTTAGACTTCTTGATCGATGAAGAAAATATTACTTTAATAAAGATTGCAACAATTGTAATGATTCAAAAGAATCAAATTGGACTAAAAGTTTTAGAGACAGTAAAGGATGATTGTATGATAACAGTTGCCCAATGGTTTGATGATGCTAAAAAAGATGGAAAATTAGATTTTGAAAGTAGTTCTTTTGTTTCAAGACAATTTATTGGTATGATAAAATCTTTTGTATTATATCAACAATTTTATGGTGCTCCAACTCTACCAAAAGAAGAGCATGAAAACCTTTTAAAACAAGCAGTTAATATGATAAAAGTATTGTATAAAAAATAAATATTTAATTTTGATAAAAAATACAAAATCCATTGTATAATTCGTTTTTTCAAAGGCGAACACATGGCATTTAGAAACTATGCCCCTATATTTAAAGAGATAAGAAGTAGTAGCTTCTTAAAAGTACAATCATTAACATTGTTTTTAACCACTTATATTGACTGGACTTTGATTCCATTTGTTACAAAACTAGAAGGAACTTATCTTCCTGTGTTTATGATTAGTTTTTATATGCTTGTTGGAGCATTGGATGGTTTTATACAACCTTTATTTAAAAATATAAAGATATATAAGATTTATATGTTTGCAATAATTTTAGATGTTATTCAAATATTTTCTTATCTTGTATTTTCTTCCTCAATTTTGACCTTTACTTATGTGATTTTGACAATATTTACTATTCAAGGTATTACTTTTGAAGTATCAAGAATCCATACAGTAGATTTTATGCAAGAAGAAAAGGTACATTTAAAAGATTATTTGATGATAAGGTCTTTTATGATTTCAGCAGCAATTGTATTAGGAAGTGCTAGTGCTATGTTGTTTGATTACTTTTCTTCTGATTTAAAGATTTTATTATGCTATTTAACAATCTTAGGAGTATTAGGAATTTTATTACAAATAAAACTATATAATAAATTTAAAAAAAGAATTTATGGGGCAACTATAAAGATAAAAAAAGATAAAAAAGAACTATTTGAGAAGTTTAGATTATAAATTAAAAAGAGGATTATGTTAATATACATTTATAAAAAATAATGGGGATATTGTGAAAAAACTATTAAGTATTATATTTGTATTTTGTATATTAGTAAAAAGCATTTTTGCAGAAGAGTTGAATATTATAGATAAAGATAATAATAGTTGGCTTCAAGTTTATAATAATCTACAAAAATCACAAGCTCTTGATGAAAATATTAGACAATTAGAAAAAGATATAAGAAAAGCTAATCCACAAAAAAAAGCAGAATTAAAACAATTGTTAAGTCTTCAAGAGAGTAAAAAAGCAATTCTTGATGAATTACCAAAAAGTTTTAATAGTATGCTAGATAAAGTGACAATAAATACAAATGTTAAAGATATAAATCTAATAGAATATCTTTTTGCAAGTAAAAAGATAAAGTTTGCTGCTCAAACTCAAAAGTTAAACTTTTTAAAAAGTCAGTACGATGAAGCAGTAGAATATTTAGAAAATGAACTTAAACTTACTCTTTCACAAGATAGTAAAAATCTTGAAAAAGAAGAACAATTACAAAAAGAAATAGCATATTTTGAGAATGCTAAGGGATTATTAGAGGGTAAAGAAGAGGTTTTAAATCGTACAAAAGATTTATATTACAACTCTTTAAAAGAGTATGGAGAGACCCAATTTGTAACTCATCTTTTAAATTTATCAATTATAATTTTACTTTTTATAGTCTTTTATATTATAAAATATTTTATTATCAAAAAAATTGATAATGAAGAAAAACTATTTAAAGTGAAAAAAGTTTTAAATATCACTTTTTTTATAATAATATTTTTAGTCGCAATTGCCTTTAATATTAATAATATAATTTATGCCGCAACTCTTATTGGTGTGATTGCAGCTGCAATGACTATTGCTATGAAAGAGTATTTACAAAGTATTGCTTCTTGGCTTCAATTGATACTTGGTAACCAGATTCAAATAGGTGATAGAATATTAGTTAATATTGATGGAAATCCTGTAATTGGTGAAGTTATTGAAATATCACTATTTAAAGTAAGTTTATATGAAAGTATAAATAATACTACTTCATCAAAAATAAAAATTGCTGGCCGAATAATATTTATAGCAAATAATGTTTTTGTAAATAATTATGTTTATAACTATACCCATGATAAGATGAAAAATGTCTATGACATGATAGAGCTAAGTATTCCTTTTGGTGCTGATACATACAAAGTAGAAACCATATCTTTTGAAGTTGCTTATGAAATGACTGAAAAATATATGGAAGTAGCTAATAAACAGTTTCAAAGTATGAAAAGGCGATATGATATGCGTTCACGGGAATTTAGACCAAGAATTCATCTTATACCTGATTCTAAAGAGCCATTTTTTACTCTTCGTATTTGGTATGTAGCACCTTATCATCAAATTATGGAATTAAAATCTCAAATAAGTCAAAAAGTAGTAAAGAGATTACTTGATGAAGGAATCTCTTTTTATTCTAAATAGTTTTGTTTAGTCTTTTGTAGTATGTATAAGCACTTATGATGTTATAACATAAAATTAATGATGAAATCAAAAATAAAACTATCGCTACATAAATAAATGATTTAAATAAAAGTGATAATAAAAACATAAAATAGCTAACAATAAAAATATTATATTGAAGTTTCATATAATTATTTTGAATCACTTGGGACATTTCTGCATCAAATATCATTTTTGAACTAAGATGAAACCATGTGAGAAATGGAACTATTTTATATAACATTCCATTTATTAAAGAGTATGCAAAACCAAGACCAAAAACAATTGAAATTAAAAAATCAATTTCTACTTTAATCCAAATAGATATAATCCAAAAAACAGAGGCAAAAGATAGATTAATCATTGCAAAGTACCAAAGATTTATTGTTGTATCTCTTCTTGGTCTCTTTCTATTTTTTAATAAATGTAGAGTAGTAAGTGAAAAGATTAATGTAAATACAGCTAAAAGAGTTTTAAATAATGGCACAAACTTTGAATCAGTAATAATAAATAATGATAAGAAAATTAGAATCAATGAAATTATCCAATAAAAATGATTTTTTATAAAAAGTGGATACTCTTTTGTTACATAAAACATAGGAACAACTTTGTATGAAACACCACTTATTAACATAATTAACCAACCAAAAAAGATAATACTAATATGTACATCTGCAAAGTTTTTAGAAGTAAAACCACTGCCATGATTTATTAATGTTATTATTCCTAAAATAACTCCAAAAAATAAAAAGCTAAGTGCTGTTATAAATGTCTTAACTGTGGGGTTCTTATCTTCAGTTTTTAAAATAGTAAAGAAAGTACTCACTGCAAAAAATACAAGTGCTAAAATCAAGAATAAACTAGATAAATGCATAAAAATTTTCTTGGAAGTTAAAAAACCTGTTATAAAACATATGGTTCCGATATTTAAAAAAAGAAGTACTAATATTGCTTGAATATTTACTTTTTTATATGCAATTCCAATAATCACAGGAATCATTTGAAATAATGAACCAATCATAACATGGGTAAAAAAACCAAGTGTTAGTATATGAGTAATTGCAATAGATTCATAATAATATCTACTTTCTATACCATTTGCATAACTTAATATACTAAAACAAAAAGATATTAAATAAAAGCTAGCAATAATGTAATATATCATCGGTATTTTATAAGGTGGAGCTTGATCTAGTGATAAACCTTGCATTTTCATTTGGTGACCTTGTAAATTTTCATTTCAAAATAGTTTTCTTCATCTTTTATAACTTTATATTCTA
The DNA here is from genome assembly GCF_004116465.1 of Arcobacter sp. F2176. Lineage (NCBI taxonomy): Bacteria > Pseudomonadati > Campylobacterota > Epsilonproteobacteria > Campylobacterales > Arcobacteraceae > Arcobacter > Arcobacter sp. F2176. The sequence continues at coordinate 45,799 of NZ_PDJV01000001.1, forward strand.
AACTATTTTTTTCTAATGCTTCAAAAAGCTTACAAGGAGACATTCTATGTATGAAAGTAAGTGTTTCATCATTTTTTAGTTCATGTATAGCCTCTAAAGCTTTTAAAAGAGGGTAAGGAGCTTCAAGCTCACTTACATCTAAGATAATAGGTTTATTTGAATTCATAAGATTGTAATTTTTCTACAATAGTATCATTATCATTATTGAAGATATTTTGTATCATTGTGTATAGCATTTGTTCTTCTTTTGAATTATGTTGTTGAATAAGTATCATCAATGATTCACTAAGGCCAAAAAACCTATCACTATCTTTATCTTTTATGGCTTCTTCTATTTTGGGGAATATACTTCTTGCTTGGTCATGCTCCATTTTCATAACTTTTGTTGGTCCACACCCACCAGTTGAAGACTTTTCATCAAACATAGGAAACAAATAACTCTCTTCCATATCAAAATGTTTTAAAGTCTCATGTTTAAACTCATCACTTAACTTTAATACTTTGTCCCAATTTGCATTTTCTACTTCATTTTCAAGTTGGGCTAGTAGTTCATCGCACTCTTTATGATTATGTGTCATATACTCTTTAATTGTCATTTTATTCTCCGATTAATTTTAAATTTTGTAATCTTTGCATAAAATCAAAGAAATTAAATTGATACCAATCAATACAAAGATAAATAATGAATATACATGAATATTACTTCTTTGATTCTTTAGATGAAAAAGAGAAAAAAGAACTAGAAAAAATAAGTAGAAAAAAAAGTTATAAAAAAGATGAAATACTTTTTTATAAAGGTGATGAAGCAAAATATTTATATCTTTTAGTAAGTGGAATAGTAAAAGTTTATAAACATGATTATAAAGATAATGAAATAATAATTCATAATCTAAGATCACCTACATTTATAGCAGAAATTGCAAATTATGAAGAAATACCTTATCCTGCAAATTGTTCTTTTGAAGTGGATTCAGAAGTTTATGTAATTGAATATAATAAATTTAAAGAAAACTTTTTATATAAACCAGAAATCTCAATGATGCTGATTAAATCACTTACTAAAAAAATAAAAGCTTTAGAAAACTTTATTAACTATAACATAACAGCAGATAGCAATATAAAGATTACACAATTTTTATATGAAAATGAAGATATCCTTTCCAATTTAAAACAAGTAAAAATTGCTTCTATATTAAACATAACTCCTGAGACTTTATCAAGAAAAATATCAAAACTTAAAAAAGATAAAATTATTGAAAATAATAAGGGGCATATTAAAATATTAGATCACAAAAAGTTAAAAGAGTTATTCCAATTTTAGAACTTGATTAGAAGGATATTTTTGTACAGCTAAGTAGAAGATATTTATATTATTTGTTATATTAGATATTTGGGCACTATATTCTTTTATTTTTTCATTCATCTCTTCATGGGTTAAACTCTCTTTAAAAACTTCTTTTATTTCATTATTCTCAATAGTCTCTTTATACAAATCAAATTTTTTAGTATCCGAATTAAATTTTATTTTTAGCATTTCATTTCCTAACGTATACATTTAAAATAATAATTATTTTGTAAATTTTTATTTGATTAATAAACGATTTTTCGGTATTCTTATAAATTATAATATAAATAAAAACACAGATATAACATTATAATGTTGATAATATCACAATATAATGTTTAATGTCAAGTAAAAAATACATTAATTTGTTGCACAGGAAACATAATATTGATTTATAAGAGAATTAAACATGTTAGAGAAGCTTTGAATTTCTCTTCACAAAAAGATTTTTCAGAAGCCTTGAGTATGCCAAGTAGAACTTATCAAAGTTACGAGCAAGCGAAAGTAAAAGATATACCTCATACCTTTCTTGAAAAGTTAAATTTAAGATATAACATTTCAATTGAATGGTTAATAACAGGAGAGGGCGAAATGTTTCTTAAAAAAAATAGGAATAATGAAGAAAAAGATTATATAGAGTTAATAAAACAATATTTAGAACTTTTGCCATACAAACAACAAGAATATTATTATCATAAAATAAAATCAGATGTTTTGGAAATTGAAATAAAAGAAAATACTAATATAAATACATAAAAACCTTGTAATAAAAACATTATCTTTTCTTAAATCTTTTTAGATATAATCTATCCACTTTATAAAGCTGGAAATTAATAAATGATTGTAAATATAAAACTACCAAATAATATTTCATATGACATAACAATTGATGAATTAAAAGAGTTAACTTTTGATAGAAAAGTTGTAGTTGTAACAAACCCAACTGTTAGTGGATACCATTTAGAATATTTAAAAAATAAAATAAAATGTAATAACTTAAGCATAGTAACTATACCCGATGGTGAAGAGTATAAAAACATGGAAACCATTGATATGATTTTAAATCATTGTTTTGAAAATAGACTAAATCGAAAATCTTTGTTAATTGCATTTGGTGGGGGTGTAATTGGGGATATGACTGGATTTTGTGCAGCAATTTACCAAAGAGGTATTGATTTTATACAAGTACCCACAACACTATTGTCACAAGTTGATGCAAGTGTTGGAGGGAAAACAGGTGTAAATAATAAGTTTGGGAAAAACTTAATTGGAGCTTTTCATCAACCAAGAGCTGTATATATTGACCCATACTTTTTGACTACTTTACCTCCAAGAGAATTCTCAGCTGGGATTGCAGAAATAATAAAAATGGCAGTAACTTTCAATAAAGATTTTTTTGAATGGATTGAACAAAATGATTTAACAAATGTTGAAAATATAAAAGTAGCCATCAAGAAATCTGTTGAAACAAAAGCTTGGGTTGTATCTCAAGATGAAAAAGAAAATGGAATAAGAGCTGCTTTAAATTATGGACATACCTTTGGACATGTAGTAGAAAATGAAACAAAATATTCAAAATATCTACATGGTGAAGCGGTAGGTATTGGTATGATTATGGCAAATGAAGTTGCTAAAAAAATAAGACTTATGAGCCAAGAAGATACTATAAGAGTAAAAAATGTTTTAGAAAAATATGATATTCCAACAACTTATAAAATAAATGATGTGGAAGATTTTTATGAACATTTTTTCTTAGATAAAAAAAGTCTTGACGATAAAATAAAATTTATCTTGCCTGTTGGTATTGGTGATTGTAAAATTACTGATGAAGTATCTAAAACTGATGTTATTGAAGTTTTAAAAGGATTTTAATTGAGAAGAATATTTTTTCTGATTTTTACTATTGTATTTACACTAAACTTAAGTGCTGCAAAAATCGAAAATGCAAAAGAATCTACTGTTATAAATGAAAATATAAACACAAATGAAGAGTCTAAACTAGTTGTGTTAGAACCAACTCCTGAAGTTAAAGCTAAAATTGATAGCTATCTTTTGGGAATTAAAAAAATAAATGATTTATTAGAAGATGATATTTTATTAAAAAGATACTCTAATTATATTGCATATAGAAGTATTTCTAAAGAGTTGCATTCTTTAAAAGAAGAATTAACTGATGTAAATAAAAAAAATAGAGATTTATTATATAAAGTAGAAAATAAAATTAGAATTAAAAAAAATGAGTTAGAACTTATCTCTGAATACAAAGATTCACCTATTGGAAAGTTGATTGATCCTCCTGAAATAGAAAAGTATGAAGCTATAACAAATCCTTTTGGTATTATAAATGCTCTTTCTTATAAAAAGAAGATGAAAGATCATAAAAAAGAGTTTAATAAAATCATAGATGATGTTTCAAGATTAATTACTTTATTAGATGAAAAGATGCTTTTATATCTTGATTTATATAATTTAGACCCAAAAGATGAGTATGAAAAGAAAATCAACTTTTTAGACAATGAGAAAAAAGATTTTAATTTAGTATTAGAAATTTTATCTACTACAAGTGAAGTATATACTAGAAAAATAGAACAAGTTGTTTTAGAAACTGATAATCAAATAGCAGAACAAATCTCAAAATCATTTATTATATTTTCAATAATTGCTGTTGTTTTTATCTTCTCTTTTTTAGTAAAACTTGCCCTTAAAAAGTATTTTTCTCAAAATGAAAATTTTTATATGGCAAATAAAGTTATAAATTTTGTTTTAGTTCTTTTGATTGTGTTAATTGTACTTTTTTCATATATTGATAATGTCTCTTATGTAATTACTATCTTAGGGTTTGCATCTGCTGGTATTGCTATTGCTTTAAAAGATTGGTTTATGTCTATTTTTGGATGGATGGTAATTGTAACTTCTGGTTCTATTCAAGTGGGAGATAGAATAAAAGTTACAAGAGGTGGTGTTGAAGCAGTTGGTGATGTACTTGATATCTCTTTATTTAAAATTACTATTAGAGAAGATATCACTTTAACTTCGTACAGTGTAAATAGAAGAACAGGAAGAATATTTTTTATACCAAACAATTATGTATTTTCAGAAATGATTGCTAACTATACCCATTCAGGACTACGAACTGTTTGGGATGGTATTGATATTACTATTACTTTTGATTCAAATTATAAAAAAGCACAACATATAGCAAAAGAGATATTAAAACATTATTCAAAAGGCTATACAGATATTACAAGAAAACAGTTATCTAAAATGAGAAGTAAATACAACCTAAGAGCTACAGGAGTAGAACCCAGAGTTTATACTTTTGTTGAGCCTTATGGGATTGTTATTTCTTCTTGGTATCTTACAAACTCTTACGCAGCATTAGTTTTAAGAAGCACAATGTCTCCAGAAATTTTGCAGGCATTTATGGCAGAGGATGATATTACAATAGCTTATCCTACACAACAAATTAATTTAGGGGAGAATCAAGCGCAAAGAGTTCCCCCTGCAGATTTACCAGAGGCTCCATAGAATATGAATTTTACAAATACGAAACCAAAAGTATATTTTAAAACTTTTGGTTGCAGAACAAATGTTTTTGATACTCAAGTTATGATGAGTAATCTAAAAGATTTTGAAATTACACAAGATGAAAAGAGTGCAAATGTAGTTGTAATAAACTCATGTACTGTTACAAATAGTGCTGATAGTACAGCAAGAGGTTATATAAACTCACTAAATAAACTTCCAAACAAACCAAGGGTTGTATTTACAGGTTGTGGAGTTTGGACAAAAGGTGAAAACTTATTTAAGGAAGAAAAAGTTGATTCTTTATTTGGGCATAGTGAAAAAGAAAATATAAATGAACTGCTTAAAAATGAAGAACGATTTTTTAATGCTGGTGATTTAGAACATATAGATGAAACTATTGTTGAAGAGTTTGTAGGTAAAAGTAGAGCCTTTATCAAAATCCAAGAAGGATGTGATTTTAGATGTTCATATTGTATTATTCCTTATGTAAGAGGAGATGCTAGAAGTTATAGTGAAGATAAAATTTTAGAGCAAATTACAACACTAGCTAGTAATGGTTTTGGAGAGTTTATTTTAACTGGTACAAATGTTGGCTCTTATGGTAAGAAAAAACATACTTCATTGGCTAAGCTTCTTAAAAAAATCTCTTTAATAAAAGGTGTTAGACGTATACGAATGGGAAGTATAGAACCTATTCAAATAGATGATGAGTTTAAAGAGATAATTGATGAACCTTTTATGGCAAGACATCTACACATAGCACTTCAACATACTTCTAAAAAGATGCTTGAGATTATGAATAGAAGAAACAAAGTATTAAAAGACCTTGAACTTTTTGAATTATTAAAAGATAAAGGTTATGCCCTTGGAACAGATTTTATAGTAGGTCATCCAGGTGAAACAGATGAGTTATGGAAAGAAGCAATTGAAAACTTGCATAGATTCCCACTTACTCATGTTCATGCTTTTACTTACTCAAAAAGAGATGGCACTCCAAGTGCTACTATGAGTGAGCAAGTAAAAGGTGATATTGCAAAAGCTAGATATAATGAACTTGTTTCAATTATTGATCAAAAAAATTATGATTTTAGAAAAAATAATAAAACTACTTTAGAAGTTCTAATTGAACAAGAAAAAAATGGAAAATATATAGGGTTAGATCAACATTTTAACCAAATAGAAATCCAAAGTGATGCTGATTTAGTTGGTGATTGGGTTTATATTGAGAATTATGAAGCAAAGGATAAAATCAATGTTGCAAAATTCTAATGATATGAAAAACAATAGAGATAAAAATTTAAAGTTGATGCTTTTATCAGGTATAGCATTAGTTGTACTATTTTTTTATACTATATATAAAAGTTCTTCTTATATACAAACTAGTACTTATAGCTTCGGATTAGTTTTTATTGTAATTCTTTTAATTTTTGCAGTAGTTGCAAGATTAAAAAAAGATAAAATTCAAGAATTTATCAATAAAAATAAAGTAAAAAACTCAATCTTTGCACAAGAACTTGAAAAAAGAAAAGCTGTGAATGAAGAAGTTCCAAATGAAGAAAATTCCCATATTGAAGTTGTAAAACCAAATACTACTTTTAAAGATGTAGCAGGTATAGCACAAGTAAAAGAAGAACTTGAAGAGATAGTTGAGTTTTTACATAATCCTAAAAAATATTTTAAATATGGAGTCAAATTACCAAAAGGTGTTTTACTTTATGGTCCTCCAGGTGTTGGTAAAACACTTATTGCAAAAGCAGTTGCAGGTGAAGCAAATGTTCCATTCTTTTATCAAAGTGGTGCAAGTTTTGTTCAAATATATGTAGGAATGGGTGCAAAAAGAGTTCGAGAATTATTTGCAAAAGCAAAAGTAAATGCTCCTTCGATTATATTTATTGATGAAATTGATGCAATTGGAAAACAAAGAGGTGGAAAATCAAATGATGAGAGAGAATCAACATTAAATGAACTTCTAACTCAAATGGACGGATTTGAAGGTGATAATGGTGTAATAGTAATAGCAGCAACCAATAAAATAGAAGTGCTTGATGATGCACTTTTAAGAGCTGGTAGATTTGATAGGAGGGTTAAAATAACACTTCCAAATATAAATGATAGAAGAGAAATTTTAAAATTATATTTAAAATCAATCAAGCACAATATTGATATAGAGACTCTTACTACTAATCTTTCTGGATTTTCTTCTGCTTCTATTTCAACACTTATAAATGAAGCCATGTTATATATGATAAAATCAAATGACAAAGTACTTGAACAAAAACACATAGAAATAGCAAAAAATAAATTAGAATTTGGGAAAAAAGAGAATTTTATTTTATCAGATACTGAAAAAGAGATATTATCTATTTATCAAGCTTCAAAAGCATATATAACCAAACAAAAGGTTTCATTATTTGATGAAAATAGCACAAAAATAAATAGTGTATTCCCTTCAAAAAATGAACTTAAAAATGAACTTAAAAAATATCTAGCTGGAAGTATTGGAATTGAAGTATTAAAAGATGAACAGTATGCTATTTTTGAAGAAGATTTAGAGAAAGCAGATAAATTAGCCAAAGAAATGGTTGATAAATTTGCAATGGCTAAAGATTATAAAGAGTTAATTGATCAAACTAAAGTTGAATTAAAAACTATTTTTGATGAAAACTATGAGCAAATAACTAGGTTGTCAAAAATCATGGTAGAAAATGAAGTAATAGAAAAAAATGAAATCTAATTACTTCAGTGGTTTTTGTTTAGAGAATGAAAAAGAACTCTTTTATGAGTATTTAATAGAAAATGATTTTACACTTTCTGGCTTTTCTTATGGTGCTATAAAGGTATTTGAAGAGGCTTTAAATAGTGATAAAAGAGTTGATTTGATTCAACTCTTTTCACCTGCATTTTTTCAAACACAAGATGAAAAATTTGTAAGAATGCAATTAATGTTTTTTAAAAAAGACTCAAAGAGTTATTGTGAAAATTTTTTAAAAAATATATCTTATCCTTCAAGTATTGATGTATCAAAGTATTTCAAGGAAGGTTCTTTAGAAGAGTTAGAATCTCTTCTTTGTTATAAGTGGGATATAAAGAAAATAAATAAACTTTTAGAAAAAGGTACTAAAATAGAAGTTTATTTAGGTAAAGAAGATAAAATCATAGACTCAAAAAAAGCCTATGAGTTTTTTAAAGATTTTTCAACTGTTTATTTTATGAAAAATCATGGACATATTTTAAAAGGATTATAATGGCAGCAAAAATAGGTATTGTAACTGCAAGTGATAGAGCAAGCAAAGGTGTATATGAAGATTTATCTGGACAGGCTATTATTGATACATTAAATGAGTATTTATCTAGCAAATGGGAACCAGTGTATAAATGCATAGAAGATAGCCAAGAAACAATAGAAAATACGCTAAAAGATTTAATTGACAATGAAAACTGTTGTCTAGTTGTAACAACTGGTGGAACAGGGCCTGCTAAAAGGGATGTGACCCCAGAAGCTACAGAAAATGTATGTGATAGAATGATGCCAGGTTTTGGGGAACTTATGCGTGCAGAATCTTTAAAATTTGTACCAACAGCAATTTTATCAAGACAAACAGCAGGACTTAGAGGTAGTTCTTTAATTGTAAATCTTCCTGGAAAACCAAAATCTATAAGAGAGTGTTTAGATGCAGTATTTCCAGCAATTCCATATTGTATTGATTTGATGGAAGGACCTTTTTTAGAATGCAATGAAGAGGTTATAAAACCTTTTAGACCAAAACAAAAATAATTTATTAATAGGAAAAAAATTGAAAAAAATAATTATAACAATTGGGTTATCTGTAATTTTATTTTATCTTTTAACTTTTTACTTTTCAACTCAACATGCAACTTTAATCTCAATAATATTTTTACTTGTAGTATTATGGTCAAATGAAGGATTGGCTTTAGGGGTTGTATCTTTGCTTCCTATTTTACTTTTTCCTACCTTTGACATATTAAGTACTAATGAAACGGTTTCCAATTATTCAAAATCGATAATCTTTCTGTTTTTAGGTGGTTTTATGATTGCAATTGCTACACAAAAGACAGAATTGCATAAATATATTTCTAATAAACTCTTGACTTTATTTCCAAATACTCCAAGAGGAATTATTTTTTCACTTGCTATTACTTCTGCATGTTTGAGTTCACTTATTTCAAACACAACAACAGCACTTTTATTGATTCCCATTGCTATATATTTAAGTGATGATGCAAAAGTTAGACTTAGATTTGTATTAGCTATTGCTTATGGGGCAAGTATTGGAGGAATTGTTACTCCAATAGGAACTCCACCAAATCTTATTCTTTTAGGTTTTATGGAACAACATCACCTTGAAGCAATCCCCTTTGTTAAATGGATAGTATTAACAGCCCCTTTAGCAATGGCAATGTTAATAGTTATACCATATGTTTTATCTTTGGGATTAAAAAACTCAGTTATTGATGCTAGTTTACATAAAGTTAAACCTTTAACTAGTGATCAAAAGAGATTAGTATATATTCTTGGGTCTTTAATAATTTTATTATTTGTGAATTCAAAAATAGAACCTTATTATATGGGATTAGGTTTAAATGAAAAAGGAATACTTCTTGGTTATGGATTATTAATGTTTTTACCAAGAATTGGTTTTTTAACTTGGGATGATACAGTAAAAGTTCCATATGAAATTATGTTTTTATTTGGGGCAGGTTTTTCTATTGCAATGGCCTTTTCAAAAACAGGTTTAGCTGATGTTATCGCTCATCATTTATTATCTTTAACAGGATTACCTGTAGTTTTACTCATACTTTTAGTGGCTGCATTAGTTACTTTTACTACAGAAATTACCTCAAATACTGCTTTAATATCTGTTGTTCTTCCTATTCTTTATTCACTTGGTGATGTAGGAGGAGTTGATTTATCCTTAATATTATTTGTAGCAACTATTTGTGCTTCTTATGCATTTATGTTGCCAATTGCAACCCCACCAAATGCTATAGCTATGAGTAGTGGAGTTGTAAAAGTAAGTGATATGGCAAAATATGGATTAATTTTCAATATTTTAGGTATAGTTTTCATAACAATTATTGCAATGGTTTATTGGCAATATAGTATATAGTTTCACAATAAATTAACAATGATATGTTAATATCTATAAAATTTAGGAGAATAGAATGAAAAAGATTTTTAAATTAATGTTTTTATTTACTATGTTAATTTCATTGAATGCATTTGCAACAACAGAATTAAGTAAAAGTGAGGTTAATGAAATAGGTAAGCTTCCAATATTTTTTGGTTCTGGAATGAAAGTTTTAAAAGCTTATAAAGAAGATAATTTTTACCTTTTAAGAGTAAATATTCAAGAAAATATTCAAGAATTAGTTTTAACTGCTGATAAAAAATATTTAATTGCAGGTAAAATTTATAATGTTACATCTGGTGAACAAGTTTCAATTCCTAATGATGTATCGATTTTAAAAGACAAAGAAGTTTTAACTTATGGTACGGGAAATGATGTTTATTATTTATTTACAGATCCAGAATGTCCATATTGTAAAAAGTTTGAGTCGTATTTTGACCAAATTAAAAATGATGTTCAGTTTAAAATTTTCTTTTTTCCTTTAAGTTTTCACAAAAATGCAATACCTTTATCTAAATATGTTTTATCATTTAAATCAAATGAAGATAGAGTAAATGCCTTATTAAATGTAACTCCTACTACGAAAGAGTTTTTAAGTAAAAAATATACAAAAGTACAAGATGAAGCTTTAACAAATGTTATTGATGCTCAAATGAAATTGGGTGAAAAACTAGGTGTAAGAGGAACTCCAACACTATACGATATCCATGGGAAAGCACTTTCATGGGTAAAAGTTTTAGAAAGATATGGGATAGAAGTTAAATAATATATGCAAGAGATATTTAAAAAACTAGATTTAGAAGAGTATTTATTAAAATTCTCAAAACTATTGGCAAGAGAAAAACCAATTGTTTTAGAAGGTGATATTAATTTACATTATAGACTCATAAATGAGTTGAGTAAATATGATTTAAAAGAGCCAGAAAAAGTTGCAAATCTTGATGAAAAAATTGTTCATATTCAAAAACAAGGTACTTTAAGAGTTGAAGATGTATATGAGTTTATAAAGATAATAAAATACTTTCTTTATCTAAAAAGATTTACTTTTGAGGGTAAACTTGGTGAATGGATTGATAAAGTATTAATACCAAGTGATGTTGAAAAGATAGTTGATTTCTTTGATTCTAAAGGAAACTTAAAAGAAGGAATTGATAAAGACTTAGACATGATAAAAGATGCCCTTTATAGAAATAAAGAGTCTATAAAACAAGCACTTCATAAATCTATAAATAATAGCAAACTAAGACCATATTTAGTTGATTCACAAGTGCATTATGTAAACTCTGAAGAGACTTTACTTGTGCGTGGTGGTTTTAATAATATTATTAAAGCAACTGTCGTACATAGATCTAGTTCTGGATTCTTCTATATCCTCCCACACTCTATTTCTGAACTGAAACAAAAAGAATCAGACCTTAAAAATAAGCAAGAAGAAGTTTTGTTAAAAGTTTGTAAAAGCATATCCTCAACTTTTGAAAAGAATTTATTATTTTTAAAATTTATAAATAAAGAGTTTGATAGAATTGATCACTATTTGGCAAGATTATTTTTTGCAAAAATTGATGATAAGAACTTTATAATTCCTTCAAAAAATGGAAAAAATATTTTAAAAGAGTTTGTTCATCCTGCTCTTCATGGAGGAAAACCTATATCTATTGATTTTTCAAAATCAGTTATTATGATTACTGGGGTAAATGCAGGTGGAAAAACTATGATGCTTAAATCAATTCTTTCAGCTGTTTTACTATCTAAATATTTGATACCTTATAGAGCAAGTCAAGACTCTTCTATAGGATATTTTAAAAATGCTTTAGCCGTTTTAGATGACCCCCAAAGTGTCAAAAATGATATCTCAACTTTTGCAGGAAGAATGGTTGAGTTTTCTAAACTATTTACTCAAAGAGATGTTATTGTTGGAGTTGACGAAATAGAACTTGGTACAGATTCAGATGAAGCAGCTAGTTTGTTTAAAGTAATCATTGAAGAACTAATAGATAAAAACATAAAAATCATCATTACAACTCACCATAAAAGATTGGCTGCTCTTATGGCGGCTAATGAAAAAGTTGAATTAATAGCAGCTATTTATGATGAAGCAAACCAAAGACCGACCTATGACTTCTTACAAGGGACAATAGGGCGTTCATATGCTTTTGAAACTGCACAAAGATATGGAATACCTATCAATGTAGTTAAAAAAGCAAAAGAAGTTTATGGTGATGACCAAGATAGATTAAATGAATTAATAGAACGAAGTAGTGCTTTAGAGATGGAGTATCAACAAAAAATAGCTAAACTTGATATGGAAATTGATACCCATCAAAAATTAAATAAAAATCTTAAAGAAGCAAAACAAGAACTTGATGATCATATAAATATAGAAAAATCAAAACTTCACAAAGAGTATAAAGATGCAAGAGATGAAGCTAAAAAAGCTATAAAAGCTAAAATATATCAAGAGTCTCATCAACACCTAAATATTGCACATAAAAAAGTAAAAGATATAACAGTAGAAAAAGTAGAAGAAGATTATAACTTCAAAGAAAAAGATCGGGTTAAATATAAAAGCTCAAAAGGTGAAATAATATCTATAAGAGGCAAAAAAGCTTTAATTTTAACAGATGCAGGAATGAGATTGCATGTTAATGTAGATGAATTAAGACCGTCAGGAAATGAAGTTAAACCTAAAATTAAAAAGAAGACTACAATAAATGTTGAGAAACCTCAAGGTGGACATGTAAATATTGATTTACATGGTTTAAGAGGGGATGAAGCTGTTGAAAAACTTGATAAGTTTATTTCTGATTGTTTGATCTCTGGGTTTGATGAAGTTTTAGTTTATCATGGCATTGGTACAGGAAAATTATCTAAAATAGTAAAAGATTTTTTAATCAAACATCCAAATGTAAAATCATTTACTGATGCCCATCCAAGTCAAGGTGGATTTGGTGCTAAGGTTGTAAAATTATAGAAAAGGTAATAGGCATGGACAAAGAACTTGAGAGTATACAGAAGTTTTACGATGTAATTATAGAATTTTTTGTTAATTATAGTTTTCAACTAATTGGTGCAATTATCATATTCCTTTTAGGGTGGTATGTTGCAAATAAAGTTTCTACTTTTGTTAAGAAGATTTGTGATAAAAATGAACTAGATGTTACTTTAACTAAGTTTGTTGTAAATATCATCAAGTTTTCTATTATCATTGGTGTTGGAATAGTTGCTGTTGGAAAACTAGGGATTACTCTTACTCCTTTTATTGCTGGTATTGGTGCTGCATCTTTAGGTGCTGGTTTAGCTTTACAAGGGACTTTGTCAAATTATGGTGCAGGTCTTTCTATTATCATAGGTCGTCCTTTTATTGTAGGAAATACTATTAGTGTAGATGGTGTTTTTGGAGTAGTTGAAGAGATAAGACTAGCACATACAATTCTTTCAACTGAAGACGGTGAAGAAATTACTATTCCAAATAAACACATTATTGGTGAAATATTAGTCAACTCTTTTGAGTATAGAATAGTTGAATCTGTTGTTGGTATTGATTATAATTCCAAACCTGAAGATGCAATTTCTATAATTGAAAATATTTTAAATGATTTTGATGCAGAAATTATTTCAAAAGAGGCTAAGGCACAAGTTGGAATAAAAGAGTTTGGTGATTTTTCTATAAATATAGAATTGAGATATTGGGCTCATACTAAGCACTTTTTTGAGACTCAATACAAAGTAAATCTTGCTATTTTTAATACTTTAAAAGAAAACAATATCAATATCCCTTTTCCTACTTATACTATTAAGAAGTAGTTTTTTTGCTACTTCTTTTTAATATCTATTGCTAGAGGAAATTCAACATATTTTGCTTTTTTATTATCTAAAACTTTTATTTCAGGAATTATAAATAACCTATTATCTGTAATTTTGTGTTGTTCTAAAAGATATTTTTTAATTGATGATATTCTACTATTTGCTAAGTTTTCTAATTCTTCTTTTGTAATATCTATTTTTGGCAACATAAGTGCTTTGATTTTAGATATGTAAGATGTTTTATCTAGAATCACTTTATCATTTTGTTTTACCATTGATTTCTCTTTTAATTCTTGAAGGGAAATTCCCCCATTATAAATAGATTCTAAGGCTAATAAATATTTGTCACCATCTTTAATACTTTCACTTTTTTTAGAGATTAACTCTTCTAATCTTATATCTTGTAAAGCAATTTTATCTTTGATGTTATCATATGCAGGCTCAACTTTTAAAGCAAGACTTGGTCTCTTTGCAAAAACTTTAGCAATATTATTTAACGATTCTTTCTCTGAATCAATTAGATTACTTTCTCCATAAACAAATTCAACTTTTTTCATTTCTTCAGGATTTACACCTAAAATAGAAGCTAAAAGTGAAAATGGAGATGCAACTGATTTGATAATAAGATTTCTAAATACTTTCCAAATTATTGGGGCAATAGAAAACTGTGGGTCATCTAAATTCCCACTAATTGGCAAATCAATATCAATAATGCCATCAGAATCTTCTAATAGAGCGATTCCAAGTTCTAAAGGTAGATTCGAACCTTTATTTTTATCAATCAATTTTCCAAGTTCAATTTTATCAATAATGACACTATTTTGAGCTTTTAAATTTGATTCTGTGATATTGTAATGCAAATTTAAATTTAATTTTCCTTGTTTAATATCTCTTCCCACAAATTCATCTGAATAAGGTGTAAAGCTTTTCATGGCTATATTCTTAAATATTAGATTTACATCTGTAAGTATTTTAATATCATCTAAATTTACAATTCCTGTAATCTTTGTATATCCATATTCATCAATTTTCCCTATAAGTTTAAGTTGTGTTGGTTTTGAACTTTTTGAGTTAAGTTCAGAAAGATTACCATTTAATTTTGTAATATTAGTTTTAAAAGGTGCTTTTAAAGTTCTGTCTTCGAATAATAATTGGCCATTTTTGATATTTATAGGACCTATATCTAAATAAGTATTTGATTTCTCATTATTTGTATTTATCTCTTCTTTTACAGCTTTTTCCTTACCATTTTCATTTTTCCCTAATACTATTGAAGTATATGAATCTGGAATATCTACACTTGATAGTTTAATTTTGTCCTTATCTTTTAAAAACTTGTGAAGATTTATCTCTATATTTTTAGCTTCAATTTTTGTATTATCTGAATTGTTATTTATTTTTATATTTTTTGTTCCAACAGTTGATTCATCAATTGTAATATTATTATTTACAATTGATAATTTTTTCAATAATACATTTATATTTTTTGCATCTACTGTAGTTTTATTTTTTAAATCATCATATGAAAAATAAGAGTTGTTTATTGTAAAAGAGTTCAAATCAACCAACCATGGTTTATTAGTTGTTTTCTCTTTTTTTTCAATACTAGGTTCAGTATTTATTAGATTATCAATATTTAGTATATTATTCTTATTTGATGATATATTTGCAAAAAGCTTATTTAAATCTATGTTTTCGATACTTATTTTTTGTTTTGTATAGTCAAAATTTAAGTCCTTGAGTTCAAGGCTTTTTAGTCCTGCTAGTGTCTCTTTATCTTTCACAATATTTAAATCTTTTAATTCAAGATTTGCTTTATCTATGTAAAGTTCTATATCTTTAGTTGTATCAAGTTTATATCCTAACTTTAAATTTAAAGTTGGATTATCAATAGTGAAGTTTAATAAATCTTTTGAATATCCTAAATACTCATTGGCATGAAGGTTTTTAAGTTCGATTTTTCCATACATTTTAAAAGGTATCAGTCTTAATCCACCCTCAATGAATAGTTTTGTATCTTTATTTATAATTGTATTAAGACTATGAGATGCTAAAGAGTTTTTTAAAGTACCTAAGTTATAAAAGGTATAGTTAAAATTATGTATTTTTGTTGTAGTTTTTTTTGAATTAAATATTTGAGTAAAAAGAAAATCTCCATCTAAAATCTGAATCTTCGTAATTTCAAATAATGGAATAGAAGATTTTTCATTTGTTGATTTCTCTTCAGTTTTTTCTTCTTGTGGTTTCATAATAGAAGCTAAATTAATATTACCATTTTCATTTTGAACAATATTTACATAAGGTTTTATAAGGTCAACTTTCTTAAAGCTAATATGATGTTCATGTATTGATTTAAAAAGAGAAAAATCAACTTCAAAACTTTTGAATCCTATTAATTTTTCATTGTTATTTGATAGGGAAAAACCATAAAGTTTTAAATTCAAAGTATATGGATTGAAACTTATTTTTTCTAACTTACTTTTATAAATAAGTAAATTATCAAGATTTTTTATTATTTGGTCTTTTGCAATGTAAGGTATTAAGAAGAAACCTAATAGAGAATAAATTAAAAATATTGATAGTAAAATTTTGATAAAAAGATTATTTTTCATAGGAAACTCCAACTAATTAGTTAATCTATTATAGCAAAATAAATAACAAATTTGTTACAATATCCACTTTAAAGGAAACAGATGACTATTATAGAATTATTTCAAAAATTATTAAGATTTAAATCGCTTACCCCTGATGATGATGGAGCTTTTGATTTTATAGAAGAGTATTTAGGTGAGGAATGGACATGTATAAAACTTGACTTAGAAGGTACGAAAAATAGGTTTTATTATAAAAAGTTCAATGAAAAAGCTCAACACTTATGTTTTGCAGGACATATTGATGTGGTACCTGTAGGACAAGGTTGGCAGATAGATCCATTTGCAGCTGAAGTTGTAGATGGAGTAATTAGTGCAAGAGGTGCTCAAGATATGAAAAGTGGAGATGCTGCATTTTTGTACGCTTGTAAACATGCTCAAAATTTTGATGGAACACTTTCTATTCTTATGACAAGTGATGAAGAGGGTGAAGGGACTTACGGAACTATCAAAATGCTTGAACACCTAAAAGAGATAGACTTTATACCAAACTATGCAGTTGTTGCAGAACCAACTTGTGAAGAGCTTTTTGGTGATGCTATAAAAGTAGGGCGAAGAGGAAGTATAAACGGATATATTACAATAAAAGGTAAACAAGGACATGCAGCTTATCCCGAAAAGTGTATAAATCCTGTTCACAATTTTGCAGAGATTTTGCCAAAATTAGCAGGATATAACCTTGATGATGGTGATGAATACTTTGCTCCATCAAAGATGGTAATCACTGATATAAGAGGTGGTATGGAAGTTACAAATGTAACTCCAAATGAATTAAAACTAATGTTTAATGTAAGAAATTCAACAAATACCACAAGAGAATCTGTAGAAGAGTTTATACATAAAAATCTAGAAGGTTTAGATTATGACTTTAGAACTACACAAGGTTCTTTTCCTTTTGTTACAAACAAAGAATCAAAAGTGGTAAAAGCTATGGAAAACTCTATAAAAGAAGTACTTGGAGTAACTACAAAACACTCAACCCACGGTGGAACTTCTGACGCCAGATATTTTGGAGCCTTTGGAATAGAAGCCATAGAGTTTGGAGTTATAAACGATACTATTCACTCTGTAGGTGAGAGAACAACCGTTAAAGAGGTTGAAGGTTTAGCTGATGTTTATGTGGACTTGATTAAGAATTTTTAATTAAAAGATGAAGAAAACTTCATCTTTTAAATTATATTTGGTAGGTATTCTACTGCATCTAGTATTAACTTGATTGTTTCAACTATAATACTTAGATTATCAATGATTCTTTGAATCATTTGAACTCCTTTAATTCTAATTTATAGACAAAAAAGAATACTTTAGATATAATTCGTAAAAATAGCTTTCGAATTATTCGTAAGTAAAAGGTAGAGTGTATGTCCGTACACTTTGCCTTTTTTTTTGTTTATTTTAAGAAGTATACAAAAAAAATTAAAACAAGTCAATAATATTTGAGTATTTTTGTAACATAATTCTAGATTTATGTTTCTTTTTGTAGTTTTAATTGACAAAATAATAAAAAAACAGTATTAGATAATTTTGAGTATATAGTTTTATTTAAAAAGGTAAAAAATGCCATCTTCAAAAGAAGAAAAACAAAAGCTTTTAGAAGTAAAGTTTGTAGGTGAAACCGTTATAAGAAGATTTGAGCAAATAGGTATTGATTCTTTGGAGGCTTTATCTAAAAGTAGTGTGGAAGAGATTACGGATATTGTTTCAGATATTTTGGGAAGCAGTTGTTGGAAAAACTCTCCCCAAGCTAAAAAAGCGGTACAAAATGCCATTGATTATGCTCTAAGTCTGTCCAATAAATTTAAAAATAAAAAGAGAGTTAATACATAATGAACCTAGAACAAATAGAAACTATATTTATGGCTAAACAATGTGCAACAAAAGATTTTCCTTTTGGTGATGATACTATGGTCTTTAAAGTTATGGATAAGATGTTTGGTCTTATTAGTTTGAAAAAAACTCCACTAAATATAAATTTGAAATGTGATCCAAATGATGCCATAGCCTATAGAGATATTTATGAGTGTGTAAATCCAGGTTATCATATGAATAAAAAGCATTGGAATACTATAACCTTAGATGGGACTATAAAAGAAGAGATAGTAAAAGATATGGTCAATGAATCATATGATTTAATAGTATCTAAACTAACAAAAAAACAAAGAGAAGAGTTACTTTTTAAATAATTATAAAATGAAAAACGATATACTATCGTATAAATACAAAAGGAAAAAACAATGAACAGTTTACTCTAATTCAAGGGTAAAATTTAACTTATCCTTGATACTAAATATAGATATATCAAGGAATTTATATGCAATATCTACAAATAAATAATCTTACTTTTAAATACACAAGCAGTGAAATTTTTTTAAATCTTAATTTGAGTTTTGAAAAGGGTTGGAGCTGTTTAGTTGGCTCAAATGGTTCAGGTAAAACCACACTTTTTAAACTCATTGCCAAAATACTAAAACCACAAGAGGGTAGTATTGTTGGCAATGAGTTGGTCTATTATTGTGAACAAGAACTTCATGAAAAACCAAATGGTTTTGAAGAGTTTATTTATACATACAATACAAAAACATTTAAGCTAAAAGAGTTGCTTCACATAGAAGATGAGTGGTTTTATAGGTGGGAAACTCTCAGTTTTGGGGAGCGAAAACGCATACAAATAGCGATTGCTCTTTTTTTAGAACCTGATGTTTTATTGCTTGATGAACCAAGTAATCATCTGGATATAAAAACAAAAGAGATATTGATAAAGAGTTTGAAAAACTTTAAAGGGATTGGTATCTTAATAAGTCATGACAGAGAACTTTTGAACTCTTTGTGTAATAATACAGTTATTATAAAAAATAAAAAAATCTATAACTATAAAACCACTTTCCAAAAGGCAATAGAAGAGTTAGATTTATATTTTAACTTTTTGCAAAAAGAGAATGAAAATATAAACAATAAAGTGAAAAAATTGCAAAACAATATTCAAGTACAAAAAGAGAAAGTATCCCAATCAAAAAGCAGATTATCCAAAAAAAACATAAATACAAAAGACAAAAGTCTAAAAGAGAAAATAAACTTAGCAAAACTTACAGGAAAAGATAAATCTGATTCAAAACTTGTGACAAGTTTTTCTAAAAAAGCCCAAGAGTTGTCCTCTAAAAAAAATGAAATAGAAAAAAGTTTTGACAAAGGTATTTCAATAATAGATGAAAAGAGTAAAAAAGAGAAGTTTTCTTTTATTTTGCAAAAAGCTCAATTACCTTTAGGTGAAAAAAAGATTTTAAAATATGAAAATCTATCTTTGAATAAAGGTGATAAAATAGCCATAATAGGTGACAATGGTGTAGGAAAAAGCAGTTTTTTAAAGCTACTTATTTCAAAAATAACACCCCTTAAAAGCTATTTATATCTTCCCCAAGAAATAGATTTAAAACAAAAAGAAAATCTTTTTGAAGCAATAAAGAGTTTGAACAATGAAAAAAAAGGTGAACTTTTTACTCTTATTCAAAGGTTATCTTCAAATCCTAAAAATCTTTTAAACAATCAAAATACAAGTCCCGGAGAGCTTAGAAAACTTTTTATTGCAAAGGCTTTATTGGATAATATACAACTTATAATATTAGATGAACCAACCAATCATATGGATATAGATTCAATACAATCTTTAGAACAAGCCTTAAAAGAGTATCAAAACACTTTAATCGTTGTAAGTCATGATAAAACTTTTATAAAAAATATTAATGCGAGAATTTACACTATCTTAAAAGGTGTAGATGATTTTTATGAGTTAAAGGAATTAAATGCAACTAATAAAATATGATAAAAAATATCAAAAAATAATACCTAAACTATTTGTAAATACTATTCATAAAACATGCAATAAAGATTATACAAAAGAGCAATTAAATGCTTGGGCAAATCCAAATATTGATTATAAGTCTTGGGAAGAAAGATTAAATAAAACAAAACCCTATTTGGCAATACTTGATAAAAAACTTGTAGGATTTGCAGAGTTTTATGAGGATTATATTGATTGTTTTTATGTACACTATAAATATCAAGGTTGTGGTGTAGGAAAAATGCTTTTAAATCATATTTTTAAAGTGGCAGAAGAGAAAAAACAAACTTTATTAAAAGTAGATGCAAGTATCACTGCAAAACCATTTTTTGAGAAGTTTGGGTTTATAGAAGTAAAAAAGAATAAAGTTAAAAGAAATAATATAGAATTAATTAATTTTAGTATGCAAAAGATAGAAAATGAAAAATAGATTACATTTTATGTGTGGAAAAATGGCAGCAGGGAAATCTACACTATCAACAAAAATAGCAAATGAAAAAAATGCAATTTTTTTAAGTGAAGATGAGCTTTTAAAAAAGTTATATCCCAATGAAATAAAAACCATTGAAGATTATATAAAGTATTCAAAAAGATTAAAAGATACAATGTTTGAATTTGTTATTCAACTTTTAAAAAAAGGCAATGAAGTTGTTTTAGATTTCCCTGCAAATACTGTTTTTCAAAGGGAGTGGTTTAAAGATATATTTGAAACAGCAAATGTTGAACATATTATGTATTATGTAAAAAGAAGTGATGAAGTGTGTAAAGTGCAACTGAAAAAAAGAAATGAAAATCTACCAAAAGATACACCTTTGATAGATGAATCAACTTTTGATGCTATCACAAAATATTTTCAAGAACCAAAAAAAAATGAAGGTTTTAATATAAAGTATGAATAAAATAAGACAATATTTTTTAAATTATTGTCCCATTGCCGATTTTGTTGCAAAAATCACTATTCCTATAGCAAATAATAAAACTATTAAAAGTAAAGTTATTTTATAAAAAGAGAATTTTATAGATATGTTTTCATTATTTTTAGCTTCAATATTATTGAATTTTATACATAAAGATATTATTATAAATGCAATTATTGTACTTATGGTTTCTATAAAAAATAGGGTTGATGACATCTCTACAGGACTTATAGGAAAGATTTTAAACAAATCAATCACATATACAAAAATATAAAGTAGTGCAAAAATAGCACTTAAAACAATAGAATATTTTTTCTTTTTTACTATCAAAAAAGCTACAACAAAGCTCAGAAGTCCCAATGTTGTAAGAAAGATATTAAACAAAGTTAAAACAGTTTCACTATAGTGAGAAAAATCTCGTGTCTCTATTGGACCACCAGGAACTAAAATTGTCAGTAAAACAGATAAAGCAGCAAGTAAAAATGCAATAATAAAATTGATATTTTTTGAAAACATAATGAACCTTTAAGTAAAATAGTAAAAACAATTTTATTTAAATGGATGTTTTATGAAGGTTAAAAGGCTTGATAAATATTAAAATATATTATGATAAAGTAAAATAAAAAAATTTCTTCATTTAAAGTGGATGTATTTATGAGTTTAAAAGATTATTTAGAAGAATCAACAATTATTGATTTTAAAAACCAAGAGATACAAGATTTGGCTAAAAACCTATCAAAGAGCTGTACAAAAGATGAACAAATAGTTAAGAACTGTTTTCTTTATGTAAGAGATGAAATATCTCATAGTGGTGATATAAAAGCAGATATAACTACTTGGAAAGCAAGTGAGGTATTAAAACATAAAACAGGCTGGTGTTATGCAAAATCTCACCTTCTTGCAGCACTTTTAAGAGCAAATAATATTCCTGCAGGATTTTGTTATCAACGTCTTAGTTGTGGTGAGTATGAAGAAAATATTTATTGTTTACATGGATTAAATACTGTGTATTTGGAAAAATATGGTTGGTATCGTGTTGATGTGAGAGGAAATAAAAAAGGTGTTGATGCTCAATTTAACCCACCTATTGAAAAATTAGCTTTTGAATTAAAAGATAACGAATATGATTTAGCACAAAATTATGTTAAACCCCTTGATCTGGTAATAGATAGTTTAGAATCTTATGAAGGATACGATAAGATGTCAAAAAATCTTCCTTTAACTAATGAATTTATAAGAAGAGTAAAACTAAAAGATGCAAAAGAGTTAAGCATATTAGTTACAAGTTTATTATCATATCTTTTTGAACAAACTCCAACTTGGTTTGAAGAGGAGATTCGTGAAAATGGCTTTATAGAAAGAATAAAAGATAAAAATTATAAACATTATATTTATACAATAAGTGAGAAAATAGTAGGATATATAGCTATAAAAGAAGAAAACAAACTATTTCATCTTTTTGTTGATGAAGCATTTCATAAAAAAGGTATTGCAAAGAAACTTTTTGAGTGTGTAAAAACAAATATGGATGTATCGAATATGAAGTTAAATGCCTCTTTATATGCAGTGCCTTTTTATGAAACTATTGGATTTGAAAAAAGTGGAGAACAAGAGCATTTTAAAGGTTTAGATTACCAACCAATGGTATATAAAATATAAAGAGACTTATATAAAATAAGGAAAATACAATGCAACAAAATAGTAAAACAAGTTTTTTGATTTTAGGAATATTTATATTCTTAGGTTTAAGTACTTTAGGGTATTTTTTTAAAAGTGCAATTGTAGAGTATAAACAATTTGATAGAACTGTTAATGTTAAAGGTCTTTCTGAAAAAGAATATAAGGCTGATATTGTAATATGGCCTATTACTTATACCGAAGTAAGTAACAATCTTGAAGAAATATATAATTCGATTGATAAAAACAATGAAAAAATAGATAATTTCTTGCTTTCAAATGGTATAGAAAAAAGCGAGATTACTTTTTCTGCTCCTGAAATCACAGATAAAGTAGCACAACAATATGGAAATGAAAAGATAAACTATAGATACAATGCTAGACAAACAATAACTGTGTATTCAAAAAATATTGATGCAGTTCGAGCTGTAAAAACTTCACTATCAAAACTTGGAAAACAAGGTATAGTATTCTCAGGTGATAATTATGGAAGCCGTACTGAATATATTTTTACAAAACTAAATGAAGTAAAACCTAAAATGATAGAAGAGGCTACAAAAAAAGCAAGAGAAGTAGCTCAAAAATTTGCCTTTGATTCGAAAAGCAAATTAGGAAAAATAAAAAAAGCTTCACAAGGTCAATTTTCAATCTCTCAAAGGGATAAGAATAACCCACAAATAAAAAAAATCAGAGTTGTATCAACTGTTGAGTATTATTTGACAGATTGATACAAAATAAAGAAAGCTTTTTATAAAAATGAGTTTAAAAACTCTATCCAGAAATACTGTAATGGATATAAAAACAGTGTGGTTAATAAAGCCAAAGTAATTAATACTTTTAAAATATGTCTTTGTTTTATTTTAGAAAGTGCAAGTCCCACTATTAAAGGTGGTGCTTGGTGGGCAAAAAATATATTTGAATAAGCTGCTACTTGCATCATAAGTATTTGATCAAAACTAAAACCAGTTACATTAGAAATTTGTTCTGCCATAGGTGTAAATATGGCAGGAATACTTGGTTGTGTAGCGATTATTCCTGTTAGTGACATAACTAAAGTCACTTTCATATAATTTAATATTGGATATTGTGATGGTACATATAAGTTAATCAAACTAGATAATACCTCTTTTATATAATCATTATGTGCCACAACAGTTCCAAGACCTATGATTGTTGCTACATATAATAAAGAAGAAAAATTTATACTATTTATATCTTTTGATTTTATTATTCCAATTGAAGGTACTGCTAAAAAAAGTATTCCACATATTGCAATAATACTAGGAGAAATTTTATGTATAAAATCAGTTGCCCAAAAAGTAATCATAAGTAAAATAGTAAAAATCACTATTAATTCATTTTTTGAGAATTTCAGCTTTGTTTTATTTTTATTTATAATTTTTGGAGTATCATTAAAAAAGTTATAAATTAACACGACTATTATAATATCTTTTAAAATAGTAAAAACTAAAAAGTTAGTAATCAAATAATGAGAATATAAAATATCATAATTGTAAAGTTGTGAAGATAAACCTGTTAATATCATATTTGGAATATTCGCAGGAAGAATTGCAAACCCAGACATTGATGTTGTAATGATAAAAGTTAATAAAATACCAATATAACCTTTATCATTCTCTTTAAATCCAAAACTATTAGCAACTGCTATTGCTATAGGAACCATCATCACAACTCTTCCTACACTTGAAGGCATAACAAAACTAGTAAGAGCTGAGAAGATAGTAATTGAGATTATGATATTTAAATAAGTTACATTTTTTAAATTCGAAAAGATTTTTGAGAATCTATGTGTTAAGTTTACATTTTTTATGGCTGTTCCAATTAACATACCTGCAAAAACTAACCAAAATGCAGATGAAGCAAATCCTGAAAAAATAAGCTCTTTTGAACTTAATGAAAAAGCAGCGCATGCAAATAGAAAAAGTAATGAACTATAAAAGCCTGGGACTAAATTTGTCGCCCAAAAGAGTATAGTTGTTAAAACTATACTTATAAGAAGTAAATTATTTTGATCTATTTCAAAATTTGAAAGAATTGAGTATAAAAAAACAGGAATAGTGATTAATAAAATAGTTTTTGACATTTTTCTGCTTGTAAAAAGTTTTTTTATAAGAATATTATTATTTTAATTAAAGAAACATTATCTGCTTAAAAAAATAAGAATAATTCTTATATTATTGTATTTCTTTATTAATTATTTTTGTTTTAATTTTTTTTGTTACAATACAAAGTTAAATTTTATATATTTAAATATAATTGAGGTTCTTGTAATGAACATAGAAAAATTAAAAGATGTAGAATCAGAATTTTTTGATGCCTATCCAAAGGGATTTGAGGATGAAAAGTTAATACGTATGATTAAAAAATTCAATCCTGAAAAATTAGAAACTTATGCAAAAGAAGCTTTTAAAAAAGATAATTTTTCAGATCCACATTTTATTACAGAAGCATATTTTAAAACTATTCAAAAGTCCGTTATGGTATCACTTTTTGATAAGGTAAAACTTCGTGATGTAATTAAAACTTTGACTTCTTATGAAAAAGATATGCTTAGTATTGAGTTATATGAATTATTGTATGGAAATAAAAAAAATGGTTTTGATGGACTTGTAGAATTTTTAGCTGAATTTGGTATGGCAAAGTGGACTTTAGTAACTCTTGTACCTTATAGTTTTAATAGGCAAACAGAGTACTTTATTAAACCAACAACAACTAAGAATATCATAAAATATTTAGAAATTCCTAATTTAATATATAAACCAAGACCATCTTATGAGTTTTATAAAGAGTATTCAAAAGTATTAGATAATATCAAATCAAAAGTTTCAGAACCACTATCCTTTGACAATGCTGCTTTTACAGGATTTTTAAAAATGGGTATTGAAATTTGTAATGAATAATTAATTGTAAAAAGAATTAAAGAAGGAGAAAAATGTCAAATAAAGTTTTGAAGAGTTTAAAAGTTTTATTTATAGAAGATGAAGATCTTATAAGAAATAAGATTGTTTCTTCTTTGGAATATATTGTAGGTGAAGTTATTGCAGCTTCAAATGGGATAGAAGCATTAGAAAAACTTCAACATTTTACTCCTGATTTAATTATCACTGATTTGGAAATGCCCAAAATGAATGGGGCAGACTTTATACATGAAGTTAGAAAAGAAGATAAAGATACTTGTATTATAGTAGTTACTGCATATACTAGTGAAAAGTATTTATTGCAACTTATTGATATGCATATTGAAAAATATATTCTTAAACCAATTACTTTGGAAAAATTAATCAGTGCTTTAGAAGATTGTCAAAAAAGATTTTCTAATTCTACTAATTTAAAAAGAACTCTTCCTGATGATTATACATATGATTGGAATCAAAAAATCTTATTGCATAAAGATGAAATGATTACTCTAACAAAAAAAGAGATTTTATTTTTAGAACTTCTTTTTAAAAATATCGATAGTGTAACTTCATTTGAAGAGTTACAAGAAGTTGTTTGGCAAGACATTGTTATGACAGATAATGCTTTGCGTTCTTTGATTAGAAACTTAAGAAAAAAGTTGCCAAAAGACTTCATTGTCAATTTATCAGGTGTTGGCTATAAAGTTGCATAAATATTTTTTTATTTTTTTATATGTAAGTTTTTTATTTTCAAATGAAGCAATAACTTATAAGCATGATCAAACCGATAAAATTCTTATAAATAAGATAACAAAAGATTCCCAACTAAAAGTCTATATGCCAACTCTTCCATATTTTAATCTAATAAGTTTGATTAATGGAACCTTAGTAAAACTAAGTGATTCTAAAAGAGGATGGGATTATTATTTAGCATATAAGCATGAAAAAAAAGATGATCTTACATATGACTTTTGGTTAAGAGATGATGTTAAATATCAAGATGGTACAAAATTTGATGCTGATTCTGTAGTTGAAAATTTTAAACATTTTATTGATGGGCCTTTTTTATATAGTAATATTCATAATGCATTAGACTCAGTTGAAAAGTTAAATGATTATAAAATAAGAATACACTTGAAAATACCTTATGGAATGTTATTAAATGATTTATGCGTAATAAATTTTTATACAAAAAAATATTATGAAAGATATAACTGGACACCAAGTTTAACAGCTCAAAATACTAAAGGTCCTGGTCTTTATGGGGCAGGAGCATATATTATGGCACAAGGTTATGCTACAGGGTTAACACAAAGTAAAAAGATAGTTTTAACTGCAAATCCATATTATTTTGAAAAAGACAAACCTTATATTAAAAAAATCACTATTTACACAGAGCTTCCAATTCATGAAGTTATTGATGATATTTCAAAACATGAAGGAAAACTTGATATTGCTTATATTCCTTATAATAAAAAAACTGAAATAGTAAATTCAAAGTATGCAAAGCTTTTAATTTCTCCTTCTCATGGAAATTTAACTGTTCACATGAATCTAATAAAGAAAAACTCAAAACTTAAAAATATAAAAGTAAGACAAGCTTTAAATGATGCAATTGATCAAAAAAGACTAATTAAATTTGCTTTTAAAAATGAAGCGACGGTATCACCTTTTTTATTGTCTTCTAATACTTATTTTGCAAAAGAATTATCAAAAAAATATTTAAATAAGAAACCAAGGTTTACTCAAAAAGAGTTGCATAATATTTTAAATGGTTTAGAGTTAAAAGTTATCACCCAAGATAGATTTATGTCTGTTTGGAAAGGAGTTGAGTATCAATTATCAAAATATGGTGTAAAGTTAATCTATACAATAACTAGTGATGAAAAAGTTGTTTTAGAAAAGCTTTTGAATAATAGGAAGAATATTTATGATTGGGATTTGTTAATTTGGGGAAATGAGGACTGGAATGGAAGTCCTTGGACAGCATTTTTTACACTATACACAAAAGCTAATTGGTGTTCAATTGATAAAGATGATTATTTAGTAAACGAGTTTGAAAAATTATTTAAACTAGATACAAATTCAAAAGAGTTTCAAAAAGAGGTAAACAAAATCTTATTATATAGTTATGAAAAAGCCTACACACTAGTTTTACCTTCACCTAATATAGTAATTGCATTAAATAAAGAAGTATCTTATCATCCTTCAGAGATGTCAACTTTCCCTTTATGGAATGCAAAAATTACACCTTTTCATTGGTCTATTAGAAAAGAAAAATTAGATAAAGACAGGTTAAATTACCTTTATCCAATTAGGATTAAAAATGAATAATTTAAAAATACGACAGAAGTTTTTTATTTTGGGCTTTATTGCTCTTATTTCATTACTACTTTTAGCTTTACTATCATTAAAAATAAATAAAGATAGTTTTACTAATTCAAATAATGTTGTAGTAAATTTTAAAGATACACAAGAGATTCAAACTTTTTATATAGAAGAACTTTTTTTATTAAGAGAAGTAACTCTATCTTTAGTAATATCTCCAAATGATGATTTTAAAAAAAAGTTTGATGGAAAAATCTCACCTATTATAAAAAGATTGGATAAAAATTTTTCAAATGAAATACCTGATAATAAAAAAGCATGGGAAGATTATAAAAAATTAGTTTTAAAAACTAGAGAATACTCTTTAGGAGGATTTGATGAGGGTGCTTTTATGAATACTTCTTCTGTTGAAAGAGATAGTTTTTATTTTTTAATTAATAAGTTAAAAAGAATTCAAAAAAAGAATTTACAAGAGTCTGAAAAGAAACTAAGTGAACTAAAAAATGATATAAAGATAAATAATATATATATTATTTTAGGTGTTTTGATTATAGGTATTTTTGGATTTATCCTTAATCTAACAGTTATTTTAAAAATAATAAAACAAATTGAAAGTGTAGAAAAAGGTTTACAGAAGTTTTTTAAATATTTAACAAATCCTACTGCGTATAAAGAGCAATTGCATATTGATATAAAAAGTAAAGATGAACTTGGATTGATGGCAAAAGCTATTAATACAAAGGTAAAATTGATTAAAGAAAATTTACAAGATGATTATAGGTTGATACAAGAAGCTACTTTAACCTTAGATTATTTAAAAGAGGGTGTATTTGGTAAAAGATTAGAAAAGCAAGCAAAATCTAATGAACTAAATGTCTTAAAAAATGTTATGAACGAAATGATAGGAAATCTAGAAAATAAAATATTAGAAGAAATCAATCATAGAACAAATCAAGAAAAACTAATGATTCAACAATCAAAACTAGCTGCAATGGGTGAGATGATAGGAAATATTGCCCACCAATGGAGGCAACCACTTGGTGAAATAAATGCAGTATTGATGGAAATAGAAACAATCACTAGGTATGGAAAATTAGAAGAAGAACATCTTTTAAAAAGTATAAAAACTTGTAATGAGATTGCAGAGCATATGTCTACTACTATAAGTGATTTTCAAAACTTTTTTAAACCCTCAAAACAAAAAGATAAATTCTCAGTATTAGAAGTGTGTAAAAAAGCTGTATCAATTATTAGTGCGTCTTTAAATAACAATAATATAGAATTGATTTTTGATATTCAAGAAGATAATAAAATAGAAGGTTATTCAAACGAATTTTCCCATGCGATATTAAATATAATTTCAAATGCAAAAGATGCACTTATCTCAAGAAAAATTAAAAATCCAAAAATAATTCTAAGCATAAAAGTTGGTAAAGAGTTTACTGTAATTAAAATAGAAGATAATGCTGGAGGAATCAGGCTTAAAGATATCAATTTAGTATTTGAGCCTTATTTTACCACTAAAGGTGAAAAAAGAGGTACTGGCATAGGTTTATATATGACAAAAGTAATTATTGAAGATAATATGCATGGATTTATAGATGTAAAAAATACAAAAGTAGGGGCACTTTTTAGAATAAAGGTAAAATAATTTTTTCACACTTTTTCTACACTTTTTTTCAATTAATTGCACTTTTTTTTCTTATATAATTTTTTAAATAGAAAAAAAGGAATGATATGAAAAAGAGTTTTATATTTGGTATAGTTTTTTTAACTATATCCTTGTATGCAAGTGAGACAATGTATACAAGTTCTGTCAAAAATCTATTTGAAACTTCAAATAGTAATGCCTCAAAAGGGAGACTTCTTCCTACTTCAGAAGTAAAAGTAATAGAGAAAAAAGATGGCAAAGTAAAAGTTGAAATTGAAGGTTTTATGAAAGCTGGTGTTTCAAATGCACTTTATTTTGCAAAAGGTAAAAGAATCTTGGTTGCTGGACTTAGTAAAAGTGGAAAATTTGATATTAAAACGATTTCTACAAGTACAGGTAAAAATGGTACACAATGGGAGAAAGTTGTTTTAACGGCATATACAACTGATGACAATCTAACAAAAGATTTAAATGTATTATATGAAGAAGCAAACAAAATTTTCAAAGATAATTGTTCTATGTGCCATCCAATTCATGCTTCCACTGAATTTACTTCTAATCAATGGCCAAGTATGATTAAAGCTATGATTTCAAGAACTGCTATGACAAAAGAACAAAACTATTTAGTTACTCAATTTTTACAAAAACACGCAAAAGATATGAAAGGAAAATAATATGAAAACTATTGATCAAAAAAGAAGAGGTTTATTAAAAGTTGCTGCATTATTTGCTGCTGTTCCATTTATTGATACTATTACTAAAAGAGGTGAACTAGTAGCGGGTACTATTGCTAATTTCTCTACAAATCTTGTACAAAATGGAGAAGTATTAACTGCCGCTCACTGGGGTATGTTAAAACTAACTATAAAAGATGGAAAAGTTATAAAATCACAACCATATCAAAAAACATCAAATATAGAAAATTCTTTACAACATTATACAGATGATTTAATTTATGCAAAAGATAGAATAAAATATCCAATGGTAAGAAAATCTTATTTAAAAGATCCAAATAATCCAAAACCTGAATTAAGAGGCAATGATGAATGGGTTAAAGTATCTTATGAAGATGCTATAAAACTTATATCTACTGAACTTAAAAAAACAAGAAAAGAAAAAGGTGCAAAGGGAGTTTTTGCAGGAAGTTATGGATGGAAAAGTAGTGGAAATATGCATAACTCAAGAGTTTTATTACATAGATTTATGACTGCAACTGGTGGTTTTACAGGAACAGTTGGTGATTATTCAACTGGTGCATCACAAGTTATCATGCCTCATGTTTTAGGGACAATTGAAGTTTATGAACAACAAACTTCTTGGCCACTTATAATTGAACATTCAAAAGTTGTAGTAATTTGGGGTGCAAATCCACTTGCTACTTTAAAAATTTCTTGGACTTCAACTGATGAGAATGGTTTCAAATATTTTGAACAATTGAAAAAATCAGGTAAAAAAATAATTTGTATAGACCCATTTAAAACAGAAACGTGTGAATATTTAGATGCACAATGGATATCTCCAATACCAAATACAGATACAGCTATGATGATGGGTATGGTTCATCATTTGATAGAATCAAAAAAAATCAATCAAAGCTTTTTAGATGAATGTACTGAAGGATTTGATAAATTTAAAGAGTATTTGTATGGTAAAGAGGATAAAGTTGTTAAAGATGTAAATTGGGCATCAAAAATTTGTGGAGTAGATGCATCTACAATCAAAGAACTTGCTGATTTATTTTATGATAATAGAACAATGCTTATGTCTGGATGGGGTATGCAACGAGCTCATCATGGTGAACAACCTCATTGGATGTTAGTAACTCTTGCTTCTGTGATAGGACAAATTGGACTTCCAGGTGGAGGATTTGGTTTATCATATCACTATTCAAATGGTGGAGTTCCAACTGCAAAAGGTCCAATTGTTGGAGGAATAACTGCTAATGTTAAACCTGGAAAATATACAGGTGGTGCTTCATGGTTATCAAATGCAGCTAAATATTCATTTCCAGTTGCTAGAATTGCAGATGCATTATTAAACCCTGGAAAAAAATTACAATTTAATGGAAAAGAAATAGAATACCCAGAAATCGATTTTATATATTGGGTTGGAGGAAATCCTTTTGCTCACCATCAAGATACAAATACATTAATTAAAGCTTGGAAAAAACCAAGAACAATTGTAGTAAATGAATTATATTGGACACCAACAGCTAGAATGGCTGATATTGTTATGCCAACAACTACAAGTTATGAGAGAAATGATATTACAATGACAGGTGATTATTCTAATTTAAATATTGTTCCTATGAAACAAGCTGTTAAAAAACACTTTGAAGCAAAAGATGATTATCAAATATTTAGTGACTTGTCAAAAGAGTTTGGAGTACATAAAGAGTATACTCAAAATAAAACAGATATCCAATGGATAGAAGAGTTTTATAATAGTGCATTAGAACAAGCAAAAAAAATGGGTATTAAAATGCCAAACTTTAGAGAATTTTGGAGCAAAAACAAACCATTAACTTTTGAAGCTCCATATGAAAATACACAATTTATAAGATATGGTGATTTTAGAGAAGATCCAATCTTAAATCCACTTGGAACTCCATCTGGAAAAATTGAGATTTATTCTGAAACAATTGAAAAAATGAATTATGAAGATTGTAAAGCTCACCCAACATGGTTTGAACCAGAAGAATGGTTGGGGATGAAAGGAAAAAAAGCAGAATTTGCACTTATTAGTCCACACCCAAGTCATAGATTACACTCTCAACTTAATAATACAAGTTTAAGAGAAAAATACGCTATATCTAATAGAGAACCAATTTGGATTAATACAAAAGATGCAAAAGCAAAAGGTATTAAAAATGGTGATATTGTAAGAGTATTTAATGAAAGAGGACAAATCTTAACAGGTGCTATTTTAACTGATGGACTAATAGAAGGAGTTGTAAGAGTTCAAGAAGGGGCTTGGTATGACCCAATGGAAAAAGGAAAAGAAGGAACACTTTGTAAAAATGGTTCTGCTAATCTTTTAACAAAAGATATCCCAACTTCAGAATTAGCTAATGGAAATAGCTCAAATACAGCTTTAGTAAATATTGAAAAATATACAAAAGCTGCTCCAGAATTAACAATCTTCACTCAACCTAACTAAAATAAAAGTAGAGATTCTTTCTCTACTTTTTAACTTCAAGTTAAAAGCGGTTAAGTTTTTATATAATCTTTTTCATAAAAATAAAAAAGAGAGAATATGAAAGTAACAAAAGTAAAAAACTTAATGATTTCAGGTCTTAGTGTAATCACAAACAATAAACTTGAATTTGAATCTGAAAATGGTAAAATACCTCAATTATGGGATGAATATATTGAAAAGAATATTTATGGAAGTACTTTCAATAAAGCAAATAGTAAATATATGTATGGTGTTTATAGTGACTATACAAGTGATGTAACAGGTGATTATAAAGTAACTGTTGGTGTAGAAGTTACTAAACCAAAAAATGCTTTAGTAATAAAAGATGAAAGATACTTAGTTTTCTCAAAAAAAGGTGAACTACCTGATGTTGTAGTTGAAACTTGGGTTGAGATTTGGGAATACTTTGAAAATAATAATGAATATGAGAGAAAATATAGTATTGATTTTGAAAAGTATGTAAAAGAAGATGAAATAGAGATTTATATCTCAATTAAATAATTATTTGAGATAATATTTAATTATTTTTTATTAAGTATTATCTTATTTAAATAAATATTGAATACAATAACGGCACAAAACTCCAGGAGAAATTATAATGTTTAAAATTTTTGGTATTTTAGCTCTTTTTTTATCAAATGTTGCATATGCAACTAATTTAGGCGAGCCAGATTTAACAAATACATGGGTTGGTATTATCTCTTTATTTTTATTTGTTGTTGGTTACTATGTAATAGCAAATGAAGAAAAATATGGAATTGATAAATCTGTTCCAGCACTGTTTGTTGGTATTTTTACATTTTTATTAATCGCAATTTATTTTGTCACAAATAATTTAGATATAAAATTAGTACATGAAGAAGCAGAAAATGTTATTTTAGAAATTGCTGAAATATTCTTTTTCTTATTTGTTGCTATGACATATATTGAATCACTACTACATATGAGAGTTTTTGATAGGTTAAAATATAATCTTGTATCAAAAGGTTATAGTTATAGAAAACTTTTTTGGCTTACTGGACTATTATCATTTTTTATATCACCCTTTGCTGACAACCTTACTACCGCCCTTATTTTATCAACTGTACTTTTTACAATTGAAAGAGATAAAAAAGAATTTTTAGTCCCAGGAGCTATTAATATAGTTGTTGCTGCAAATGCAGGTGGTGCGTGGAGCCCTTTTGGAGATATTACCACTCTTATGGTGTGGACATCAGGGAAAGGTAACTTTTTAGACTTTTTATACTTATTCCCTTCATCTATTTTAGGTTATTTAGCAACGGCATTTTTATTATCTTTAGTAGTTCCAAAAACAAAACCTGCTTTTGATAGTGAAGTTGAAATTCCTCAAATGAAAGAGGGTGCTAAAACAATTATTTTTTTAGGTGCTGTAACTATTGTCATGGCAGTTATTTCACACCAAGTGTTAGATTTCCCAGCAATGTGGGGCATGATGTTTGGTTTAGTATTATTAAAAGCATATTCATTTAAATTGCAAAAAAAATTTGGTAAAAATCACTTTGATGTATTTCATTCAATGGCAAGAATTGAAAATAATACTTTGATGTTCTTTTTTGGTATTTTATCAGCAGTTGGTGCTTTATATTTCTTAGGATGGTTAACTTTAGCTTCTATTGTGTACGAGCCAAATTATTTAGGACCTATTTATTCAAATATTGCTGTTGGATTCTTATCAGCGATTGTGGATAATGTTCCTGTAATGTCTGCAATATTAAAAGCAAATCCAAATATGGATTTATCAAATTGGTTATTAGTTACTCTAACTGCTGGTATTGGTGGTTCCTTAATATCTTTTGGAAGTGCTGCTGGTGTTGGAGTAATGGGAAAACTAAAAGGTATATATACCTTTTCTAGTCACATGAAATATGCTTGGATGATATTAGTTGGTTATTTCATCTCTATAGGCATTTGGTATTTTCAATTTGAGATGCTAAAAATTTATTAATATATTAAAGCTTTCTTTTTTAGAAAGCTTTAACTATAGATTATTTAATGGTATTTTGATATTTTGTAAATAAAAACAAACCAACCATAATAAGTGTGAGTCCTACAAATGAAGTAAGATTTAATGATCCACTTCCTAAAAATATTATTCCCCCAATTAAAGCAAATACTACTTCACTAGCTTGAGTGGCATCAACTGCTGCTATTTCATTTGAATCTTTAGCTATGTTTCTAGTATATAAAAATATTGAAGTAGCAAAAACACCAGAAAATAAAGCTACAAGGGCAGTATTAAAAATCTGAGAGTCACTTGGAGCATGGGGTTGAATAATTGCTACTAATACAAACCATAAAGGCAAAGAACCAATAGATAGTAAAAAGACCTTATTAAAAGCATTATTTAATAACTTTGATTTTATTTGTGGTACATTTTTATGATTTCCATTTTTTGCTTCCCAAACAAGTTGATTTCCAATTGGATAACAAAATGAAGCAATTAGAATGGGAAAACCACCTAATAATAGAGCTTTTAAATCAAAGTGATCCATATGAGATAGATTTACTAAACAAACCCCCATAAATACAAGTGCAGAAAAAAACCAAATTTTCTTAGGAAACTTTTTACCAAAAAACATCAATACAAAAAGTGTAGCCACAACTGTAAATTGCCAAGTGGCAGCTATAACCCAACCAGGAGAAAAGTCAGCACTAAAACAAATCAAAGCATAAAAGAATCCAAAACCAATAGTTCCACTTATTGTCCAAAAAATATAATTAGAAATATATAATTTACAAACATCTATAATTCTTTGTATTCCACCTTGAAATAATAAAACTAAAGCCAAAAACAAAATCATAAAAAAATATCTAAGAGTTGCAGACCAAAGCCAATGTCCACCCGATACACTCATAAGTTCATTTAAAACAAAAGTTGTACTAAAAAAAGCACCTGCAATAATTCCTAAAACAATCAATTTAAACATAAACATATCCAAGAAAATAATTTTTATGAAGTCTAACACAATGTCACTTTATCTTTTTTGTGTTATAGTACTAAAAAATTTGATAATGGTTATAAAATGAAAACAATAGGCTTATTAGGTGGTATGAGTTGGGAAAGTACTGCTTTATACTATAAACAGATAAATGAAGAGATAAAAAATAGATTAGGCTCTTTACACTCAGCAAAAGTAATTATTTATAGTGTTGATTTTGATGAAATTGAGAAGTTACAACATACTGAACAGTGGAATAAAACAGCTGATATCTTAACTACTGCTGCCCAAAATATAGAAAAAGCAAGTGCAGATTTTCTTTTGATTTGTACAAATACTATGCATAAAGTTGTACCTCAAATTCAAATTAAGATAAATATACCAATAATTCATATTGCAGATGCAACAGCAAAAGTTTTACAAAAAGATAATATAAAAAAAGTTGGCTTACTAGGTACTGCTTTTACTATGAAAGAAGATTTTTACAAAAATAGAATAAGTGAAAACTTTGGTATAGAAGTTCTTGTACCAAATGAAGAAGATATAAAAATCATACATAAAGTTATATACGAAGAGTTGTGTCTTGGTATTATAAAAGAAGAATCAAGAAAAAAGTATCTAAAAATCATTGGGAAATTAGTATCAAATGGAGCAGAAGCAATTATCTTAGGTTGTACAGAAATATGCATGTTAATTTCATCAAATGATACTGATGTAAAACTTTATGATACTACAAAAATACATGCAATAGAAGCTGTGAATTTAGCTTTAGACTAAAATAAGGAGAAAAATATGAACAAAATATTATCAAAAATAATATCACTAAAAGTTGGAAAAGCAAAAGAGTTAATAAATAAAGAAAAAATAATGCAATCAGCTATAAATAAAACTACTGTAGAAGAATCATATCTTACAGATATAGGTTTTAAAGGTGATGACCAAGTTAATAAGAAATACCATGGTGGACCAAATAAAGCGGTACTTTTTTACTCTTCTTTAACTTATGAAAAAGTAAATGAAGTATTAAATATAAACCTAGATTATAAAGATATTTCACCTTTGGGTGAAAATATACTTGTCTCAGATATTACTGAAGATGATATTTGTGTGGGAGATATCTTAAAGCTAGGTGAGGCTATAGTTCAAGTAACACAACCAAGAGAACCATGTAATGTATTAAGTATAAATACAAAAAATAAAGAGATGTTAAAAACTGTAATGAAATATGGATATACAGGTTGGTATGCAAAAGTTTTAGAAGAGGGTGTTGTAAAACAAACCGATAATGTAGAACTTGTTGAAAGATTATTTCCAAATCTAACAATTGCAAAACTAAATAAAGCAAAATCAAACCCAAAAGATAATCTTGACTTTATACAAGAAGCTGTATCTTGTGAAGTATTAGGTGCACCTTTTAAAGAGGCTTTAGCAAAACATCTAAGATAAAATAGTATTAAACTATTTTATCTACTTCATAATGAAAACATTCTTTTATATTGCTATATTCAAAATCTTTATATTCACTTGAAATTATCTCATAATTGAGTCTTGTTAGTTCATCATTTAGACTAATTTTTGAAAAGTCCATTGAAAGTAACTTTGGAAAATTATCAATTATATTTCCAATAGTTGTAATACTATCAAAACTATTTGGATCAAAAGGTGCTTTGCTTTTTTTATTCATAAATATCCTTATTTGTAGTATATTTATTTAGTATGCATTTTTCATTCTTTTGCTTTTAATCTTGCCTTTAATTCTTTTGATGCAAGGGCATAACCACCATTTGAACTATCCACAAAGTGAATATGTTTTCCATGTCTTTCAAAAATAAGACAAGTCATAAGTGCAGAGTCTGATTTATGAATACCATAAGCTAAGTTACCTATTTGATATTCTTGTTCTAAATACTCTTCAAGCTCTTTTGTTTGATTTTTATCTGTAGAGATAACCATTCTAAGCATATCATCAAACTTTTCAGTGTCAGTTGTTCTTATAACTCTATTTTTATAATCACTCCATTGTCCACTAGAATACTTCATAAGAAGAACTCCCAATAAATTTTCAATGAGTAATCGTAATATTAAAAAAAACCTAAAAAATATATTTGAAGAAAAAACTGAAGCTTCTGCATTTAAAACCATGGGATTAAAAGAAATAACAAGTTGATTTATCTCTTTTATAGGATTTCTTTGTGAATATGAACCTGCTATTTCATGTATTTTATTCAAAGAATTTTGGTAAATTTCATTTGATTTTTCAGGATTTGTACTTTTGATTAATAAGGAACTTGTTTCATCTTTTGGACTTTTTATATCTTCCCAGCGACACTCTAATCCAACAAAATCAGGTGTATAATCATAAGTAAAGTTTTCATCTATCTTAAAATTTGTATACTCTTTTTTTAGTAAATTTTCTGCAAGTTCTAGACCATTTCCTCTAACTATTGCTTGCGTAAAATCTTTAGAAACTTTAAACTTGGTGATTTCTATAAAAGAGCCTCTTTTAACAATCTCTTTTATACTTATAACTCCCACTCTTAGGTCTAAATCAAATGATTCTTTTGCTTTTTTGGCAGTTTCTATTAAAACAACTTTTGACTTATCAAGTAAATGGGGAGGTATAATTAAACTTGCACCATCTCCTCCAAATATATATGGAAATTCTGAATTTTTATCAATATTTAATATACCAATAATAGTTAAAGCAGCCACAAAATTTACTTTTTTATACATACCTTCTTCTATTGCTTTTGTAGAATCAACAATATCAGAGACTATTACAAACCAATCATCTGGAATTTTATGGTAATTATCATTATCCATAATTAAAGAGAAATCTTTTATCTCTTTAATCTCTTTATAAAAAGTTGTTGTGTTCATAGAGTCTATTTACAAAGATTTGTTTTGCATTGATCATCACTAGTTATCTCACCACATTCTTCAACATATGATATTCCCCATTTGTACATTTCTTCAAGTACTGGTTTTAATTTCTTTCCACATTCTGTTAAGCTATATACTACTTTTGGTGGAACTTCTGCATATACCTCTCTGTGAATAATCTTTTTCTCTTCTAGTTCTTTTAATTTTATAGTTAATGTTTTTTGAGTTATCTCACATACAGTTTCATGTAAATCTTTAAATCTCATGTCACCATCTAAGAGGTGCCAAATTATTCCTAATTTCCATCTATCATTAAATATGTCAAGAGTAACCGAAACTGAACATTTATACTCTTTGTCATTTATATAATACATAATAAATCCTTTTATAAATTTCATTATATCATAAAGTTTATAAATTACCATTACTTTACTTTATGTAAGTAAGAGTAAATTAAGTTTATTGCATATATAATTCTCAAATATACTCAAGGAGAGAAAATGAAAAAAATATTAATTTTAAATGGACATCAGCATTATGATGGAATAGCAGAAGGTAATTTAACTAATAGTTTTATAAATAAAGCAAATGAATTTTTTATTAAAAATGGATTTGAAGTTAAAAATACAAATATAGAAGAAGGCTACGAAACAGAAGAAGAGATAGAAAAGTTTGAATGGGCTGATTATATTTTATTTCAATATCCAGTTTATTGGATGGGCCTTCCTTGGATAGCAAAAAAATATATTGATGAGACATTTACTCATGGACGACATTATGCAAGTGATGGGAGAAGTAGAGAAGATGCTTCAAAATTATATGGAAGTGGTGGATTACTAACAGGCAAAAAATATATGCTATCTTTGACATATAATTGTCCTGAATCTGCATTTAATAATAAAAATAGTTTATTTGATGGAATGTCTTTAGACGAAGCTCATGTTGCAGTTCATAAAACTTTTCAATTTTGTGGATTAACACCTCTTGAAACTTATGCAGTGCATGATATTTTCAAAGGTGATTTAAATTTAGAGTTAGAGTTAGAAAAATTTGAAAAAGTTTTGATTAAAAACTTTTTATAAAAAGGAATTTTTTATGCCAATAGCTTTATTTGCATTAACTTTAAGTGCATTTGCAATAGGAACAACAGAATTTGTTACAGTTGGATTGGTTCCAACTATATCAAGTGATTTGAATATATCTGTTCCTTCAACTGGTCTTTTAGTAACAATGTATGCTTTAGGAGTAGCTATTGGTGCTCCTATTTTAACAGCATTAACAAGTAAATATAATAAAAAATATATTTTGATTTGTGCAATGGTTGTCTTTTCTTTGGGTCATGTTGTTGCTGCTCTTGCACCAAATTTTACTACTTTATTAATAGCAAGAATTGTTACAGGACTAACACATGGTTTATTTTTCTCTTTAGGTGCTACAATTGCAACAAGTTTAGTTTCAAAAGAAAAAGAAGCAAGTGCAATTGCTGTGATGTTTGGAGGTTTAACTGTTGCAATGGTGACAGGAGTTCCTTTAGGTACTTTTATTGGGCAAAACTTTGGTTGGAGAGAGACTTTTATGTTAATTTCTATTTTGGGAAGTGTTGCCTTTATTGGTATGGCATTTTTAATACCAAAAGAAGTTAGAACGACAACTCCTGCAAAATTTTTTCAACAATTAAAAATATTGGGAAATCCAAGATTATTAATTGCTTATTTAATCACAATTTTTGGATTTGGAGGAGCTTTTATAGCTTTTACTTTTTTAGTACCCATTTTACAAGATATTACAAAATTTTCACCTAGTATTATTTCTATAATTTTATTAGTTTTTGGTTTATCAACTGTTGTTGGAAATTTTATTGGTGGAAAACTTGCAGATGTATTTGGAGTAAATAAAGTTTTATTTGGAGCTTACTTTTGTTTAAGTATGGTTCTTTTATCTTTTAATTTTTTTGTTCAAAACCAATATATCACAATAGTAATTTTGATTTTATGGGGAATCTTTGCCTTTGGAAGTAGTCCTGCTCTTCAAGCAAATGTTGTAAAATTAGCCAAAATAAATGAACCTCATGCTGTAGATGTAGCATCAGGTTTTAATATATCTGCTTTTAATGTAGGTATTTCATTGTTTTCATTTTTAGGCGGTGCAATAGTTACAAACATGGGATTAGTACAAACAATTTTATTTTCATCGGGTGTTGTATTCTCATCTTTATTTTTAATCTGGATTGGATATATGATTAATAATAAAGTAGTATTATCACAAACAAATTAAAAAGGAGAATTTATGAACGAAATTATAAAACAATTAAGTAATAGAAAATCAATAAGACAATTTACAGGTGAAATTATAAGTGATGAAGACCTTGAACTTATCATAAAAACAGCACAAAGATGTCCCACTTCTATAAATGGGCAACAAATATCTTTAGTGTATACAAGAGATAAAAATAAAATTAAACAAATAGCAGAACTTTGTGGTGGACAACAACAAGTGGCAACAGCTGATGTATTTATTTTTATATGTGTTGACTTTAATAGAACTATTTTTGCAGTTGAGCAAACTGGAGAAGAACATCAAATTGATAAATCAGCTGAAGGTGTACTTGTGGGTGCCGTTGATGCTGGAATCATGTTAAATGCAATACAAATAAGTGCAGAATCACTTGGTCTTGGAACAACTGCAATTGGAGCTGTAAGAAACCAACCAGCTGCTATAATTGAGTTATTAGGACTTCCACCAAAAACATTTCCAATTGTTGGAACTACTATTGGAGTACCTACAAAAGAAGCAAAAGATGCTCCACTTAAACCTAGAATTCCAATTGAAAGCTTTGCTTTTGAAGATAAATATGATGATAAAAAAGTAAAAGATGGTGTTTTATTATATGAAAAACAAATGAAAAAATTCAGAGTTGATAATAATATGAACTATTTACAATCATATTGTGAGCAAACTGCAGGTTATTATAAAAATATCTATTTTAGAAAAATTGAAGAAAACTATACAAAACAAGGTTTTGTATTTAAAGATTAAAAAGGATATATCATGAAAAATATAGTAATCGTAGCTAACGTTAAAGTAAAATATGAATTTAAAGATGAAGTTTATAATGAACTTGTAAAATTACATGAAGCAACTCATAAAAATGATGAGGGTTGTATTCAATATGATTTACATAAAAACTTAGAGGATGAAAATAGTTTTACTTTTGTAGAAACTTGGCAAAATGCAAAACTTTTAGATGAGCATATGCAAAAAGAACATTTTTTAAAATTTGCCCAGTTTGTAGATGGAAAATTAGAAAGTATGGATATACAAAAATTAGAAAAAGTAGAAGCTTAATATGATTATTGCAATTGTAAAAGCAAAAATAAAAAATAATAAACATGATGAGCTAAGAAAAATAGCAAATATTTTGCAGTATGAATATGCAGTAAAAGAAGAAGGTTGTGAACAATATGAATCATTTATTGATGGTGATACTTTTATTACCATTGAAAGATGGAGTTCTCAAGAATTACTTGATTTGCACCTTGAAGCCCAGCATGTAAAAGTTTATGTACCTAAGTTAAGAGAGTGTGTAGTTGATGAAACATTTGATGTACAATTTATAAAAAGTGATGATGTTTCTTTCGTAAAAATATAAAAAGATTTAAAGGAAATTTATGAGTTTACTATTTACAGAAGGACAAATAGGGAATTTGAAACTTAAAAATAGAATTGTTATGCCTCCTATGTGCATGTATTCAAGTGATAATAGTGGTGAATTAAAAACTTTTCATAAGGGACATTATTTATCAAGAGCCATTGGTGGTGTTGGTTTTATTATTGTTGAAGCAACAGCTATTGAACCAAGAGGAAGAATATCTGCAAATGACTTAGGTCTTTGGGATGATTCTTTAATTGATGCTCATAAAAAACTAAATGAACAAATGCATTCTTTTGGAGCAAAAACTGCTATTCAAATTGCCCATGCTGGTAGAAAATGTAATGTTGAAGATGAAACTCCAATTGCACCAAGTGCAATTGCCTTTAGTGATAATAAACCTTTTAAAATGCCAAAAGCTGCAACAATAGAAGATATAAAAAATATAAAAGAATTATTTGTTAAAACTGCACTTAGAGCAAAAGAAGCTGATTATGATGCAATCGAACTACATGCTGCACATGGATATTTTATATGTGAATTTTTATCGCCCTTAAGTAATTTTAGAGATGATATTTATGGTGGAAGTTTAGAAAATAGATGTAGATTACTTTTAGAAATAGCAAAAGAACTTAAAGAAAAAGTTGATTTACCTTTGATAGTAAGACTTAGTGCTGATGAATGGATGAATGAAGGTTGGAATATAGCTGATTCAATTTATCTATCAAAAGAACTTGAAAAAGTTGGAGTTGATTCTATCCATGTTTCATCTGGTGGAAATCAAGAAAAACCAAATAAACCAATAGAATTAAAACCTATGTATCAAGCTGATTTTGCAAAAGATATAAAAGAAGAAGTAAATATTCCTGTGATTGCTGTTGGACTAATTACAACAGCACAAGAGGGTGAAAAACTTTTAGAAGAAAGATATTGTGATTTTGTTGCATATGGTAGAGAATTATTGCGTTCTCCTAATTTTGCATTTCTTGCAGCAAATGAATTTAATGAAAAAGAGTTAATAAACTCTTCATATATGAGGGCATTTTAGTGCATAAAGAAGAAAATAAAACCAAATATTTTATTGGTATGTTGATAGCTATGTTACTTTGGGGAGTTGCATGGACTTCTGGAAAAGCAGCAGTCGAACACTCAAATATACAAGTAGCTTCATTTTGGAGATACACAATTTCTTTTATAGGAATGATACCAGTTATGATTTATATGAAAAGATCTTTAAAAACTGACTTTCTAGGATATATTTATATGATTTTGGCAGGATTATTAAGTGCAGCTTTTAGTTATCTTTTTTTTGCAGGTCTTGCCCATGGAGAAGCTGGATATGGAGGGACTATGGTAACTTCATTGGTTCCTTTAATCACTTATTTTTTGTCTATACTTATATTTAGAACAAAAGTATCAGCTAAGCAAGTATTTGCCTTGGGTATTGGTGTATTTGGGGCTATTGTATTATTGAAAATTCCAATGGAGGGATTAGGCTTTTTAAATCTTGATAGTATATATTTTTTAGTCTGTGCTATTGTTTGGTCTTTTGTTACAGTTTTAACACAAAAGGCGTCAAAAAGAGTTGACCCTATGTTTTATACTTTAGTAATCTTTGGTGTAACTGCCTTTACAAATATGATTTTCGCCTTACCACATCATCCTTTTGAAATAGGGTTGTATGATTCTATATTCTGGTTAAATATATCATTTGTAGGATTATTCTCAGGAACTTTTGCAATGGCAATATTTTTTGCAAGTGCAAGCAGAATTGGTGCACATAATACTGGAGTATTTATGTTTATAGTTCCAGTTGGAGCTATTATATCTAGTTATTTTGCTTATGATGAAAAAATTGCTTTGTCTACTATTCTTGGTTGCTTGTTGTCTCTCGTAGCAGTAATTTTATTTAATAAAAAAAGTAAATTAGAAAAAATGAGATTAAAAGAAGAAGAACTAATTGTTTAATAATTGTTAAATAATTTAAGATAAAATAACATCTTTTAAAGATGTTTTAATTTAATATAAAAGGAAAAATATGGAAAAAACATTTATGGAAGCTATGGATTTTAGACATGCGTGTAAAATCTTTGATGAGACAAAAAAGATTAGTGATGAGGATATGCACTTTATATTAGAAGCTGGTAGAAAATCTCCATCTTCATTTGGTATGGAAGCTTGGAAATTTTTAGTTATAACAAATGAAGAATTAAAAGCAAAATTAAAACCTTTTTGTTGGGATCAAGCTCAAATTACAACTTGTTCTCATTTAGTAATTGTATTAGCAGGAATTGAAGGTGTTAAACCAGAAAGTGGAATTCCTGAAAAAAGATTTGCAAGAAGAGAAATGCCTAAAGAAAAATTGGATTTTTATTTAAAT
This sequence comes from Arcobacter sp. F2176, assembly GCF_004116465.1. Lineage (NCBI taxonomy): Bacteria > Pseudomonadati > Campylobacterota > Epsilonproteobacteria > Campylobacterales > Arcobacteraceae > Arcobacter > Arcobacter sp. F2176. The sequence goes on from NZ_PDJV01000001.1 coordinate 90,673, forward strand.
CTTTATGCAGAACATTTAAAAGAGACTTTAAGCAATGACAAAAATATCTACTCTTGGACAGCAAGACAATCATTTATTGCATTGGGTAATATGATGACAGCTGCTGCTATAAAAGGAATTGATTCTTGTCCTATTGAAGGTTTTGATAAAGAGGGTGTTGAAGGTGTATTAGGTCTTGATACTTCAAAATTCCAACTAACTTGTGTTCTTCCTTTTGGATATAGAATTAATGAACAATCAAAACAACAAAGAGAAAAATTCGAAGATATAGTTGAATTTATAAAATAAAAGGCTAGTTTTACTAGCTTTTTATTACAGGAAAGAAGAAAGTACTTTGAAAGAAAATAATTTAGAAAAAGAAGCATATAGATTAAGATTTGAATATTACAACCTATATGAAAATAAAGAATCAAAATGGCATGAAAAGTATAAAAATCATGAACTGTATAATATCGTAGTTGAAGGATTTAAATACAGATTTCACGAAATTGCACAAGAGATGCCAAAACTATTAAAAAATTTTTAATTAGTATAAAAAAATATCATAAGTGGTATATAAAATAAAGATACCAAGGTAGAAATAAATACTGCTAAAGACATCTTTTGGGGTTTTACATTTAATAAAGTAGCAACTGTTACAGTGTTCCCTGCCAGTGGTACAATAGAAAATAAAAACATAACCATATAAAATCCATCATTTAAAAAATGTATAAAGTTTTTGTCTATAAAAATAAATATCAAAATAAGTAGTGGCCAAAGTATGAATTTGATAGCCAAAGTATAAGTAATAAATTTTTTATCAAGAGAATTATCTGTTTTTATATTTTCCATCCCCATACCTAAAAGCATCATTCCTAAAATTGCATATGCACCTTTTAAATAGTTACTATAATCCACAAACATCAAAGGCATTTTAATATCAAGTAGATTAAATGTTATACCTAAAATAAAAGCATATATTACAGGTAGTTTTAGTACCTTCTTTAAACTTTCTTTTGCACTAAAAGAGCCTTTTGCCGTTATATAATATCCAACAGAATTTTGATATAAAATAGAAGCTAAAACTGTGAAAATAAATACATCTACTAATTTTGGTTCTAAAAATAATATAGCAAGAGGAATACCAATATTTCCCGTATTTCCAGTAGCTGTACTAAAAGCTAATAAATTAGAAGTGTTATCACTCCACATATTTTTAAATATTGTCAATAAAGCAAAAGCCATAATAGAACTTAAAATAAAAAAGAAAATAGGCATAAATAAAACTGAAGGGATAAGTTTTACATTTATTGTTGCATTAAATACTATCAAGGGAGCTAGAATAAAAAGTAAAATTTTAGCAACGGTATCTTTGTTACATTTTAAAATAGAAGTACTTAAAATACCTAGTATAATACTAAAGTATAAGGGTAAGATTTTTCCTAATAGGGTTAAAAATATGCTCAATTATTGACCTTCAATTGTGATGATAGATGCTATCAAATATACACTTGTAATACAGTTAAATTTTTCAAAATTAAAACTTATAATTGTAGTATCTACTTTTCCACTTAGTTTATTTATAATTAAATATTTTTTACTTAATCTACTTCTTATGTAATATTAATTTTCAATTATTATTCTTATGATATAATTGCGACTAATTAAAAATAAGGGTTTAACTAATAATGGAAATTTCTCCAATAAAGACGCAAAAATTTATAATAAAACTTTTTCCAGAAATAATGATAAAAGGAACATCAGCAAAAAGGCAGATGGTAGCTAGATTACATGGAAACTTACAAAGACTTTTTTCTCGAATTTCAGAAGATATTACAATTAGAAAATTTTTTGATAAAATAGAAGTAGTTTGTCCAATAGAATTTGTAACAGAAGTAAGAATTAAACTTTTGGATACTCCAGGTATTGAATTAGTTTTAGAAGCATTGCAGTTTGATAAAATAAATACAATAGATGAAATAAAAGAGATAGTAAATACACATATGGCAAAAGAGATAGTAAACAAGTCTTTTGTAATAAGAGTTAAGCGTTCAGGAACGCATGATTTTAAATCTATTGACATAGAACAAACTGTTGGTGGATACATGTTAAATGAAAATAGAGATTTAACTAAAGGTGTTGATTTAAGAAATGCTGAAGTTACTATAAATCTTGAACTTATAAATAATCAACTAAATATCATAACACTTAGACACAAAGGTCTTGGTGGATTTCCTTTAGGCTCTCAAGGTGAAATTTTATCTCTTATGTCAGGTGGATTTGACTCAACTGTTGCTTCTTATCTTACTATGAAAAGAGGAATTAAAACTCATTTTGTATTTTTTAATCTTGGTGGAGTAGCACATGAAATTGGTGTAAAACAAGTGGCTTTATATCTATGGAATAAGTTTGGTTCTTCCCATAGGGTTACATTTACTTCTATTGCTTTTGATGATGTTGTTACTGAGATATTTAAATCAACACATGAAACATACATGGGTGTAACACTAAAAAGACTTATGCTAAAAGCAGCTGAGAAAATAGCAAATGATTTAAAAATAGATGCTCTTTTGACAGGTGAAAGTGTTGCTCAAGTTTCTAGTCAAACATTAAGGAATTTAGCTTTAATTGACCAATCAACAAATAAATTAGTTTTAAGACCGCTTGCTACTATGAATAAACCAGATATTATAAATATAGCGAATGAAATTGGTACAAAAAGATTTGCAGAAACTATGCCTGAATATTGTGGTGTGATTTCAAAAAATCCAACTATTCATGGCTCTTATGACAGAATGGAAAAAGAATCTAAAAAATTTGACTATTCAGTTTTAGACAAAGCAATTGAAAATGCTATTCAAATAAATGTTGATGAAATTAACGAAGATATAAAAGATATTGGAGAAATGGAGATTGTAAGCGATATTTCAAATGGAAAATATGTTATTATTGATATTCGACAAACACCTGAGTGTATAGAGACATCTTGTGAGACTTTAAAGATTCCTTTTTATAAATTAAAAACAGAGTTTGAAAAACTTCCACAAGATAAAGAATATTTGTTTTATTGTGAGAAAGGAATATTGAGTCAATTACATGCTCAGTATTTAAAAGATGCAAAGAATTTTAACAATATAAAAGTATATAGACCAATAAAATAATAAAAAATGTATAAAAGAATTAATTACATAATTAAGAATATTTAGATATAAATTCGTTTTTAAAAAGAAAAATAATAAAATAAGAAGAAGAAAGAAAGACAAGGTAAAGTATGAAAAATTCAGCTGATGTTGAAAAATGGCTAGAAAGACATTCAATTGGTAATTATTTTATTTCAAAAGATTTAAAAGTAACTGTTCATGGAAATGTGAACTTAAATGGCAAGATAAAAGAATTTAAATTACCAGTAAAGTTTGATGTTGTTGATGGATATTTTGATATTAGTCATAATACATTAACTTCATTAGAAGGGTGTCCAGAAAAAGTAACTGGAGACTTTAATTGTTCTTATAATAATATAGACTCTTTAAATGGTTCACCAATAGCAGTTGCTGATTTTAATTGTTCTCATAACAAATTAACAACACTGTCTTATTGTCCAAAAGAGATATTAGGATATATAGATTGCTCAAACAATGAAATTAGTTCAATAAAAGGAAGTCCTCGAACAGTAAGAGGGTATTTTAATTGTTCTGAAAACAAGATACACACCTTAAAAGGTGGCCCTAAATATGTAACTTTATATTTTGATTGTTCTCATAATATCTTAAGAGAATTAAAAGGTGGACCAATAACTGTTGGTGAAGATTATATATGTAATGGGAATGAAATACAAGATTTAGATGGTATTTCTGATGAAATTGGTTGGGATTTAATTACTGATGTTAGATTAAATCACTTAGTACATAGTTTTGATGAAATTACAACTACTTGGAGATACAAAGGTAAAGATGTTGTTGAGCATGTTTATAAACCAATTGTTTCATTACAAAACAAAGAAGATATTGCAAGATGGTTGCATAAGCATGACATAAAAGATTATAAAATATCAGATGATAATTCAGTTTCAGTAAATGGAAGAGTTAAATTAAATGATAGATTAGCAAACCTTTCAAGACTTCCATTGAAATTTAATGAAATAAATGGTGATTTTGATATAAGTGATAATGAATTAACTTCCTTAGAAGGATGCCCAAGTATTATAAAAGGTGATTTTTTAGCTTTTAAAAATGAAATTTATTCTTTAAAAGGTGGACCTAAAGAAGTTCATGGAAATTATGTTATTTTAAAAAATAATATTACAAATTTAAAATATGCACCAACAATTGTTAAAGATGATTTTATCTGTTCTCATAATCCAATAGATAGTTTAGAAGGATTAAATTTAGTTCAAGGTTCAATCTTCACTAATGTTTCACTTCCTGATTTAAAGTCACAAAAATTTGTTTATAATAAAATAACAACTTATAAATATTCTGGTGATTTGGTATGTGAATATTTAGATAGAATATATGTAACATTAACAGATGAAGAGAAAATTTTTGAAAATACAAGAAAAAAACTTCATAATGGAATCACAAGATTAATCAATACAAATGGATTAAAAAAAGAGATGGTAACAGATACTTTACTTAAAAATTTAACAAAATATAATTTAAATGATTTAAGAGAAAAAGTGCTTTGTATCCGAAATCCAAGTGATACTGAAAAAGAAAAAGAACTATCAGAAAAAGAACTTTTAAAGTTAGCTTTTGATCAAGAGCTTTAATCGTTTTACTTTCGGTTTAGTTTACTTTAGTTAAAATCGCGAATTACTAAAACAACAAGTAGGGAAAATATATGGTTCAAACAGTCAATTTAAAAAAATCATTTGGTGCAAGAGTTTTATTTCAAGAAATAAATCTGAAACTAGATGCTGGTAAAAGATATGGGTTAATTGGTGCTAATGGTGCTGGAAAAACTACATTCTTGAAAATTTTATCTGGAGAAGAAGAAGCAACAGAAGGTGAAGTACAAGTTCAAAATGGTAAAAAAGTTGGAACTTTAAGTCAAAATCAATTTGCTTATGAAACATATAGTTTATTTGATACAGTTTTACTTGGAAATAGAAGATTATACGATGCTATTAAAGAAAAAGAAAAACTTTATATGGAAGAGTATACTGATGAAATTGGTGAAAAGCTAGGTGAACTAGAAATCATATGTTGTGAAGAAGACCCAACATATGAATATGATGTTAAAATTACTAAAATATTAGAAGAATTAGGTTTCCCTGCATCAACTCACAATGATTTAATGTCAACTCTTACTGGTGGAAATAAATTTAAAGTTTTACTAGCTCAAGTTTTATATCCAAAACCAGATGTGTTATTTTTAGATGAGCCCACAAATAACCTTGATATAGAAACAATTGGTTGGTTAGAAAATCAATTGCAACACCATGATGGTACAATGGTAGTTATTTCACATGATAGACACTTCTTAAATGCAGTATGTACTCATATCTTAGATGTGGATTATAAACAAATTAGAGAGTTTAGTGGTACTTATGATGATTGGTATATTGCTTCAACTTTAATGGCTAAACAACAACAAGCTGATGTAAACAAAAAACTTAAAGAAAAAGACGAGTTAGAAAAATTTATTGCTAGATTTAGTGCAAATGCATCAAAAGCTAGACAAGCAACATCAAGACAAAAACAACTTGATAAATTAGATGTTGGTTCTATTCAAGTCTCAAGTAGAAGAGACCCTTCTATTATTTTTAGACAAAAAAGAGAAGTGGGTAAAGAATTACTTACTGTTAAAAATATCTCTAAATCATATGATGGTGAACAAGTTTTAAATGATATCTCTTTTACTGTTGAAAAAGGTGATAAGATTGCACTTATTGGACCAAATGGTATTGGTAAAACAACTTTATGTGAAATCATGATGGAAAAAGTAAAACCAGATAGTGGTGAAGTTTTTTGGGGTGCTACAATTCAAAATGGATACTTTCCTCAAAATGCAACAGATATTATCAAAGGTGAAATGACATTATACGATTGGTTACGAGATTTTGATAGGGATGCAGATATCTCTGAAATAAGAAATTGTCTTGGTAGAATGTTATTTAATGGTCAAGAACAAGAGAAAAAAGTTAGTGCTTGTAGTGGTGGAGAAAAACATAGAATGTGGCTTTCTAAAATCATGCTAGAACAACCAAACTTTATGATATTAGATGAACCAACAAACCATTTAGACCTTGAAGCAATTATTGCATTAGGTGAAGGACTTTTAGAATATCCAGGTTCTGTAATTTGTGTATCGCACGATAGGGAATTACTTGATGCTTATGCAAATAGAATTATTGCCATTCAAAATGATGGTTCTATTGTAGATTTTAAAGGTACTTACGAAGAATATATTGAATCAAAAGAAGCCTAAGCTTCTTTTGTAAAAAAACTAATAAATAGTCTTTAATGCATGTTTTGAAGACATTCTTTGCTCTCTTCTTTTGATAGCATCGTTATATCTTCTTTTTTCATCTTCAGTTACTGGTTCTAATTTTGGAACTGGTAATGGCTCCCAATTTTCATTAACTGCTACCATTGTAAAATAACAAACATTTGTGTTTTTTATTGTATGGTCTTTTATATCTTCAGAAATGACTTTTATACCAATTTCCATTGAAGTTCTTCCAACATAATTTACTGATGCATGAAATGTAACTAGAGAACCAATTTTAATAGGGTCTTTAAATAAAACCATATCAACAGAAAGTGTTACAGCATATCCTCCTGAATATCTTGCAGCACATGCATATGCTACATGATCTAACATTTTTAAAATTTCTCCGCCATGTACATTTTTACCACTAAAATTTGCTTTATCTGGTGTCATCAACATCGTCATTGTAAGAGATTTTTCACCTTTTACTGTATTGCTCATATATAACCTTTGTAAAATATCTTTTAATTATAGACTAAATATATATAAATACATTATAAAAACTTATTTTAAAGGAGTGCAAAATTTGAAATTTATTAAAAAGTAACACTTGATAAATATTTTAAATCATTGCATTCATTTCATCTTCATTTATAGTTTTAACATTGAGTTCAACTGCTTTATCATATTTACTTCCAGCTTCTTCCCCATATATTACATAATCTGTCTTTTTAGATACACTAGAGCTAACTTTTGCTCCTAAAGTTTCAAGTTGTTTTTTTATCTCACCACGACTTACACTCATAGTTCCAGTTATTACTACAGTTTTGCCTTTAAAAGCATTTTCACTTACTTCTACTTTTTCTTCAACTGTTGGGTTTATAGTATCTATTAATTTTGTGACAAGTTCTTCATTTACTCTCATAAATTCAACAAATGAGTTTGCCATTTGTTCACCTATACCATCAAGAGCTACAAGAGAATCAAAATCTATTTTTAGTACATCAAGTCCAAACTCTAGACATATTTGTTTAGAGGCTACTTCTCCAATATGTTCAATTCCAAGTGCATTTATAACTCTATGAAGTGAACTGTTTTTTGTATTTGTTATTGCATTTAAAAGGTTATTTATCTTTTTGGCTTTAAATCCTTCAAGATTTTCTAAATCTTCATATTTAAGTGAATATAAGTCAAGTATGTCATATATCTTTTTTTCTCTTACTAAAGTCTCAACTATTTTATTTCCAAGTCCATCTATATTCATACAATTCTTACTTGCAAAATAGATTATTGAGTTTACAATAATTGAAGGGCAATCAAGATTTTGACACTTTATTAGTGTACCTTCATCTAAAAGTTCACTTTGACACTTTGGACATAAAGTAGGGCGACTTATCTGCTCTTGTGTTCCATCTCTTCTATCTGTAAAGACTTTTGTTATTTTAGGAATAATATCACCACTTTTTATAATAATAACTTGGTCATTTATTCTTAAATCAAGTCTTGCTATTTCATCATAGTTGTGTAAACTAGCTCTCTCAACAGTTGAACCATCTATAAGTGTAGGTTCAACAACTGCTACAGGAGTTATAACACCTGTTCTTCCAACTTGTTGGATGATATCTTTAATTGTAGTTGTTTTTTCGACAGCTGGAAACTTATATGCACAAGACCATCTAGGAAATTTTACTGTATATCCTAACTCCTCTTGTGTTTCTATATCATTGATTTTTATTACCATTCCATCAAGCATCATTTCAATACTATTTCTTGAAGCAATTATTTTATGATATAACTCTTCTATACCTTTGACTGTTGTAGTTTTTGTAGTCATTGGAGGATGAACAAATCCAAGGGAATAAATATATTCCATCATATCTGAGTATTTAGTAAAGTCTAAAGAGTTTTGTCCTACTCCCCAAACATTAAAAAATAGTTTTCTCTTTGCTGTAATACTTGGATCTAATTGTCTTAAACTTCCAGCTGCTGCATTTCTAGGGTTTGCAAATAGTTGTTCACCATTTTTTGCTCGCTCTTCATTAATCTTTTCAAAATCAGCTTTTTTGATAACTATTTCACCTCTTATTTCTATAAGAGATTGTTCTTTTATTTGTAGGGGAATAGAGTGTATTGTTTTTACATTATTCGTAACATCTTCTCCAATACTTCCATCACCTCTTGTTATTGCTTGTTTTAATACCCCGTTTTCATAGATTAAGTTTAAACTTGCCCCATCAAATTTTGGTTCACAATAAAACTCTAGATTTGTATTTACTTTATGTGCTCTTTTTATCCAATCTTCTAATTCAATTGTATTAAAAACATCTTCTTGTGACCACATACGTGAGAGGTGAGAAGCTTTTTCAAAGCCTTCTAAAACAAAACCACCAACTCTTTTATTTGGTGAGTTTGGATGGGAAAGAGTAGGGTTTTCTTGCTCATATGCTAAACACTCTCTTGATAATTTATCATACTCTTCATCACTAGCTTGGGGATTATCATCAACATAATAGGCTTTTGCCCACGATATTAAAATATTTATTTTTTCATTGTATTCGTTTTGTGTCATTATTCTCTTCTTAAATTTTTTGTAAAATATCAACCCTGAAAGGTTTTTTAAATGTTATTGGATTATTTTTTTGTGCATATTGATTAAATTTCTTTTCAACTTCTTTTTCAAGTTCTTTTGTGATATTGTAATTGTTAAAGGTTGCACTCATATGTCTTGATTTAAACTCTTCAAAATCTCTGTATGTATCCAATGAATAGAAAAATATCTCTTGGAATAGTTTAAATTCTTCATTTTCTACAGCTTTTTTTATTGCATTAAAAGCTTCACTTCGAACAAGTTCTTCATTATGAAACATTGCAATCATGTCACTTAATTCACCTGTAAAAAGAGGTTCAGATATATAAGCTAAACCATTTGGTTTTAGTACTCTTTTTATTTCACTTAGAGCTTTTGGCATAAGATTTATAGGTACATGGTGAAAAGATTTAAACATAAAAACCATATCCACACTTTCCTCTTCCAAATGAATATCTTCTGCACCACAGAGTTTAAATTCTATATTTTCATAAGATTTTTGAAGATTTTTTTGATGTTGTATTTTATCTACTTCACAAGCGATAATTTTCCTATCAAATCCATTTGTAGCAATATCAATAGTCTTTGATGCCTTGCCACAGCCTAATTCTAGTATTGTTTTATTGTTTAAATTCAGAGTTTCAATAAGATAATCTTCATTTAACTCTTGTTGTATATTTGATTGAATTAATTCCATAAGAAATTATATCATTTTAAACTAATATTTTTTTTGATATAATTCTGCACTATGGAGAAAATATGAGTTATTTAGATATTTGTATACTGGGTTGGAACTTAAATGCTTTAATGTTTGTCATTAATTTATTTCTTGCTATAAAAGTAATAAAAGCAACAGATGTTGAAGTAATACAAGAACAAACTAGATTATTAGAAGAATTAAAATTTGAATTTGATAAATATTACCCAAATCGAAAAGTTGAAGTGAGTATTTCATATATTGTTCCATTTACTGCATTTTTTAGAATGACTTTAAGAATTTTAGAAATGTTCTTCTTTTTCACAAGAAATAAAAATACTACAATGTATGATTTTATGGTTTATAAATATTCTTATGACATCCAAAAAGCTAAATCAAAATAATATTTAGCTATTATCTCATTCTTTAAAATGGTCGCATAGCTCAGTTGGTAGAGCACCACCTTGACATGGTGGTGGTCGTAGGTTCAAGTCCTATTGTGGCCACCATACAAATTAGTTATAAAATTTCTTAAAAGTCTTTTTTGCAAGTTTTATGACAGTCTTTCGTGCTATAATTTAATAATATATTTTCTTAAAGGATTTTTTATGATTTACAAAAAAATGTTTTTTCCTATTGGTGGTGGTGAAGAGTTAAAAGAGAGATTATTTGCAGCATTATTAATTGCAAAATATTTTGATGCAAACTTAGAAATTTTAAAATGTTTACATGATACTGGCAAAAAAATGTACAAAAATTTGGGTATTTCTAGTCATATAATGAAAGAAATTGATGATGTAATTGCTCTAAAAGCTCAAGAAGAATCAATTGAATTTGAGAAAGCTCTTATAGAAATTGGAAAAATTGTTGGGATGGACGTATCAACTACTCCAATTCCAAATAAAGTTCATGCTCTTTTAACTGTAAAAGAGGGAAATAGAAGCCTTTTAGTTGAAGAAGAATCTAAATTTTGTGATATAGTAATTGCTGCTGCTCCTCCATCTGGAATAGCAACTGCAACATTTGAAACATCAGTTTTAAAAAGTGGAAAACCTGTTCTTATGTTCCCAAGAAAAATGAAAACTTTTAATACAAAATCAATACTTATTGGATGGAATAATACAGTTGAGTCATCACGAGCTATAACTTCATCTGTTGAATTGTTAAAACAAGCTCAAAGAGTACAAATAGTATCTTCTGATGAATATAGTGGTGATATGGTAAAAATTAACCAATTAATTGAATATCTTAAATTTCATGGAATTGATGCAAGTTATAAAATTGTAGAAACTACAAGAATCCCAGGTCAAGCGTTATTAAATGCTGCACTTGATGGAAACTTTGACTTAATAGTTGCAGGTGCTTATGGTCATAAAGGATTGAGAGAACTTATGTTTGGTGGTGCTACTAGATATTTATTAGAACATTCTACTTTACCAGTATTTATGTCTCACTAGATTAATGTAAAATATTGCTATGAAGATATTATTACTTGAAGATAATAAAACATTAGCAAAAGGAATATTTAATAAATTAGTGCAACATGGTTATGTAGTAGACCTCTTCTATGATGGAGAAGAGGGTCTATACTCTTTAAATACTTCTACTTATGATCTTCTTATTTTAGACTTAGGGTTACCAAGTTTAGATGGAATTGATATTATAAAAGACTTAAGAAACTCTCAAAAGAATATTCCCATCTTAATCATTTCCGCTAGAGATAAACTTGACCAACGAATATTAGGATTAGATAGTGGAGCAGATGATTATTTGTGTAAGCCTTTTGAACTTGATGAAGTTATCGCTAGAGTTCAAGCATTATTAAGACGAAGTAAAAATCAAATCTCTAAGTTGATTAAGTATAAAGATTTAGAATATAATTCTTTATCAAAAACTTTAACTAAAGATGATATTGTTATAGAATTAAGTAAAAGAGAGATAAATGTCTTTGAACATATGTTATTAAATTTAAATAATGTAGTTAGCAAAGAAAATATTGTAGAACATATTACATCTTTTGATGATGATTTTAACCCAACCGCTGTTGAAACTTATGTTTCCAGACTAAGAAAAAAGCTAGGTAATTCTATTAACTTAAAAACAGTTAGAGGCTTAGGGTATATACTTAATTCATAATGGCTAAAAATACACAATCTATTAGTTATCGTTTAGTCATTTGGCTAACCATTCCTTTAATTATATTTTCTATTTTATTATTTTCTGTTATATATTTTTTTGTAAATGAAAAAGTAAATAAATTTTATGATAATAATCTATATGCAACTGGTAAAAGTATGGAAGATAGTATTGGCATTAGAAATGGACATTTACTTGTTGACTTACCTTACTTTGCCATTGATTTATTATCTTCTAATAATGAAGGTTCAGTTTTTTACTCTATAGTAGATGAAAATAATAAATTGCTTGTTGGATATAAAGGTTTAGTTAATAAAAAAGTCTTAGAAAAAAAAGATAAAGTTTTTTATAATACATCATTTGCAGCTGCACAATTGAGAGCTGTATCTTTTAATGTATCTATTAATAATTTTGGTAAAAAACATAAAGCAATAATAACTGTTGCAGAAACTCTAGAAGGAAGAATTTCTGCAATTAATGATATTTTAATAGTATTAATTGTTTTAATTGGTGTAGTTATTATTTCTACACTAATCATATCTTTAATTGCAGTTAGAAAAGGACTTAGACCTTTATATAATTTACAAAAAATAATAAAAAAACGAGATTTAAAAGATTTATCTCCTATAAGTTTTAATGCACCAAAAGAAATTGAAGAAGTATTAAATAGTATTAATATTTTATTAGAAAGAAGTAGAGACAATATTAAGTACATAGAACACTTCAATTCAGATGTTTCTCATCAATTAAGAACTCCTTTAGCAGAATTAAAAGTTAAAATAGAAGTGTTATATAAAAAAGATGAAAAAGAATATATTACTTTCATGAAAATTATTGATTCTATGAGTCATATTACGGAACAACTTCTTTTATATGCTAAAACAAATCCAAATTCAATAAATATTAATAGATTTAAAAAAATAAATTTAACTCAAATGTGTAAGGATTATTGTCTTAAAACTGCGCCAAGAGTCTATGCAAAAGGTTTTGAATTTGCATATGAGAGTTTTGATAAAGATGTATTTATTAATGCTGATTCAATTTTACTAGAAAGTATGTTAGATAACATTATTAATAATGCCTTATATTATGCAGTTGATGAAAAAAATAATCCAATGGGAACTATAAGTGTAAATATAAAAAGACATAATAATACTATTTGGTTAAATGTAAAAGATGAGGGTTATGGTTTAAATACTAAAGATTTAAATCATATTTTTGATAGATTTTATAGAGTGGATTCAAATAAAAAAGGTAATGGATTAGGACTGAGCATTGTTAAACAAATTGCACAGTTACATAATGCAACTGTACAAGCTTCAAATGATGAAGGTTTGGTTATTTCTATAGTTTTCCCTATATAATTATTCTTTTACTAAATATGAATAAGATTTGAAAATATCATATGATTCTTGAATCAAATGATTTGATTCTTCTGGTCCTGTCCAAGTGTAGCCAATGTCATTTGATTTTAAGAACTTTTGAACATCTTTTCTAGCTAAAGTTCTTTTTATTGCATTAGTCAATTTCTCATATCTCTCTGGATATTTTTCTTTAAATTCTTTTCTAACTGCAAAACCTCTTGTAGAACCAGTGAATACTGGAACTTGAAAACCTAAAGGTTCAATTGCTTCATTTAGTGTTGGAGCATCCCATTGTTTTACTCTCTTATCTTTTACGATAGCCAAAGGTTTTATAAATTCTTTAATAGTTTCACTTCCTTGCGCTGAAATTGCTATTAAGTCAACTTGTCCACCTGCAATTGCTGTTCTTGCTTTACCTCCACTATTGTATACAACAAGATTTAAATTTTCTTGAGGAATATTATATTTATCTAACATAAGTTTTAAAAGTAATTGTCCTACTGACCCCTGAAAAACAGCAGCTTTTACTGTTTTTGGGTGATTTTTAATTGCATTTAAAATTTCTACCATATTATTGTATTTTGAATCTTTATTGACAGCAAATAATTCAAAATCAAGCCATTGTACATTGATAAAATCAAAATCACTTATTTTAAATTTAGCACCACCTGTTAAAATTGAATTAGCCAAAAATGGTGAAAAAGTTGAAGCAAATATTGTATATCCATCTGCAGGCTTTTTTAACACATAATTAGCAGCAATTTGAGTACTAGCTCCTTTTTTATTGAATACTTTTATGGGAGTATTTAACTCATCTGATAAAAAAGTAGACATTGATCTTGTCATTCTATCGGCACTGCCCCCAATACCGAAACCTACAACAAAATTAATTGGTTTATTAGGATATTCATCTGCTTGTAAATTTATAGTAAATAAACTTATTCCTAATACAAAAATTAAAGCAGATTTAATTGCTGATTTAAACATGCTTGTATACATGTAACTCCTTTATTATTAGTATAAGAAATTTTAACTAACAAAGCTGTCATGAAACTTGCATATAAAATTAGTATAAACAAAAGAAAGAAGTAGGGGAGTTTGTACAGTTACATGAAGTAACTGTACAAAATAAAAGTTTATATTTATTTAGCTTTTTTAGTTAATTTTTCAATTAATGAAGAACCAAATAAAGAGAAAATTAATAAAACTATAATAGCAATGGTAATTGGTCTTTGGAAAATATATGAAAAATCACCACCTGATATCTGTAAGGTTTGAACTAGTGAACCTTCTGCCATTTTTCCTAATAACATACCAATAACTGCTGCTGGCACAGAAAAATTATATCTTCTAAATACCCAACCAAGCAATGCAAATACTAAAACAGTAGCAGGACCGGACATATTTCCTGTCAATCCAAATGCCCCAGCTGTTGCTAAAATTAAAACAGATGGTACAAGATATGTCATCTTGACTTTAATGATTGATGCTAATATAGGTATTAATAAAAGTCCTAATATTATTAATAAAAATGCTTGTGCAAAGTTTGCAAATATAATTGCATATACAACATCCATTTGTTCTCTAATAAATTGTGGACCACCTGTAATATTATGCATAGCAAAGGCAGCTAACATAACAGCCGTTGCACCACCACCTGGAATACCAAGAGCTAAAAGTGTAGCCATAGAACCAGCTTCAGATGTGCTATTTGCAGATTCTGAAGCAATAACACCTTTTGGATTTCCTTTTCCATAACTATCGGGATCTTTATCTCTTCTTTTAGTTTCTATATAAGATAAAAGATTTGATACTGATGAACCAACACCTGGAACTGCACCGATAATTACACCAATTAAACTTCCTCTTATCAAAATAACAGGATAAGAAAATGCTTTTTTAAAGCCTTTTACTATGTATGAAATTCTTACTCTTCTTTGGCTTTCATCTTCAACTAAAAATTCAGATTTAACAAGTTTAAATAATTCAGAAGCTGCAAACATCCCCATCATTGCTGGAATAACAGGAATACCATCTGCTAAGATTTCTAAGCCCATTGTTCCTCTTAAAATACCATTATCACTAAATCCTATAGTACCAACTAATAAACCTACAAGTCCTGCAATAAGACCTTTTACAACATGTTTCCCTGTTAAACTGGCAATTAAAGTAAGACCCCACAAAATAACAATAAACATTTCAGAAGGACCTAATTTTAAAACAAAAAGAGACATTGGTTTTATTAAAAAGAAAAGTAAAACATATCCAAGTAATACACCAAAAGTAGAAGACCCAAGTGCTAGACCTAAAGCTTCATTATGTTCACCTTTTCTTGCCATTGGATAACCATCAAAAGATGTAGCAATAGCTGAGGAAGTCCCCGGTATATTCATCAATATAGCAGGAACACCAGCTCCAAACCCACTACCTGTAAATATTGCAGTTAAAAATAACATTGCTTGTAAAAAATCCATATACATTGTCATTGGCAAAAATATCGCCATTGCCATTGATGTTTGTAATCCAGGTGTTGCTCCAAAAAACAATCCAATGATAATACCAGGTATTACAACTAACCAGTATTGAGGTTCTGAAAAGAGTAGGGCAACTGCTTGTTGCGCTGAATCTAAATTAACTATATCCATTTTTCTTCCTAATAATCAGTTGGCAAAAATGTCATAGGCATTGGATAAGGAAGCATCATTGAAAAAAAGTATGCAATAACAAAACCATAAACCAAACTATAACCAATTACCCATGGTAATCTTTTCTCACCATGTATATATAAAGATACGGCTAAAAATAAAACTGTTCCAAGGTCAAAACCTAAGTATTCTAAAGTAAAAACATATATAGCAAATAGAACCATTATTGGAAGTACAGTAATAAAATCATCTTTTTTTTCTAAATCTTCCTTTTGAGTAAAAAACTCAAAAATGCATAAGCAAAGTGTAATAGCAGCAATAGGAAGAATAAGAATCATATTTTCTAAGCTACTAGATGCATTATGTGCATTTAATGCATACCATAGTACAAATGCAGCTAAGCATAGGATTACTATGCTATTAGCTATTTTTTCTTTTGATAAAGCCATCTCTTAACCTAGTCGTTCAATAAGTAACCGTATTGTTTAAAGAATTGATACGATTCATCTATTAATTTATTTGATTCTTCTGGTCCAGTCCAATCATAACCAATTTGATTTGATTTTAAGAATTTTTGAACATCTTTATTATCCAAAGTTCTTTTTATTGCATCAGTTAATTCTGTATATCTTTTTGGATATTTTTCCTTAAACTCTTTTTTAACAGCAAATCCTCTCATCGAACCACTAAATACTGGAACCTGGAATCCTAAAGGTTTAACCGCTTCATTTAATGTTGGAACATCCCATTGTTTTATTCTTTCATTTTTTAATATTGCAAGTGGCTTAATAAATTCTCTAATATTTTCACTTCCTTCTGCTGAAATTGCTATTAAGTCAACTTGTCCACCAGCAACTGCTGTTCTAGCTTTTCCACCACTACTGTATGTAACAAGATTTAAATTTTCTTGAGGAATGTTATATTTTTCTAACAATAATTTTAAAATTAAATGTCCACCAGAACCTTGAACCACAGCAGCTTTTACTGTTTTTGGGTGTTCTTTAATTGCATTTAAAACTTCTACCATATTATTGTATTTTGAATTTTTATTAACAGCAAATAATTCATAATCAAACCATTGAATATTAATAAAGTCAAAATCAGTCATTTTGTATTTAGCACCACCTGTTAAAATTGTATTAGCTAAATAAGGTGAAAAAGTTGAAGCAAATACTGTATAACCATCTGCAGGTCTATTTAATATATAATTTGCAGCAATTTGTGTACCCGCACCTTTTTTATTGATAACTTTTATGATACCACCTAACTCATCAGATAAAAATGTTGACATAGATCTAGCCATCCTATCCGCACTTCCCCCAATACCAAATCCAACTACTAAGTTTACTGGCTTAGATGGATATTCTTTTGCTTGTGAGCTTGTAGTTAAAAGCCCTAATCCTAATACTGAAATTGCAGCAATTTTTATTGCTGACTTCATAATACTTGTATACATGATTACTCCTTGTTTATTTATTTGAGCATCTTAACATACAAAGCTGTCATGAAACTTGCAATAAATACCAACTAGGATTAAGTAATTTGCCTGTATAATCACACTCTTAATTAATTTAACTACTGCTATCAGGATGATAATGTTTTATAAAAACGAAAAAAAATTAATAGATACAATCAAATATGCTCCAATAATTTTAATTATAATTTTATTTTTAATTACTACTTATTTTGTGGAAAAATCAAATACAAAACAATTTAATGATGAAACTAAAAGAATAACAAAATTTTATAGGGATTATAATAATAATGAAATTAAACAGATTGTACATAAAGTCAATGAGTACATTAAAACAGAAGATAAAAATGCTTTAGATAATTTAAAAAAATCTTTAAAACTACAAGTTTATGATGCTTATACAATAGCAACAAAAATTTATTCAGATAATAAAAATAGAAGAACAAAAAAAGAGATTCTTGAGTTAATAAAAATTACTCTTAAAAGTATAGGGAAAGGTCAATATTTTATTATTAAAGGAAAACATTTTTTATTACAAGCTTCAAATGAAAAAATAAAAGATACTCAAAGTCTTAAAATGATTTTAAACTCCATAAATGACAATAAAGAAGGAATTATTACTTATTCTAATTATAAAAATTCTAAAGAAACACCTTCTGAAAAAATAAGTTTTTATAAAAAATTTGAACCCTTGAATATCTATATTGGAAAAGGAGAGTACTTAGACACTTTTGAAAATAATTTAAAAAAAGAGATTATTAAATCTATACAAAATCATAATTTAAATATTAAAAAGTACATCTTTATAATAAATTCAAATGGTATTATTTTAGCGAGTAATGACGAAAAAAGAGTTGGAAAACAAGTTAATCTGGATTTAGCATTGAAATTAAAAGACATGTTTAATAAAGATGAAGGACTATTTAATTATGAAAAATATAACGAAGGAGAATCTTTTAAAAAAACTTCATTTATAAAAATATCTAAAAAATGGAATTGGATATTAGGAAGTGGATATGGAGATGATGAATTAAATAATTTAATTGAAGATGCAAATAAACAGTTACAAATAATGAATAAAAATAACTATTACAATATTTTATATTTTGGTATTTTTATTACAACTCTTTTATTAATTATTTCAATTTTTATTAGTAAATATATAGAAGACATTTTATTAAACTACAAATTAAAAATAAAAGATGAAGAAAAAGAGTTTAGAAATTTATTTGAAAATAGTAATATAGGTTTAGCAATAAGTAGTAGCACAGGTAAACTCTTAAATGTAAATTCAAAATTCTCAGAAATCTTAGGCTACAACTCTTCAGAAGAGATTGAAAATAGATTCTGGCACGAATTGTCAAATATAAAGCAAGACGATAAAGAATTATATTTTTATAATAAGCTTTTAGAAGAAAAAATATCTAATTATAGTCTTGAAAAAGTTTTCACAAATAAAGCTGATGAACGAAAAATAGATATCTTGATTAATGCAAACTTATTTAAAGAAAACAATAAAATAAAATATATTTTATTTTCAATTACTGATATTACAGAAATAAAAGAAAAAGATAATTTGCTTTTTCAACAATCAAAAATGGCTTCAATGGGAGAAATGATAGCAAATATTGCACATCAATGGAGACAGCCTTTAAGTATGATTAGTACATTATCTTCTGGTCTTAAACTTCAAAAAGAACTTGATAACCTAAGTGATAGTTATTTTAACGATTCATTAGAATCAATTACAAAATCAACACAATATTTATCTCAAACAATTGATTATTTTAAAGATTTTTTTAAACCGAGTGAAAATAAGTCTAAATTTTACATAAAAGAAGTTGTGGATAAGACTTTAGTTCTTTTATCAGCAGAATTAAAAAATAAAGATATTGAAATTCTTCAAGATATTGAAGATGTTGAATTAACATCATATGAAAACGATATAATTCAATTATTTATTAATATAATTAATAATGCTAAAGATGCCTTTGAAAGTTCATCTGTTAAAAATAAAATCATAAGTTTAAGCACAACTTTTAATAAAGAAAAAAATATTCTTATAATTTGTATAAAAGATAGTGCAGGGGGAATTAATAGCAATATTATTGATAAAATATTTGATCCTTATTTTACAACAAAACATAGAAATATGGGTACGGGAATTGGATTATATATGGTTAGTCAAATTATAAACAAGCATTTAAAAGGTTTTATTGAGGTAAAAAATGTTAATTTTACACATCAAAATCTAGAATTAATTGGGGCAGAATTTATAATTACTATTCCTACAAATATTAAATAAGAGGACAAAATGTTATATATTGAAAAAAGTGAAAAAAGTGTACAAGAAGTAGTAGATAAAATACAAGAAATATGTTCAAATTATAAATTTGGAGTTCAACATATTCATAAATTAAAAGAGACTTTGATTTCAAAAGGAATAGATTTTAAGAATGATTGTCAAGTATTAGATGTATGTAATCCTAATGTTGCAAATGAGTTTTTAACTGCAGATATGAGTCTGAGTTCAATAATGCCTTGTAAAATTTCAATCTATAAAGAAGATGGACAAACTATAATTGCATTAAACTCTATTGTTCAATTAGTAGATGATATAAATCCAGATTTAATTGATCTAGCACAAAGTACTCAAAAAACTATTTTAGAACTTATTAAAGAGGTTAAATAACCTCTTTATTGCATTGTTTTATATAATGCTTCATATTTAGTAATTTCACCTTGAGGAGGCTTTCTTCTACATGACATAAAACACTGTTCTCCTTTTTCATTTTTATAGGGATAAATAGTGGCACAAACCCAATAAAACCCTCCAGATTTTGTTTTATTTTTTACAAAACCTTGCCAAACTTTATTATTTTTTACTGTTTCCCATAGGTCTTTAAATGCTGCTTTTGGCATATCATCATGTCGTATTATATTATGTGGTTTTCCAATTAAATCATTAAGTTCATACTCTGCAATACTACAAAACTCTTCATTTGCAAAAATAATGTTTCCTTTAGAGTCTGTTTCACTTACTAAAAAAGCATTATCTTTTAATACAGTTTCTTTATTTAAACCCATAATTAATCCTTTTTCTTAAATAAATTATCACAATGTATTTCTTTCATCTTATCCATTAATGTAAATACATCTTTCATAGATTCTTCTAAATTTTGTGCTACTGAAATGATTTGACCATTTTTATAATTTCCAGCATATAAATCAGCAGAATCTTGAACCATAACATGAACTTTTTTATGTTCTTCATATAAAGTTTGCCACTCTTTAGATTTTGCTAGTTGTGTCTCTTTTGTTGAATTCAACCATTTACCTAAATCACATTCATTATGATTTTTAACAATTATTCTCTCTCCACCAGAAATGCATTGGCTAAATGCATCATTTTTAAATGAAACATGATCAGTCTTGAGTTTATTTAGTTTAAATACAAAAGCTGTATCACAGACTCTTCTTTTTGCATTTATATCAAAAGTTGTTGAATCAACTGCTTCTTGTAACTGTTTTGATAAAGATTTTGTATTAGCAGCCATTTCATTGATTTGATTAGCTAAAGATGCATTTTTTTGTGTTGCTTGATCAAGTGCATTAACCGTGTCATTTATTTGAATCATTGCAGACTCTTGCTCTTTTGTTGAAGTTGCTACTTCGTTAATTATTTTTTCAGATTGTGCAATATTTTCATTAAGATCTTTAAAACCAGTTATCATTTTAGAGGCAACTTCTTTACCTTCTTTTGATTTTGCATTAGCGCTTTCAACTAATCTTTTAATTTCATTTGCCGCTTCTGCACTTCTTGTTGCTAAATTTCGCACTTCTGCTGCAACAACAGCAAATCCTTTTCCAGCTTCACCAGCAGTTGCTGCTTCAACTGCTGCATTTAGACTCAAAATATTTGTTTGAAATGCTATTTGGTCAATTATTGTAATTGCTTCATTTATTGTAGTTACTTCTACACTAAGTTCTTCCATAGAATCAGAGGTTTTCTTAGCCAATTCAATACCTGCATTACTAGAATTAGCAACTTTAGCTGAATATTCAAGCATTTTAGAAGTATTTACATTCCCACTTTTTATTGTAGATGTTACCTCTTCAATTGCTGCAGCTGTTTCTTCTAAAGCAGCTGCTTGTTCATTTGAAGATCTACTTAATTCAAATGAAGCACTAGAAAGTTCATCTGCACTAAAGGCTAATCTTTTAGTTGAATTATCTATTATTGAGATAACTTCATTAATAGCTGTTTGTGTAATTTTTGTCCCACCAAATAATGATGAAACAAGACCTGTTATATTAGGAATTTCTGGTATCTTATAAGTATAATTTGCTTTTGATAATTCAATTAAGGAATCAGATAAAATAATCAGATTATTTTTTGTTGTTTCTATCATTCCATTAATTTCATCAATTAAATCATTTAACTCACTAGTTGCACCTTTTATTAATACTTTATCATTAAATAATCCAACATTAACTTTTCCAATAACATCTTTAACATTGTCTATGGCTAGCTTATCTTGGATAATATTTTGTTCAACTTTATTAATATAAAGATTAAAATTATTAGCGATATTGCCAAGTTCATCATTTGTGTGAAGTTCAATTTTTGTAATTTCATTACTATTTGCAAGTTTTTTAACTCCCAAATCAAGTTTTTGAATACTTCTTAATATATTATTAATAACAAAGAATAAATAGATAACAGAACTTATAAAAATAATTGATAGAAATATAGAAACTAATCGAAATGTATTAATTATTTCGATATCTTCCTCAATTGATTTTGTTAAATTATCTTTTTGCAAAGTTACAAGGTTTTCAAGATTTTCTTCAAGTGTTGTTGTAAAAGTATCAACATCTTCCATGTTTTTTTCAACATCAATTGAAAAGTTTATAAATTTAGTAAAAGTTTCTTTATCTTCTTGTGATATTTCATTTGTATTTGAAAAGTTTTTTATTAATATATCTCTATTTTCTACAGCTAATATACCATTTTGAGCCATTTTCCTTAATGAAAATACATAATTATCGAAAACCTTATCTATATTTTTTAAAAAAATATCATTTTTAGCATCTATATTTTTATTACTAATATTTTCTCTAATAAGTCTGTATTTCTTTACAATAATATCTATTTCTTTAAATCCATTTTTGTCACCCATAAGTGAAATATCTGTACTTAATTCTTGTATACTTTTTATTAAAAACTTCATTTCCTTAAATAATGAAGTTAGTTTTGTCCCTTCAATTAAATGTTTATTTGCATTCTCTATTTTTGACAAAGACACAAATAACCCAGCACCATTAAGAATAAGTACAATAGTAAATATCGTAATTAAAATATTAGATTTACTTCTAATTTTCATAAGTCCACCTTTTTTATAAAGTGACATTGTATTAGAAATAATATAAATATTTACATAATTATATTAATAAAAAAATTTTATTTTAAATTAATTTATAATTCAATAACTTCTTTTACAATTTGAAATAGATTATTAATAGAACTAATACTTACTTTTTCATCATATGAGTGTGGATTATAGATATTTGGTCCTATTGATGCAACTTTTAAATGCGGAAATTTCTCTTTAAAAATAGCACACTCTAATCCTGCATGAATAGCTCTAAATTCTGCTTTTTCATTATGTTTTTTATATATTTCATATACTGTTTGTGTAAATTCATTTTTATCTGGCTTCCATGCTGGATATTTACCTTTTGTTTCAACTTCAAAGTTATATTTTTCTAATGTTTCTTTTGTCTCTTTTTTTATAGTATATAATTTATCATTATCCATAGATCTAGCACTTAACTTGACAACTATTTCATTAAGTTGAGTTTTTGCAATTGCTAAGTTAATTGAAGTTTCTACTACATTTAGTTCAGGATTAAACTCTCTTACTCCATTTTCAAAATTATAAATGAAATCAATTATTTCATCACTATATATATTAAAGTGTTCAGGTATATCTTTTACTTCTGTTATGCTCATATTTTCATGGTTTATTAGTGGTGGAGTTTTAGCTGCAATTATTGCTTTTGCATTTGCAGGAATTGAATTAATTCTTTCCCCTCCATTTAAATCTAATAATTTACCACCACATTCTTTAATTGATTTTGCAATTAGTTTTAAGGCATTTGGTATATTTTCATGGATATTTACACCACTATGACCACCTCTTAGTTTTGAAATAGTTATTTCATACATTTTTAACTTATCATTATTGGCAATCAATTTATGAGAAGAGTGTTTAGCTATTATATCAACACCTCCTGCACATCCTATGCAAATTTCTCCTTCTTCTTCTGAATCAAGATTTAACATAAAAGGAGATTTTATTTCAAGCTTTATGTCATTTGCACCAATTAAGCCAACTTCTTCATCAGAAGTAAAAAGGTACTCTAAATCTTTATTTTCAGCCATAAGTGCTAGCATGTAAGAACATCCAATACCATTATCTGCACCTAAAGTTGAATTCTCTGCCTTAAAAAAGCCATTGTCTTCTATTATTTTAGGAATAGTGTTATCTATTAAACAAACAATATCATAGTGTGATTGTAAACAAATCTTTGATTTTGAGTTTTTCTTTTTACAAAGGATATTATTAACTTCATCAACAAAACACTCATAATCATATTCTAAAGCGTGATTTTTAACATAATTTATAAATTCATTGTGTGTGCCACTGCATCTTGGTATGGTTGTTATTTCTTTAAATATATCTAATACTAAATTCAAAATAGACCTTTATTTTTTTATAATTATATCAAAAAGATTTAAATACATCATTATTATTTTATTTCTTTTTAAGATATAATAATTGTAAACATATAATTTTTAGGAATGACTATGAAACTATCATTAAAAACACTTCTTTTAATTTCTTTTTCTTTTATTATTGTTATATCAATGAGTATTATATCAATGATGTCATATTATTCTACAAAAGCCAATATGGCAGAACAATCATATAAGATAATGCAAAATATATCAGACTTTGCAGTTGATAAATCAAAAACATATATGAATGTTGCAACTGATGCTTCTAATTTGACTAGAAACTTAGAAAATAAACATGTAATAAATATGAATAATGAAAAAAAACTAGTTAGTTATTTCTTTGAACAAATGGCTATAAATCAATATTTTTCAGGACTTTATTACGCTTCTACTGATGGAAAATTTTTGATGCTTTTAAAAGATAAAAATGGATATTTAAAGAAAAAGATTTATTTTAACGATGAACAAAAAAGAGTAGTTACACTTTCCCATAATGATAAAAATATGAATTTAGAAAAAGAAGAAATACTTCCTAATGACAAATATGAACCAAGGCTTAGGGCTTGGTATATAAATGCGATTCAACATAAAAAATCAACTTGGACCGAGCCGTATATTTTTTATACTACAAAAAAAACTGGAATAACAATATCAACACCAATTTATAATAATAAAAATGTACTTTTAGGAGTAATAGGGATTGATATAGAAATAGAAAGTTTATCTACTTTTATTAATAATCTAAAGCTAGGAGATAATGGAAAAGTATTTTTAATAAATAAAGCCTTAAAAATATTATCATTGCCCACAGAAAAAAATAAGATTATTACAATGGATAGTTTAGAAAAAAATAGTATTATAAAACTTGCATATAATGAACTAAAAAAACAAACAGATGTTAAGTCTATAAAAAATAAACTTTTTTTAACACTTAAAAAAGGTGATGATACTTATCAAGCCATGTTTTTACCTTTTAAAATTGGGGAATTACAATGGACGGTTGGTATGTATGTTCTAGAAGATGATTTTCTAGGAATATTAAAAAATAACAATATTTTTAATATTTTATTTATAATAATTATTGGATTTATATCTTTATTTATTAGTCTTAAAATATCAAACTATATTTCAAGTCCAATATTAAAATTAAGAAATATGACTAAAAAAATTGAGGTACTAAATCTAAATCAATCAGATGTTCATCCAAATCCAATAAAAGAAATAAATGAGTTAATTACTTCATTTAATAAGATGAAAATAAATCTAAAAGAGTCATATTTAGATACTTTGTACAGATTAGCTGTAGCTTCTGAATATAAAGATAGTGATACAGCAGAACATATAAATAGAATTGGATTATATTCAGAAACAATAGCTAGAAGGCTTAGATTGTCTGAAGATGAAATATATATATTAAAACATGCCAGTGCCATGCATGATATTGGAAAGCTTGGTATTCCAGATAGAATATTGTTAAAACCAGGGAAATTAGATGAGCAAGAAAGAAAGATAGTTGAAACACATCCTGCAATAGGAGCTGCTATATTGAAGAATCCTACTTCTAATATTATGAAAATGGGAAGAGATATCTCTTTATATCACCATGAAAAATGGGATGGGACTGGTTATCCAAAAGGCTTAAAAGCAGAAGAAATACCATTATTTGCTAGAATTGTATCTATTGTAGATGTTTTTGATGCTTTGATGTCTAAACGATGTTATAAAGAGGCATTTAGTGAAAATAAATCTAAAGATATTATTTTAAAAGGAAAAGGTACATTTTTTGATCCAAAAATTGTAGATGCTTTTGAAGAGTGCTTTGAAGAGTTAGTTAAAATATCAAAAGAAAATTCATAAAAACCTAAGTAAAAACTTAGGCTTTTAGATTTCTATTTCTATATGCAGCTGCAATTGTAACTAATACAAAAGTTGTTACAACATAAACCCACATAGGGATTGGCACAGGATCTCCTGTCGCATATGAATGCATTCCAGATAAATAGAAGTTTACTCCAAAATATGTCATTAAAATCGTACTAAATGCTAAAACAGAAGCAGTTGTTAAAACAAATGGATTATTTAATGATTTAACAAATCTTAAGTGAATAACTATGGCATAAACAACTATTGATACATAAGCCCAAGTCTCTTTTGGATCCCAGCCCCAATATCTTCCCCAAGATTCATTTGCCCAAACTCCACCTAAGAAGTTTCCAATTGTAATTGCACTTAATCCAATGATTAAAGACATTTCATTTATATAAGTTATATGTTTAATTGTCTCATCTAAGTGAGGTCTATTTTTTCTAAATATAAAGAGTATAAGTGTCATAAATCCAATAATAGCACTTAATCCAAAGAAACCATAAGATGCTGTTAAAATTGAAACATGGATTGTTAACCAATATGATTTAAGTACTGGAACCAAATTTGTAATTTGTGGATCTATGCTTGTTAAGTGAGCTGTAAACATAAATATAGCAGCCACTATAACTGAGGCACTTAAAGCAAGTAATGATTTTCTAAAGAAAACTACACCTGCAAAAACACCAGACCATGATATATAAAGTAAAGATTCATATGTATTTGACCAAGGAGCATGCCCAGCAATTAACCATCTAAATCCCATTCCAAAAGTGTGAGTCGCAAATAATATTGCTAAAACAATAAATGCCACTAATGTAGTTTTCTTAGGTTTTATTTTAGGGTTAAATACAACAATAAATGATGTAATTAACATAATAAATCCTACAAATAAATAAGCTAGTGTTAGTTTTGGAAATATATCAATTTTATTAAATAATATTTCATTAGAGATTTCTCTTTCACTAGGAATAATTTTCTCACCAACTTTTCTTTGATAAGAGTTAATAAAATCTAAATATTTTCCTGCATTCTCCCAATCTTCAATAATTATTGTATTAATAAATCCTCTAACCATCGTTTCAACAGCTTTTTGAGCTCTTCCTTGAAAAGTTTGCATTGCATCTACCGGATTAAGCCATTTTGTTGACTTATTATCATCAGGGTTAGGGAACATGTTAAATAAGTTTGCATTATAAGTCATATAAGCGATATTTAATCTTTCATCAACTCTAATTACATCTTTTTCATATGTACCTCTATCAGAAGGTTTTGTTGTAATTGCTTTATTTATTTCGTTAGCTAAAATATATTTTCCATCTTTGAAAACTTCCGAAAATGCAATATATTTTCGTGAATTATCAATTCCTAAGAATTTTTTTAATCTTGGAGTAGTGATTTTTATCATTTTCACATCTCTCCAGATTTCTGGTCGAGAAATCATTCCTAGAACTATTTGATCAGCATTTAGATCAAACATACTTGTTTTTCCTGATAATTTTAAAAGTATTTCTCTATCTAATGTATCAATAGGTTTCATTCTTCCTGCATTACTTTGAACAGTGAGTAATCCAAATTTATTTGCAACAGAAGATGAATCTTTTTTAAGCATATTTATATATTCTTCTGGATTTTTGTACTCTTTTATTACTACTTGATGTTGAGATTGAGATATTTGTTCTTCTTGTGTTTGTTGTTCTGCTGCATGTAGATTACAGGCCGTAAAAGATAAACTTAGAGCAACAACCAACGATGCAAAGTTTTTATTTTTTAATTTATTAGCAAGTATCCAAAATCTCGATTGTTTACTAAATAGGTTTAAAATAAGTCCTAAAGTTAAGAAAAAATATCCTGCATAAGTTGGCCATTTACCTGGATCATTGTTTACTGACAAAACTGTTCCTTTTTCATCTGGGTCATAAGAACTTTGGAAGAATAAAAAATTGCCTTGGTGAAGTGTTCTATTCATAAAAATTCTATAATCATATGATTTTCCATTTGCTTCATTAACTGTAACTTCTGAAGCATAAGAAGAAGGGGACATACTTCCTGGATATCTATCAAGTTGAAAGTCATTTAGTTTAATTGAAAAAGGTAATTTTAATAATTTAGAACCATATTCTAAAGTTACAATAGTATCACCAAAGTCTTCAATTTTTGGAAAACCTTTTTGTCCTCTTTTCCCTGGTAATCTAACTGTTTTTGTTACCCCATTTAAAGTTAAATCAACAGATAAGATAC
The DNA here is from genome assembly GCF_004116465.1 of Arcobacter sp. F2176. NCBI lineage: Bacteria > Pseudomonadati > Campylobacterota > Epsilonproteobacteria > Campylobacterales > Arcobacteraceae > Arcobacter > Arcobacter sp. F2176. Next base: position 118,896 of record NZ_PDJV01000001.1, read on the forward strand.
CCATTTCTGATTTGCCTTTTTTACTTACAGTATAATCAATATAATTTAAATTCAAATCTTTATTGTTAAATTTTATGTCATAACTAAAATTATTTAACTTTTGGGCAAAATATTCAACTAAGCCTGTATTATAACCATCATCCATACCTTTTCTTAAAGTTGATGCTGCAAATTCTAATGGATATTCTTTGTAAAAAGAACTTCCATCTTTTTGTTTAATCTGTACTTGTAAGTATGGATTTAAAGAATACATTAAATCTTGAGTTTGACCTTCTCTTATTTGCATAATACCTTCATATCCTGCAAATCTTGTAACTGCGGCACCTATTAAAATCAAAACAAAAGATGAATGAAACAAAAATTTTGCTTTTTGTCTCCACATTTTTCTTCTGTATATAATTCCCATTAAATTAACTGTTGTAAGAACTAAAATAGCTTCGTACCACAAGTTATCATAAACTAAAACTCTAGCAGTTGAAGTTCCATAATCATTTTCAATAAATGTAGCTACAGCTGCACCAATTGCTAATAAAGCAAGCAGGGAAAGTGTAGTTTTAAATGAAAATAATATATCTAATATCTTATTCAAAATATAAGTCCTTTTGTATCTTTTTTCTGTTTCATTATAATGATGCATTATTAATAAAATATTAACTATTTCAAGTATAATAAGATTTTGTAATTATATCAAAAGATATTTAAGAAATTATGATTATAATTGCATTATGAATGAACAAAATAAACAATTAGAAGAATTACAAAAAAAGAGAATAGAGTGTCTTTCTTGGAAAAATATTAAACCATGGCATGAGCAACTTTTAAAAGCACAAGAAATCCAAAAAAGACCTTGTGAAGTTAAACTTGAAGATTGGCTTACTATTGGAAAAGAATCAGATTTAAATGATGAAGAAAAAGAGATTATTTTACAAACAGCAAAAACATTAATACCTTGGAGAAAAGGACCTTTTAATCTTTTTGGATTGGAAATTGATAGTGAATGGCAAAGTAATATAAAGTATAATCTTATTCGACCACATTTTAATTTAAAAGATAAAGTTGTCGCTGATATAGGTTGTAACAATGGTTATTATATGTTTAGAATGCTTGAGGATAAGCCTAAAAAACTTATAGGATTTGACCCAAGTCCACTTACTATGCTTCAATTTGAGTTTATTAATCATTTTATAAAAAGTGATATAGTTTATGAAAAACTTGGAGTTGAACATTTAGAAATATATAATCATAGTTTTGATTTTATTTTTATGTTAGGTGTTTTGTACCACAGAGCTGATCCTGTTGGGACATTAAAGCTTTTAAGAAACTCTTTAAATAAAGATGGTGAAGTTTTAATTGATACTTTTATGATAGATGGTGAAGATGAAGTTGCTTTAACTCCAAATGGACGATACTCAAAAATACCAAATATCTATTTTGTACCTACAATCCCAGCACTTAAAAATTGGTTAAATAGAGCAGGGTTCTGTGATATTGAAGTTCTTGCAGTCACAACTACTTCAAGTGAAGAGCAAAGAAAAACAAAATGGTCTTTTGATCAAAGTTTGGAAGACTTTTTAGACCCAAATGACAAAAATAAAACAGTGGAAGGTTATCCAGCACCTAAAAGGGTATATGTAAAAGCAAGAAGAAAGAATTAGAATAAATCTATATTATCTTCTTCTTTTATATCAGTAAAAGCTAAAAATGAACTTCTTCCTTTATTTTTAGCTTCATAAAGTGCTGTATCAGTATTTTTTATAATTTGATCTAGTGATGAATGTTTTGTATTAAACTTATCATAACCAATACATATTGTTTTTTTAAGAGTAGCTTTTTCATTTATTTGTATTTCAACATTTGCAAAGTCTTCAATAATCTTTTCGCATATAACTCTGATTTCATTTTCATTGTCACTACTTAAAATAGAAACTAAAAATTCATCTCCTGAAAGTCTTGCTACTAAATCAAATTCTGAGATATTTGTATGAATAACTTTCGCAAGTTCTATTAAAACCTTATCTCCAATATCATAATCAAATTCATCAATTACAGCTTTAAATCTATCTATTCCTATCATTAAAAAGAATATATCACTTGTATCAGTATGTGATAAGTTAATCAATTTATTAACATGCTCTGTTAAATATTGTCTATTATAAACATTTGTAACAGAATCAATTGAGTTTGATTGAACATAGTTTTTCTTTAAAATACCACTTTGGATAATAGGTGATATTTGAAAAAATGCTGACTCAATTGCATTATATTCAGCTTCTAGTACTGTAAAATGAGTTTTTGAAGTAGAAGAGAAAGACACTATAGCATTTTGAGAAGTGTGAGTATTAATTATAAAGAAAAAAGATTTATCGTCATCTAAATAAAACTCTTCTCCTTTTACATAAATATTTTCTTTTCTATTGTTTTTCATATCAAATAAAGAAAATGTCACATTGTCGACATTATAATTTCTATTTAGCCACAAATAAATATCTTCTGCCATTTGTTTTAGGTTTGAAGAGTATTGTAGTTGTTCATATAATTCATAAATCTTTTCTAAAGAAGTAAAATCTTTTTCACGATTGCATGATGATTTAATCAAATTTAGTATAGAATTTTTTAACATGACTCTTCTTTCTCTAATTTTATATATATTATAAGTATTTTTTATTGAAAATAGGATTAAAACTTAATTTTAATCCTATTTATAAATAATTTAACCAACCTTTTAATGAATGATTTTCATCCCTTAATGTTGTACTTTCACCATGTCCTGGATGAATCTTAATATTTCTTTCCCAAGATAAAACTTTTTTAATACTATTTTTCATATCTTGAGGATTTGAAAAAGGAAAATCTACTCTTCCAATTGTGCCTTTAAATATAAAGTCACCACTAAAAAGATTACCATCTATTTCTATAGCAGAACAACCAGGTGTATGTCCTGGAAAAAAATGATATTTTACAATTGTACCATCAAAATCAAACTCTTCATCTTCATTTACTAAAATATCTGGATGACTTGGTGTCATTCCAAATCCATATGGATCTTTTTCAAGTAAAAATGCATCATCTTTAGGACAATAAATTTTCAACCCAAATTCCTGACTAACTTCATAGTTTGACCACACATGATCAAAGTGTCCATGAGTATTTAATATAACAACAGGATTTGTAACATTTTGTTTTATCCATTCTATTGCATCAACACCTGGATCTATTATAAAGTCTTTATTATCAACTGTCGCAATATAACAATTTGTTTGATACTCACCCATTGGTTTTCTTTTTATATCCATTTTAAACCTTATTAGATAGAATCTATTTTATTTTTGTGATTATATCAATTTAGAGGTAATAAGTGAATTATTTTAGGGATTTAGAAGAGATTTTATTAACAGTTAATCCAAATGAAAAGTTTAGAAAATTTAATTTTTTTTACAAAGAATTTATAAATGAAGATGTAGATTTTAATGATAATTATAAAGTTGTTGAGTTAAATGAACCGTCGTATAAAGATTTTATGAAAATTGTTCTTCCAAAAAATGTAAAAATAAGAAAATATTTTAATACAGATGAAGGTAAAGCTAGTTTACTTCACACTATAGCTCATATTGAATATAGTGCTATTGATTTAGCTCTTGATGCTGCATTAAGGTTTAAAAACTTACCAAGAGAGTATTATAAAGATTGGTTAGAAGTTGCAAGTGATGAAATTAGACATTTTTTAATGATAGAAGAACTTATGGAAAAGATAGGGTATAAATATGGAGATTTTGAAGTGCATACAAATCTTTTTGAAGCTATGAAAAAAACTAATACATTAGTTGAAAGGATGGCAATTGTTCCACGATATTTAGAAGCAAATGGACTTGACCAAAATCCCAAAATTATGAAAAAACTAGAATCAAACCCTGATAAAATTAATAATGAGATTTTAAAAGCACTTAGTATTATATTAGAAGAAGAAGTTGATCATGTATATAAAGGTGATAAATGGTTTAAATATGCTTGTAAAAAAAATAATCTTGATACTGAAAATACATATTTGGAATTATTAGAAAAATATTATCCAGGAAGTACACAAGGAAAAAAACTAGATATGAATTTTGAAGCTAGAAAAAAAGCTGGATTTTCTTGTGATGAATTAAAAAGACTATCAAATAGAAATGAATGCAACTAATATTTTATATTAAATAATAAAAAGAAATATAATAATCACTTAATATTAAACTCTATATAATAATTTCAAATTTATATAAGTTAATCAAAATAATATAATGAATTTAGAAAAGGTCACTTATGAATAATAATTTTTTAAATAAAATAATAATATTAATTGTAGAAAATTCACAAATAGATAGAAAAATATTAGTTGATGCTCTTAAAAAATATTTTCCAAATATTTTAGAAGCTTCAAATGGTGAAGAAGGTTACGAAATTTACAAAGAGAATAAAAATATAGATATTATAATTTCAGATTTAAATGTAGAAAAATTATCTGGAATAAATTTTCTTAAGTTAATAAGAGCATCTAATTTAAATATTCCATTTATTGTTACAACTGCTAGAATTGAAGTAGATACAATGATTGAAGCTATAAATTTAAATGTTAGTTCTTATATTCCTAAGCCAATAGATATAGGAATTCTACTACAAAAAATAGATTCACTTTGTGAGAATAAACACTTTGAATCAAGATTAGAAGAAAAGAGAAAAGAAATAGCTTATTTACTTGAAGCAGTGGATGTTGCAGCTCTTATTTTTAGAATGAATGCTAAAGGTGAAATTTCATACATGAATACTGCAATGTGTGAAGTTAGTGGATATGATAAAGAAGAAATTACATCATTAAATTTTGATGATATTATTCATCCTGAAATACCTAAAAAATATATTAATAGAACATGGGATGAATTGAAAAATGGAAAATTATGGAAAGGAAATACAAAATTTATAACAAAAGAGGGTGAAACTTTTTACCTAAATAACACTATTTTTAAGACAAATATGGAAGATTTTATTACTATAGCTTTTTTAACAACAAAAGAAAATTTAGAAAAAAGAGATTTTCAAAGAAAAGTAATATTGAAATTTCAAGAATCAAATAAAAGAGAATTTGAATTAAAGACTCAAAATAGTGAATTAGAAGAAAAATTTGAAAAATTAAAAAATTTGTATGAAGGCACATTAAATGCATTAAAAGTCCTTAAAGACAAAAACATATCAAATGTAAGACAATTAAATCATTATGAACTTCAAGGTGATAACTTAACTCAAAAATATGAAAAATTTATGAATTCAAAAAAAGAAGAAGTAGAAGTTTATATTAAAAGCTTAAATATTGAAAAGAAAAAAAATGAAAAATTAATATTTAAATATGATGAACTTTTAGAATTAGTAAATAATTTAAAAGAAAAAAATACTAATTTAGAAGAAGAGATAAAAAATAAAAATATTAAAATAAATGATTTAAATGAAATACTTCTAAATAAAGAAAATGAGAAATCAAAAAAAGGACTTTTTGATTTTAATAAGAAGTAGTTTACAAGTTCAATCTTCTAATTGGCTCAGCTAAAGGTTTTGCATAATAGTACCCTTGTATATAATCAACTCCAATTTCTTTTACGGTATTTAACTCTTCAATCGTTTCAACACCTTCTGCTAGAAGTTTTATTCCATTTTCATGTGATATTTGTCTAAGAGCTTTGTAAATAGATTGTTTCATAGTATCATTTTGTATATTGTCAATTATATTTCTATCTACTTTTAGAATATCTGGTTTTATATCGATAATCATATTTAAAGATGAATATCCTTCCCCTACATCATCTAATGCAATTAAAAAGCCTTTTTCTCGGTAAAAATTAAGTATTTTTTTCAAATGCTCTTTATCTTGTACTTTTTCTGTTTCAACTACTTCAAAAATGATATTTTTGGGATCATAATCTAATTGTTTTGCCCATTTAACTGTGGCTTGAAGACAAAATTCAGGATCGTATATAGAAGTTGGCAAGAAATTAATAAATATTTTTTTATTTATTCTTTTAGTTGCAGCTGTTTTAAGAGCTGTTTCTCTACATATTTGATCAAGTTTAAAGTTTGTATTATTTCTAGTTGATTTTTTAAAAATTTCATCTGGATACATTAGTGATCCATCTGGGTAAACACCTCTTATCAAAGCTTCATATCCAAAAATAGAGTTTTTTTTCATATCAATGATTGGTTGAAAATGTGAAGTAAAACTTTTATTATATAATATATCAAAAAAAGAAGCATCTTTTATAAAATTTAGATATAAGAAGAGTGGTTTTGACTTTAATACAGTATTTATAGTAAGTGGATGTCTATGATTTTCTATAAAAACTCTTATCTCTTTTTGTTCTTCTTCTGAGAACTTTTCAATTAATAAATTAGCATTTTCTTCAAAAAACAAATTTGGATTTAAAGAGATAAAAGAGCATATATTTTCATTTATATTTGTTTCTAGTCCTAATTCATTCACATACATCTGTGTTTTTTTTAATAACTCATCTATATTTGAAATAAAATGAACAGTTGATTCACTTCCACAAATATTAAACTCTTCTTTACACGAACATTGAATCATAGTATCTCCTTTATGGTGCTAATCTATTTATTTCCCAATTATTTTTCTCATTTAATTTATACTCAAATCTATCATGAAGCCTATCTTTACCACCTTGCCAAAACTCAAAAACTTTTGGTTTTATTATATATCCACCCCAAAAAGAGGGGAAAGGTATTTCTCCTTTTACAAATTTATTTTTTATTTCATCAAATTTTGCTTCAAGTAGACTTCTTGAAGTAATAATTTCACTTTGGTGAGAGACCCAAGCTCCTATTTGACTACCTTTAGGTCGAGAAAGAAAGTATTTTAAAGAATCAGTTTTACTAATCTTTTCAATTGTTCCTTCTATTTTAACTTGTCTTTCTAATCCTAACCAAGCAAAATGAATTGCAGCATATGGATTTTCTTCTATTTGCCACGCTTTTTTACTCTTATAATTTGAAAAAAATACAAAACCATTTTCATCATACAGTTTTAATAAAACTGTCCTAATAGATGGTTTCATATCCTTTCCAACTGTTGCCAAACTCATAGCATTTGGTTCTAAAATTTCTGCACTTAATGCTTGTTCAAACCATACTTCAAACTGTTTGATTGGAGAGTTAAGTAAATCCTCTCTTCTTAAACCTTTTGTTGTATACTCTTGTCTTAATTTAGATAGGTCTTTCATTATAATTCTTTACTGTTTTATGATTGTAATAACTAACTCTCCAACCGTAAAACCAAACTTTTTCATTTTCGAATGATTTATTATTATACCATCTTCTTGTAAATGTAACCAATCTTTTACATTTATATCTATTGTTCCACTTCCATAAGGAACTCTCATAGTGTAGTCCATCATAACTGTATTTCCTAAGCTTCTTAAAACAGCATCACCAACTATATCAGAAGCAGTTCCTATGTAAGTACCATCTTTTTGGGGAGTTAAAGTCCAAATTCTTGTTTGTTTTGTACCATCACTATAAACAAATCTTTCATCTAAAGTTCCTACACCATTTTTATCCCAAGAACCATGCATATCAGCTTTGAAGCTTTTTATGATTTTTCCACCCATATCTTTTACTATTCCATAAGCTTTTAAATCTCCATTAAAATAATCTTTTGGAATAAACACTGGTTTTGTATCTTTAAAGTCACTCATTTTCATAGAAGTACATCCTGTAATTAATAAAGTTAAAACGATAAGTAAAGTGTATTTTATAAATCTCATGCTACTAATCCTTTGTTTAAATCTATATTTTGATCTCTTGTTAGTGTAACTTGTACTAAGTTTACATTTCTAGTTAAAAATGCAGCTTCACAATAATTAAGATACATTTCCCACATTCTTAAAAAGTACTCATCAAATCCTAGTTTTTTTATCTCTTCTTTTTTATTTAAGAAGTTTTGATACCAGATATTTAAAGTCTTTGCATAATCTTCTGTAAACTCTTCCATATGTAATAAATTTAGGTTTGTATGTTTTGTAGTTGTTTCTAATATTTTAGAAACACTTGGCAAATGTCCACCAGGGAATATATATTTTTGAATAAAGTCTGTACTATTACTATAGTGTTTATATCTTTGGTCTGGCATTGTTATTATTTGTAAAACAACAACACCACTTGGTTTTAGTAATGATTCACACTTTTTAAAGAAAATATCAAAGTACTCTTTTCCTACAGCTTCAAACATCTCTACAGCGATAATTGAATCAAATTTACCTTCTAAATCCCTATAATCTTTTAGCAAAATATCTATGCTTTCCTCCACTTTATGTTCTTTAAACTTCTCCTCACAAAGTCTTTTTTGTTCAGTACTAAGTGTTACTGTTGTTACTTTACATTGTTTTTCTTTTGCTAAATGTAAAGCCATAGAACCCCAACCTGAGCCAATTTCAAGTACATTATCACCTTTTTTTAGGTTTAATTTATTGGCAAGGTGTTCTATTTTTCTTTTTTGTGCTGTATATAAATCTTCATCTTTGTCTTTAAATATTGCAGCTGAATACATCATTGTATCATCCAAAAAAAGTTTATAAAAGTCATTTGATAAATCATAATGCTCTGAGATATTTTTTCTCGAATTCTTTTTTGAATTTTTTCTTAGGAGATGTTTTACTTTGTTAAAATGAGGAAGAAGATTTATTAAGAAATTTTTTGCATTATCTTCACTTTTTATTCCTATGTGTTTTGAATTTAATAAAGCTATTTTTATTAAATTTGTTAAATTACTTACAGAAAATTCTTTATTCATATAACTCTCCGCAAAACCTATATCTCCATAAAAAAGAAGGTTTTTAAAGAAACTATAATCATGTATTTCTAAACAAATTTCTTCATCTAACTTATTCCCATAATATTTTATTTGACTATTTGGGTATATTACTTTTAAATTTCCTATTTGGATTTTAGATAATAAATTCTCACCAAATTTATGCCATAACTTTTTCACTAGTATCTCCTTATTTGATCTTCTTTTATAGGTTTTTTCCAAACTAGTCCCAATCTTTTTAGTTTTATTGATTGCCAGATTGTTCGGGTTACTACAAAAAAAGTTAAAAATGTATGTTTTAAGAATAGTTTTAATACATTCTTTGATGAAAACTCCAATGAGTTTCCATTAAAATATGCACAAAGTACTCGATTTTTATTTTCATATAAATCGATTTTTACTAACATCGATTTTTCAGCATACTTAAAAGTAAATTCATACTCTCCAACTCTACTAAAAAAAGGAGAGACATACATATCTTTTTTTACTATTGCTTTATATTTATTTCCTTTTGTTTCTTCTAAGTCAAGATTATAAATAACTCTACCACCATTGTAGTTATGTACTTCTGCTAAAAGTTTACTTGGTTTATTGTTTTCATCATTTATAATTAAAAGACTTATTGGATTAAAAACAAAATTCATTATTCTAGGAAGTGTTATAAAATGCATTCTTAAAGATTTTTCCACATTATGGGCTTTTAATAGATACTCCACATTATCTAAAAAACTTTTCTTTTGTCCAAAATGATCTTTTGACAAAAAAGAAAATAAATTAAATTTATTAGTCGAAAACAGGGTGTTTTTTAATGAATTTATATCGCTTAAATCAATGTCTAACATAAAAAATTTATACTTAAAAGTATGTTCAACTGGTAAAAATCTTTTATGATATATTATTCCATCAAAAAATTTATGACTCATAATCCACATCCTAAATCTTGAGCAATAGTATTAGCACTCCATAAACCATCTTCGTGGAAGCCATATCTCCAATAAGCACCTGCAAAATATGTATTGTTTACTCCATTTATTTCTTCTCTTCTTTTTTGCATATTTATTGTATTTATGTCAAATTGAGGATGAGAATATTCAATTTTTTCAATAATATTTTCTACATTATCTATCTCATTTAAAGATACAAAATAGTCTTTTTTACTTTTTAAATTTTGCAATCTATTTATCCAATATGATAAAGTAACATTTGCATTTCCATTATTACTTTTATAATTCCAAGCTGCATAGATTTTTTTATTTGGATATAAAACATTATTATCATTATGAAGTAGGGCACTATTATTTTTATATTTAAAAGTACCTAATATCTCTTCTTCAATAGAAGTTGTATCTTTTATTAACTCTAAAGCTTCAGGAGCATGCATTGCAAATATTACTTTGTCATAGATTGATTTTGTATTATTTGCATGGTGTAATACTACTTTGTTATTTTCTCTTGTAACAGAAATAACATCAGAGTTTAATATTGTTTTTCCTGAGATTTTTTCAATGATTTTATTTACATAATTTATACTTCCATTTGATACAGTTAACCATTGATGATGACTATTTACTCCCAGTAATCCATGATTTTTGAAAAAGTTTATAAATGTATAAGCTGGAAAGTCATGCATTTTATCACTAGGCGTTGACCAAATAGCTGCCCCCATAGGAATTAGATATCTATTTTTAAATGCTTCTGAGTAGTTTTCTATATATTCACCTAATGATTTGTTTAATTGTGGTGAATTTATTTCTAAATCAAAATTTGCTCTTTCATTAAAATTTAATATATCTTTTATCATTTTATAATGGGTTAGAGAAAATAGATTTTTCTTTTGAAAAAACATTCCTTTTAGTGATTCTCCATTGTAAGCTACATTTGATTTAGTATCCCAAAAGCCAAAACTCATATCTGAGTTTTCTATTTTTACATCAAGATCCTCAAATAGTTTTGTAAGAAGAGGGTAGGTTGCATAATTAAATACTAAAAATCCAGTATCAACTCCAAATTTCTTACCATCTTCTTCAACTTGTGTAGTTCTTGCATGTCCACCAAATCGATTATCTTTTTCATATAAATCAACTTCATGTTTACTACTTAATAAATAAGCGCTTCCAAGTCCACTTATTCCAGCACCTAATACGGCAATTTTCATATTTAATCCTTATGAATGTTTTGAGTAAATAAGTTTTGAGGTATCCATAAAGCTACCTAAAAAATCCAAAATCTTATTTAGTTCTTCTTTTTCTATATCTTTTGATTTACTCATTATCCAAATATTCTCAAAATCACTACTTGCCATTACGGCAGTTTGATAGTCATTTATATAAATAATTCTGTATTCACTTGTAAATATGAAAAAATATGTCATATCTATCTTTGACATAGAATCTTTTTCTTTTGGAACTGCTTTGCCTTCATACTGAATAATATTATTAGTATCATTTTTGTCATAACACCTATTAAATACTTTAAACGCATTGCTATCGACTAGTTTATATTCAACAGTAGGTGACAAACAATTTTTCTCAAAATAATTATATGTGCGTGCAATCTCAAACCAAGTGCCACTAAAAAGTTTAGGGTCAACAAAACTAACACTTTGTGGAGTTTTTGAATATAAATAAATGAAAAAAAACATTAATACAAAAACCATACGCATATTAACTCCTAAAATTCTATTATTATGATTATATAAATAGAATAAATAATTTAATAGTTAGTTTTTGTCATTTCATAAATTATTATTGGTCTTTGTACTTTTTTATAAAGAATACTGCTAAAAGTTTAAATAATATGGGAAGAATAGAATAAAGCATTATAAGAGTATTTAAAGCTATGGTAGAGACATTATTTGCATCAAAACCAACTAATTCTAACACAATAAAAGTTATAAATACAGCTAAGGCTAAAGATAGTTTTGTAATCATATTCCAAAAACCAAAGAGTACACCTGATATTTGGTTGCCTAAGGTTTTTGATTTTTGAGCAATGTCAGATTGAATGGAAGCCGGTATTGCCATATCTGCACTTAGACTTATTCCTGTACAAAATGAGATTATTCCAAATAATATATAGTTTTGTTCTCCTAAAAATGGAACAAAAGAAAAAGATATAACTGCAAAAAGAATTGAACTTATCCAAACTTTTTGTTTATTGATTTTCTTAGATAAATATATCCAAAAAGGCAAAGCAATTACAGCTGATAAAAAATAAACTAATAAAAGAGCTCCTGTGTATTCTGGTGTTTTAAGTACTAATTGCACATAAAATAAAAACAAAGTTGCAGGAATAGCATTTGCGAGATTATTTAATATAAAAGCTATAAAAATATTATTTGCTTTTGAAAAGTCTTTTTTAAACTTTTTCAAACTATCAAAAAAAGCTAAGGTTTCAATTTTATCTTTATCTTCTTTTATAGATAAAATAAAAATTAATATAACTATAGGAAAAACTATTACAGAACTTTTTAAAAGTAAATTCAAACTCTGCTTTGCATCTTCAGAAATACTATAAATGTAAGGTAATAGAAGTGCTATAACTACACCAACTATTGTAAAAACTTCCCTTGAAAATGATAGTTTTGTATTATCATAATAATCTTTTCCAAGTTCTGCATTTAAAGCAAGATAGGGAATATTTATAAAACTCCAAGAGATATAAGTTAAAGCAGAAAAAAGAAATAACCACCAAAAGGAGTTTGAACTTGCAGGATGAATAAGAAAATAAAAACTGAAAAGTAAAACTATACTTCCTCCTGCTATTAAATAGCTTTTTTTTATTTTTTTATCACTAATAAGTCCAATAAAAGGATCACTAATCATATCAAGTAATCTTGATAAAAAAAGTGCAATACCCACAAGTGCAATATTCAATCCTACTTCATTTACATAAAAATTTGGTAAATAAATATATATAGGTAGTCCCAAAAAAGCTACTGGAATAGCTAGTATTCCATAAGCAATCTTTTCAAATATTTTATTCATGCTTTTAGCTTATTTTTTATATATTTAATAATATATTTTAATAGCGGTATCTTTTCATAAATGTTTACTCCACTATCCCAATAATCAATATGTGAGATAACTTTACCTTTTGAAGAAAATTCAACTCTACTTACACCTATGAACAGTTCATATTCTTTACTTTCTCTTGAAGTTTTATATTTAAAAATCCATCTAAGATATGCAATATTATCTTTTGTAATTATTTCAGTAACATTAAAACTTGGTTCTTCTAATGTTTGATACATATGATTAAAGATTCTTATTAAAGAACTTAAATCATTTATTTTTTGAAAGGGATCTTCAAAATAGATATCTTCTGCAAATATAATTTTATAATCATTTATATCTAAATCTTTATTCAAATTTTCAAAAAATAAAGCGTAATTTTGGGCATGTTGTTTATAATTCATTTTAATAACTTCTTATTTATTGCTAGTGATATTTTATAAGGTAACATTGCCATTAATCTTAAAAATAAAGATATCTTAAAAGGAAATCTTATCTCAAAAGAGTATTTTTTATTTATTCCTTCATAAATATTCTTTGCAGCAACTTCACTAGTAATTAAATCAGGCATATCAAAATCATTTTTTTTGGTTAATCTAGTTTTTACAAAACCATGATTGATAATTTGAACTTCAATATTTTTTACGATTAGTTCTGCTTGAATAGATTGGGCAAAGTTTACAAGAGCAGCTTTACTTGCACTATATCCTCCACCATAAGGAAGACCAAAATAACTTGATAAACTGGCATTAAAAACCAATCGTCCATATCCTTGTTTTTCATAAAAAGGTATAAGGGTTGTAGTTACTCTTAATGCTCCTAGATAATTGATATTTGTCATATTTTCATAATGTTTAATATTCCAATTTTCCATAGACATAACTTCATAAACAGCTGCATTAAAAATAGTAATATCAATTGTATCAAATATATTAAAAACTTTTTTTACAGATGATTCTACACTTTGTGTATTAGACACATCAATATTTAATAAATTTAATTTTTTTGGGTATTGTTTTTGTAAAGCTAGTAATTCTTTTGATGATTCTATTGTTCTAGAAGAGGCTATTATCTTGTAATCTAGTTTTAAATATATATTTAAAAGATCTAATCCAATGCCACTACTAGAACCTATTATCCAAATATTTTTCATAGTTAAACCTTTATTTGAGAAGTTTAACTGTGTTTTATATTTTTTTGTATGCTTTATATGTTAGTTAATAAATTATTGAAAATCACAAAGAGGGTAGTTCTCAATAACAAAATCGATATCTTTGTCTCCTCTACCGCTTAAATTAACTAATATTGTTTCGTCTTTACTTAAACTTGGTGCTAATTTCATAGCATATGCAACTGCATGAGCAGATTCTAATGCTGGAATTATTCCCTCTAGTTGAGATAATTTATAGAAGGCATTTACAGCTTCTTTATCATCGCATAATCCAACTTTTGTTCTTCCGCTATCCATTAAAAATGCATGTTCTGGTCCAACAGATGGATAGTCTATTCCACTTCCTATAGAGTAAACTGGTGCTGGTTCCCCATTCTCATCTTTTAACATAATAGAATTAAATCCATGCATAATTCCTTCACTTCCATATGTTAAACTAGCTGCATGTTCACCTAAATTTTCACCTCTACCTAAAGGTTCAACTCCATATAAATTAACACCTTCATCATCAATAAAACCTGAGAATATTCCCATAGCATTTGAACCACCACCAACACAGGCAATTACATAATTAGGAAGTTTATTCTCATGCCCCCAGAACTGTTCTCTAGCTTCAATTCCAATTATACTTTGAAAATCTCTAACCATCATAGGAAAAGGATGCGGACCTACAACTGAACCAATGCAATAAATAGAGTTTTCTGTATCTGCTAAGTATGCCTCAAAAGCTGAATCGACTGCTTCTTTTAGAGTTTTTAAACCGTGACTTACTGGTACTACTTTTGCACCCAGTATTTTCATTCTAAGTACATTTGGGTGCTCTTTTTTTATATCAACTTCACCCATATGAATCTCACACTCTAATCCAAAATATGCAGCTGCAGTTGCAAGTGCAACACCATGCTGTCCAGCTCCTGTTTCTGCTATAACTTTTTTCTTACCTAAATGCTTAGCTAATATTACTTCAGCCATACAGTGATTTAGTTTATGGGCTCCCGTATGGTTTAAATCTTCTCTTTTTAAATATATCTTCGCACCACCACAAAATTGCGTTAAATTTTTGGCATATGAAATAGGAGTGGGTCTTCCTTGATAATGTCTTCTTACATATTTTAACTCATTTATAAATTCTTCTGAGTTTTTAATTTCATTATATGCTTTAGTAATTTCTTCAAATGGTTTTATTAGTTGTTCTGGAATATAAGAACCACCAAATCTACCGAAATACCCTTTTTTATCAGGATATGAACTTAAATATGAATCTTTCATTTTTACCTCATTTTTTTAATTACTATGCGTATTATAAGGAAATAGGAGTTAAATAAAGATTATATTATTTAAGTGGTAATTCAATAGTTACTTTAGTAAAAGTAGTCTTGTAGTTTTGGATGTCTATATTACCTTTTAAGTTTTGCGTTATGATTTTATGAGTCATATATAAGCCAAGACCTGTTCCTTGTGATTTATGTTTTGTAGTAAAGTATGGTTCAAAGACTTTATCTATAATTTTATTATCAATTCCTCCTGCATTATCTATTATTTCAATAATTGCATAATCAGTATTTTTAAGATAAGTATTAATTTCAATATTTTTATCTTCTATATTTTTTTCAACCAAAGCATCTTTTGCATTATTTAAGATATAAATTAAAGCTTGATTTAACTCATTCTCATTTGAAATAATTGTTAATTTATTTGTTGAATTATTTGTTATCTTTATTCTATTTTCAAGAAAGCTATCATTTAAAATACTTAGAACTTGGTTTATGCATTTAGATAAATCAAATTCTTTAATAGTTTTTTCTCCATTTAAATAATTTTGAAAATCATTAATGATTTTAGATAAATATTGTGTCTTATCCTCTATCTCATCTATTGTTTTAAAAAATAATTCTTCATCTAATTGATTATACTCTTTTTGAATCTTTAACCCTGTAACTGCAGTAGAAATGAAACTAAGTGGTTGCCTCCATTGGTGGGCAATATTACTTAACATTTCACTTAAACTTGCAATTTTAGATTGTTGTAGTAAAAGTCTTTCTCTTTGTCTTATTTCTGTCATATCAATAGTTGATAATATAATTGTATTATTGTTTTCAAAAAGTATATTTTTTGATTTAAGCATAATTGGGAAAGTAACATTTTTAGAATTTATGGCATTTAGTTCAATTGAATTTTCTCTTGAGTCCTTTATTATAAGATCTATATCTTTATCTAAAATAAAAAGTTTTTCTATAGGAAAATAAAATAATTCTTCTTTAGGATATTGAAACATTTTTATAGCTTGATTATTTACAAAAATAATTTTTCTATCTTTTAAAATAAAAATTCCATCTACTGTAAAATCAAGTAAACTTTTAAAACTTTCTAATGAAAGTTCAAGTTCTGATTTAGCCAAATTTAACTCTTTTTGATATTTAGTTAATTGTCTATTTTTGTAAATAATTATAAAAAATATGATTATTATAGGAATTAAGATTTTAAACATAAGTTCATAATCAAAAGGTTTAACAAATTTTAAGTCTAACCATTTATTATATATATTCTCTTTTTCTTCTAGTTTTTGACTATCTAATGCTTTATTTATAATATCTTTTAAAATTACATAATCATCTCTTATCATTACTTGTAAGTTATAGTCAATATTAGTGTTACCCGAAATTTTAAGATTGTGCAAACTATTTTTTTTAATATTATAAGCAAGCACAGGCATACTATCTACTACTGCAAACACTTTATTAGATGAAACAAGTTCTAATCCTTGTGTTATATTATCAACAAAGACAAAATTTAGATAAGGATAATTTTCGTGAAGTAATTTGTAAGCAGTATAATTTCTTCCAACTGCTATTTTTTTGTCTTTTAAAGATTCCACATTTGGTATATAATTTTGATCTTTGGTTGTAACAATTCCAATAGGAATTTTAAAATAAACTTTTGAGAAAATTGCATATTTTTCTCTATCTTTTGTTTTTGAAGTTGTAACAATAACATCTTGAGTTTTATTTTTAATCTCATTTAAAGATTTATAAAATTTATCTTCAGTTTTATATTCAACTTTTAAATTTGTTTTTTTTACTATGTTATACCAAAAATCAAATCCTAGTCCATAAGCTTTTCCATTGTCAATAAAACTAATTGGTGCCCAATTGGTTGTAAAAGATACTCTTATTGTATGATTTTTAATAAATTCTTTCTCTTTTTTAGTTAAATATATTGCATCTTTATTTGATTCCCATTTTTCATTAAGATATTCAATTTCATCAGGAGTAATACTTTTAATTGCCTTATTTAATGTCTCAACTAAATCTGGACGGTTTTTTCTTACACCTAAAAATATATTTTCATTAAAGTCTTTTATTTTAGGTATTAGTGAAACTTTTAATGTATTTAAAAATGCATTATTAATATAGTGTTTTGCTGTAAGATTGTATTGAATTGTTCCATCAATTTTTTGATTTTTTATATCTGCAAATATATCATCCAATGAGTTATAAAATCTAATTTTTATTTCCGGATAATTTTTTAAAATTAAATTTGTATTAGCCCAGCCTCTAATCATTCCAATAGTTTTATTATTTAATGATTTTATGTCTTTTAGTTCTAATCTATTAATACTAGTAACTATGGCTAGTTTCTGTTTCAAAAACACATTTGTAAATAGTAAAAAGTCTTCTCTACTTTTTTTATATAAAACGCCAGTTAATACATCTGCTTTTTGTGATTTTAATTTTTCTATATTATTAGACCATTCATCAGGTAAAAATATAGGTTTAAAATTTCCTTTTTCGCCTAATAATTTAATATAATCGAGAATATAACCTTTGGCTACTTGGTTGTCATAAAAGCTGTAGGGAATCCAATTTAAATCAGAAGTAAAATATATATTTTCTTTTTTAATGTCTTTATTTATTGTATTTGCAAAAATATTAATTAAAAATAATAAAATAAATAATAAATATTTCATAATAAATCTTTTTATTAAAATTTAATAATTGTAACATAAAATATAAAATATAACTGAATAATATTTATTTAATTGTAAATATTAAAGTAAGGAGAGTTCCTTACTTTACTTAAACCACTTTTTTACTTTATCGAACATACTTTCAAAATTTCTTTCATGTGGTTTACTCTCAATTCCAAAACTTTCTTGAAGTTTTTCTAATAACTCTTTTTGTTCTTCATTTATGCTTTTAGGATATTTAATTTTTACTTGAACAATTAAATCACCTTTACCATATCCTTGAACAGATTTGATACCTTCACCTTTGAACTTAAATTGTTCTTTATCTTTTGTTCCCATTGGAATATCAAGAGATAATTTTCCTCTTAACCCAGGAATAGTAATATTATCACCAAGAGCTACTTGTGTGAAGAATAATGGAACTTCAATATAAATATCATCATCATGTCTTATAAAATGAGGATCTTCTTTTACATTTATTTGTAAATATAAATCACCTCTTGTACCATCTGGGGCAATATTTCCTTTATTTGATACTCTAATTCTATTCCCATCATTTACACCTTCAGGAATATCAACATTAAACTTCTCTTCATGAGTTTCATATCCTGTTCCAGAACATTTTTTACATTTCTTAGCTATTGATTCTCCACTTCCGTTACAAGTAGGACATGTTTGTGCAAAGGTCATAAAACCTTGTCTTGTATGAACTTGTCCTTGACCTGCACAAGTTTTACAAGTAGATAATTTACCATCTTCTGCTCCAGTTCCTTTACAAGGTTTACATGCAGTTTTGTATTTATATACAACTTCTTTTTTAGCACCAAAAGCTGCTTCATTAAATTCAACTTTTAATTCAACCCCAATATCTAAATTATAACTATATGTTTTTCTTTGTTGTCTTCTTTGACCACCGCCAAAACCTGATTGTCCAAACATCTCTTCAAAAATAGAACTTAAGTCGTCAAAACCACCACTAAAACCACCTCTACTTTGTCCTCGTCCTTCTAATCCAGCTTTTCCATATCTATCATATAAAGCTTTTTTTTCTTCATCACTTAAAACTTGATAAGCTTCATTAATTGCTTTAAATTTTTCTTCAGCCTCTTTATCATCTGGATTTTTATCAGGATGATATTTCATTGCCATTTGTCTATAAGCTTTTTTTATCGTACTTTTATCAGCGCTTTTTGTCACTTCTAATAATTCATAATAATCTATGTCTAACAAAGTATTTCTCCTCAAATTATTTTAAAAACTGCGCGATTTTATCTAATTAATCATAAATCTTTGATATAATCGCCAAATGAAACTTGGATTAAATAAATTTTACGACTTAGTAGAAGCATTTGAAAACTTACCTACAATAGGTAAAAAATCAGCACAAAGACTAGCTTATCATATTATTATGAATGATAATTATTGTGGGATTAAAATTGCACATAGCATAGAAAATGCATTAAAATCAATAAGAAAATGTTCAAAGTGTGGTTGCATGAGTGAACATGAAATTTGCGAAATTTGTTTAGATGATGAGAGAGAGTCTAGTTTTATTTGTGTTGTTCAATCTGCAAAAGATATTTTTACAATTGAAGAATCAAAACAATTTAATGGAAAATATTTTGTTATATCACATTTAGATGAAATAGTTCTTGACCAATTAATCTCATATGTAAAAACAAATAAAGTAAAAGATATTCTTTTTGCTATATCTCCTTCATTATCCAATGATGCTTTTATTTTATTTATTGAAGATAAATTAAAAGAATTTAATATAAATTTTACAAAAATAGCGCAAGGTGTCCCAACAGGGGTTAGTTTAGAAAATGTTGATATCTTATCATTAGCAAAAGCAATACAAAGTAAAGTGTTAATTTAAAATGGAAGAACGAATTATTTGTCAAAAGTGTGTTTACTATTATGTTACTTGGCAGGGTGGTAGAGCACATGGATGTAAAGCATATGGCTTTAAATCACAAACACTGCCAAGCATAGTTGTAAAAAATTCTAGTAGATTAGACTGTAAGTTTTATCAAAAAAAACCAAATACTAAATAGGAAGTTTTATTGTCATTTAAGGAGCATATATTATATTTAGAAATTAACAAAATCAAAATTTTTAGATACATACTTGCTAATGAAGAAATCCTAAATATTCTTGATAAATATGAAATTAGTATTGATGATTTTATAAAAAAACTTTTAAGTAAGATTTTTGAGAATATAGTTTCATATTTAAATGAACAAACAAATGAATTATCTTTTTTATCTAAGATGAAATTTGATAAAAGTGAGTACTTTTATATTCTACGAAATCTAAAAAATTCTATACATTTGCATATGAAAAATAAGAAACTTGATGATTATCTTTTTAGAAAAACTACAGATGAAATCTTTGATTCTTTCTACTTATATTTACTAAATAAAAATGATGATAAAATAAAAGTAGAAGATAAAGAAAAAATAACTTATTTATTAACTCTTTTAGATGAGCATCTACCATTAGTTGATATATCACTTGATGGAAAAGTTATAGAATCAAGTAAAAGTTTTGATGAACTTTTTTTATACAAAGAAGAAAGCTCAAATCTTAATATTTTAGATTTAATTATTTATAAAAAAAATGCTATAAATTTTTTAAATAATATTTTAAAACATAACAACTTTGTTAGTGAAGTAGAAGTCCAAAAATGTGATAAAACAGTTTTTTGGGTAAATATAAGTTCTATTAGAAAAGAAGATACCCTCACACTAATTTTTAAAGATATAACTTATAAAAAAAACCTAGAAAAACATAAAAAAGCCTTTTTAGAACAATCAAAAACGGCAGCTATGGGTGAATTGATATCAATGATAGCTCATCAATGGAGACAACCATTACAGACTGTTTCAATATTAGCACAAAAATTAATCATAACTAAAACGACAGAAGGACATATTAATAATGAGATATTAGAAAAATCGGTTAAAGAAATAGATACTCAAGTAAACTATATGTCTAGAACAATTGATGATTTTAGAAATTTTTTTAAACCAGAAAGTATTAGTGTTAACGCTAAACCTAGTACTATTATAGAAAAAGCTGTAAAATTTTTGCATTATGTATTAACTATTAATAATATTGATTTTGAGTTAGATATAAAAAAAGATTATGAAATCAGTATAATTGAAAATAATTTAATTCAAGTCTTAATTAATATTATTAAAAATTCTATTGATGTACTTTTAGAAAGAAATATCCAATCAAAGAAAATAATTATTAGATGTGATTTTAACGAAAATTATGTAATAATTGAAATCGAAGATAATGCAGGCGGAATACCTAAAGAAAATTTAAAAAAAGTTTTTGATTCATATTTTACAACTAAAAATGATGAAAAAGGTACCGGTCTTGGATTGTATATGAATAAAATTATTATTGAAGACCATAGTTTAGGGAAACTAAGTGTAAAAAATGGTTCAGATGGTGCATTATTTAAAATTGAATTACCAAGGGAATAGGAGTTAATATTGTTATATGAGGATTTAAAAATTGCTACAAAATCTTTAGGATTTTATACTATTGAAGATTTTGCAAAATATATAGGTGTTACAACATCAGAAATTTTAAAATGGGAAGAGAAAGATGAAATACCATATACTATCTCTTTTATTATTCATTTATTAAAAGGTGAAGAAAAATTACCAGAAAGTACTAGTTTAGATACTTTAGTAGAAGAGTGTTTGCCTCTTGCAACACTATTAGAAGAAGCATCTAGTTTTCCACATAAATTAGAAGAGATGTTTTTATTACAAAAAGAATTAAATGACTCAACAAATGGTAAAAATTGGGAATTAGGAACTAATAAATATGGTAAAGAGATTAATTGGTTAAGATGTATTCACATGGAAGTTTCAGAACTAATTGAATCAACTCCTTGGAAACACTGGAAAAATATCAATGCAGCACCTGATATGAATAATATTCATGTAGAGTTAGTCGATATTTGGCACTTTTTAATGTCTTATATTTTACAAGAAACAAATATTCCAAAAGCCGTTTCATTGGTAAATACACATTGTATTTATGAAGCAAATAGTGAAGTAGATGTAAAACTTATGGTAAAAGAATCTGAAAAGCTTTCTTATATTTCACTAGCTATTCAAACTGGGAATATGCCATCTTTTTCAGGGATTGAGAGATTTATCGATCAATATTTTAGATGTTGTAAGATTTCTGGATTATCATTTACTTGGTTGCAAAAACTTTATATTGGAAAAAACTGTTTAAATAAATTTAGACAAGACAATGGTTATAAAGAAGGAACATATATCAAAGAATGGAATGGAAAAGAAGATAATGTAATTATGGTATCAATATTAGAAGAGTATGAAAATATTGATTTTAACCTTTTATATACAAAACTAACAGAAGCTTATTCAAAACTGTAAAGAGATTTTCTCTTTACTGTGAATCTACATAATGATAAAATCAAAAGAATTTAAAACAGCCCTTAAAGTATCAATTCCCGTTATGATGGGTTATTGTGTACTTGGTTTTGCTTTTGGTTTATTAATTACTAGTTTAGATTATCCTTGGTATTTGGCACTTTTGATGTCAATATTTATTTATGCAGGTGCCTTACAGTTTTTGGCTATTGGTTTTTTTAGTTCAAAACTTGGCTTGATTGATATTTTTATTACCTCTATTTTTGTAAATATAAGACAATCTTTTTATGGCTTATCAATGCTTAAAAAGTTTAAAAAATCTGGAAAGCTCAAACCCTATTTAATTTTTGGACTTACCGATGAAACTTACGCTTTACTTACTAGTATAAAAGATGATGAGCAATTAAAGAAAAAATATTATTACTTATATTTATGCGGTCTTAATCAATTTTATTGGGTGATAGGGACACTTTTGGGAGCTGTTTTTGGAACAAATATATCTTTTGATACAAAAGGTTTAGATTTTTCCTTAACAGCACTATTTGTTATATTAGCTATCGAACAATATAAAACAAATAAAAATATTACACCTTTTGTAATTGGAGCTGTTACTTCTATTTTGGCAATTATTCTTGTACCAATAAATAATATGCTTATATTTGCTATTGTTTGTTCTTTATTAGGAATGTTTATTCTTAGAAAAAGGCTAAATAATGACAAATAATGAAATATATTTAGCAATAGCAGTAATGGCAATAGCAAACTATATTACAAGGGTATTCCCTTTTTTATTTTTTGTAAAGCATGAACCACCAGCTTGGGTTGTATTTATTGAGAAAAACTTTCCTCCAATAATTATGACTATTTTGATATTTTATACACTTACAAGTGTAGATTTTAAATCAGCTCCCTATGGATTAAAAGAACTTTTAGCTATAGGATTTACAGTATTTTTACACCTAAAATTTAATAACTATTTAGTATCAATTATATTAGGAACTCTTTTTTATATGGGTCTTGTGCAGTTTCTTACCTTTTAAGGTACCAATAAAACTGCACTATTGCACAAATCATCACTTTCAAAGTTTGTAATATCTCCAGCTTTTAATCCTGGAACGGGGAATAATCTTACAGTTAATGGCTTATTTAATCTAAATGCCATAGTTCCAGTATCTCTACAAATATCAGCAATCTTTTCAACGCTAATATCTCCCTCAATAGGAACAGTATCAAGTCCTATTCCACAAACTGATGAATATGTAAGAAGTGAGCGTATCTCAAACTCATTATTCTTTGTGGCAAGTGCTAAACCTTCATCTTCAACAACTGCTAGCATTAGTCCAGAAAAGCCAATAAGCTCACAGCCTTTTTGACCTTTAAAGACTTTTGTTAAAAGTGCAGATGCTTCAATAGTACCAGAAGCTCCAAAGTATGGAACACCCAAAAGTTTATATACATCTACCATAGATGAACAGTTTTTAGAAGGAGCAGCAGAGGTATCAATTCCTGCAAACTTTCTTTTAAAGTCATGTTTAAAATTATTAAGAATTTTTAAAACATCATTTATATGATATTGTAAAGAATTACTCATGATTTCATATGATTTTTGCCAGTTTTTATTATGGTCTTTTTCTTCAGGCAGACTTTTTAAAGCAGCTACTAGTAAATCAGGTGTTTCAAGTCCTAAAGCAAAACAATCTTCATCGCTACTATTATGATAAGAAGCTGGAAAGTAGGGAATTAATGGTTTACAATTATAATTTATAGTAAAGTTAAAATTACCTTCACCATTTGGTGTTATTTTGGCTATTTCTTTGACTACTTTTGCACATTCCAAGGTCTTAACTGCATCTGGAATTCCCAAATCATCAACTCCAATATTAACACAAACATTACATAAGTCTCCAAATTTTTGGACTAGTATTGGCAACATTTGTATTTCATTTGAAGTTTTTGCTTCACCGATGGCAAATCGTATTCTAATATCAGGCATAGAATCACTTTTTAGCAAATCAGATAAAAATTGCATATCTTTTATAGCACTTTGCAAAGTTGATGTATCAAGATACTCTCCAAAAGCATTTGTTACTATTCTTATACTTTGAACTGTATATTCATTTTGGTTAAATTCTTTTGATAATTTTCCCCCAAATAATGAAGCCTCTTTTATTTTCTTTTCCCAAGTTGATTTATCTTTTGTAAGAGTTAAAAAAGAAGTTATAGTTCTTATTTTACATAAATCTTTGTTTTTTAAATTGTTGTTTATCATTATTTTCCTAAAACTCTTTTTGATGTATCAAAAACCATTTCATAGTATCTGTTATTATTAAATTCAAACTCTTGAATAACATCAAGTCCTAGTTTTCTTTTGTGAGCAGCATATGATCTTTCATTGATTACATTTACAAAAGTTACCAAAATAGGATATCTTTTAGACATAGACTCTAAAGCAAAATCAAAAAGCTTTTCTAAAAGACCACTTCCTCTAACACTTTTATCAATACACACAGGTCCATATTGGTAAGAATTATCTACAGTTAAAGTTTGTCCTAAATAGTTTAATTTTGGTAAGTCTTTTATCATATGTACAAACATCGGCCATTTTGACCAAAATTGCCAAGAAGCTGACATAACATATCCTAAAACTGTGTCTGCTTCAACTGCTATAAATATTCCTTGTTCTTCTTCAATAATTGCAGTAAGTTCTTCTTTTGAAAATCCTGTGGTTACAAATCCATCTTTTTTATCTTCTTGGGCTATAGTTGCTAATTGGTATTTTGCATGTAGTTTTAATATATTATCTATATCTTTAAGTTCTGCGATTTTTAATTGCATTTTTTTCTCCGTAAAATTAATAGTGAAAGTATACAACCAAAAAAAAATATTTTCATTAACCTATGTTAATTTTTCATCTCTTTTCTAATTCTTGATAAAGCAACATCCGTAATGCCTAAATAAGAAGCAATATGATAGTTTGCAACTGCATTTTCAATCATAGAATAATCATTCAAAAACTTTTCATAACGCTCTCTTGCACTTAAAAGTAGAAAATCAGCCTCACGTCTCTCTTTTTTGATTACAAGATTTTCGTATATTCTTAAAAGTAAATCATTCCATTGTTTATATTGCATACCTAGTTCTAAAAGTTTTTTATAGGGTATGTGTAAAGTTATAAAGTCACTAAGAACTTCCACACTAAAAGGAGAGGGAATTCCTTGTGATACTGAAGAAATACTACTTAATAGATGTCCTTGTTTTTCTGCAAAAGATTTATTGAACTCTTTACCATCATCAGTAAGGTAATAATATCTAGCTAGTCCATTAATAAGAAAATAAAAATCATCAATATGGTCATCTACATAAAAAAGATGTTGACCTTTTTTTAATGTTTTTGTTTTAAAATATTTTTTTGCTATTTCCCAATTTTCATCTGAAAGGGGAGATATATTATTTAATATTGGATATAAAATATCAAACTGTTTATCTTTATTCATTATTTTCATTCTTAAATGTTTTAAGTTCCTCTTGTAAATTAGTCACTAAATCTAATAAAGATGCTATTCTTTTTTCATGATCTACTCTTTTTTTATCAAGAGCTTTTATTTGTTCTTCTTTGTATTGAATAATAGCTTTTAAATCTTCAAGTTCTTTTGTAATAGTTTTGTTATGATTTTTTATTATTAATAGTTGTTTTGTCATTATGTCAAATTGTTTCTTTTTATCTTGTTTCATCATTAAATCCATTTTATTATATTCAATGTTTTGGGTTTCATAAATCTCCAGTTGTGATAAAAGATTTCGTATCTTATTTTCATAAGTAATAATTTTGTCTTTATAAAGTTTTGTATTATCATTACAACTAGTTGCTTTTGATAATATATCTTCTTTTTCTTTTTTATGGTTTGCAATCTCTTTTTTATATAAGGTCAATTGTTCTAAAAATTTTTTATTTTGTGCTCTTCTTTGGTTTTCTTCTTCTGTCACTAAAAACCGTATGCTAATAAATTGAGTAATTTCTTTACCTGCATCATCATAAATTGGAATTATTTTTGTATTTACAAAATATGTTTCATTGTCTTTAGATAGATGTTTTAGCGTTCCTTCCCATATTTTACCTTTTCTTGCTGTTTCCCATATCTCTTCGTATAAACTTGCTTGAACATCTGGATGTTTTAGAATACTATGATTTTTACCTAATATTTCATCTTCTAGATATCCTGATATATCAATAAAAGCATCATTTACAAAGGTGATATTTCCATCAAAATCAGTTTTTACAACTATTGCTTCTTTATTTAAAACAGATAAGTAAGCTTCCATTTCTTTCTTTTGTAATTCAAAATTCTTTTTATAATATATTTCTTTACAAATTTTTTCTACACTTTTATCAATTATTGAAAAATCTAATGGTTTTAATAAGTAGGAACTTACATTTAAGTTTATTGCTTTAATCATCTGTTCAGATTCACTTCTTGCTGTTGTAAAAATAAAAGGAATATCTTTATTTAATTCTCTTATTTTTTCAAGAAGTTCTATGCCATCGATTTTAGGCATATTAATATCGCTAATAATTAAATCAAAAGGTTCTTTATCATTTGTAGCTTTAATAAAGGCATCATAGGCTTCAAAACCATTGCTACATAAGATTGATGTATCAAATTTTTTATTTAAATATTTTCCAAAAATCATTCTTGCTTGGTCTTCATCTTCAACATATAAAACCTTTAATTTTTTGATAAAGTCTTTAATGTTTTCCATATAGATATCCTTTTGTAATATAAAAGTTATTAATTTTATTATTCTTAAACTAAAAACTTGCTAATTTAAAATAATAATAATAAAATATAATGTCTTGTATTATAATGTATTTTACTATTAAATTTAAAATGTGAGTCAATAATGTTAGAGTTCATAAAAAATTTTAAAAAAAGCATTGGGTATATTCTTATTAAAAAGGTATATCTTACATATTTTATTATCATGATAATTTTCATGTTTTATCAAATATTCTCAGAATATGATAATAATAAAAAAGAGGCTTATAAACAATTTTATAAAGTAGAAAAAGTTTACAAAGATTTATTCTCAAAATATCATATTGATAAAGATAATTTTGCATTTGATGAAATAACAAAAACTATTTTTAAAACTAGTAATATTTCTGGACTTGTAGCAATTGATAGTTCAAAAAACTTTAAGTTCTTTAAAGGAGCTATTGGTACATCATTTACAAAAGATGTAAATGAAAAAAATAAAGATGTAAGCTTTTATGAAGATAATTATTTTTTTAAACATAGAATAAAAATTGATGTTTATGATAAAAAAGATTTAGAATTAATTCTATTTATCAAAAAAACTGATATTTATAACCTTGTTTGGGATACAGTATTTCTTATTTTATTAAATATGATTTTTGGAATGATTATTCTTTGGGTACTTTTTTCTATTTTTACTGCAAAATATTTAATAAAACCTTTAAATACAATTATTGATGCTACAAATAAATTTGATATTGAAGAACATGAATTTATTGAAATAAACTTAGATGATTTACAAAATAATGAGTTTTATAAGCTTTCAAATGTATTTAATAAAATGTCAAAAAGAATCAATGAAGCTTATATCAATATGGAACAGTTATCCATGATAAAAGAGATTCAAAAAAATAAGCTAGAAGATCAAAAAGCAGAATTAATCCAAGCAAATAAATCAAAAGATGATTTTTTGGCAAATATGAGCCATGAACTAAAAACACCATTAAACTCAATAAATGTAATTAGTGATGTAATGATGAGAAATAAAACAGAGAATTTAGATGAGAAACAAATCAAAAATATAGGAATAATAAATAAATGTGGGAAAGATTTATTATACTTAATAAATGATGTATTAGATATTTCAAAACTAGAAGCAGGGCAAATAATACTTAATAATGATGCGATAAATATAAAAGATTTGATAATGAGTATTTATGATATGTTTTATCCACAGACAAAAGCAAAAGAGATTGACTTTGTATTAAAAGTAGATGATAGTTTAGAGACAATGTATAGCGATGAAGATAGGATAAAACAGATAATAAAGAATTTATTGAGTAATGCATTGAAGTTTACTGAAAGTGGTAAAATAAGTTTAATAGTAAAAGATGAAGATAAAGATATAAAAGTAATAGTAAAAGATGAAGGAATAGGAATACCAGAAGATAAATTAGAAAATATTTTTGATAGATTTAAACAAGTAGATGGAAGTACTACAAGGAAGTATGGAGGGACAGGATTAGGACTTGCTATATGTAAAGAACTGGCACATTTATTAAAAGGTGATATTACTGTTACTAGTGAACTTGGTAAAGGTTCTACTTTTGAGCTTATTATTTGCAAAAATATTGATTTAATGAATACTTTAAACTTACTGGATATAAAAGATGAATCAACTCAAAGTACTAATTCAACATCAGTACTTAAAGAAATTGATGGAGAAAATATATTTATTAACTTTGATGATAGTGAAGATATAAAAAAAGAGTTAATTTTGGTTTATAATAATGAACCAATAAAATTCTTTAGTGTAATTATGGATTTAAATAAATTATATGAAGTGAAACAAAGTGCCAATTTGTCAGAAATAAAGGAACTTTATAATAAAAAAACATCAAAAGTTATAGTTGATATTAGTAGTTTAAATTCTTATGAAGTAGATAATATTGTACAGACTTTTGCAGAGAATTTAATTTTAATATATAAAAATGAAATTGATTTAGAATTAAGTAAAAAAGTATACAAAGTTATTCAAGAACCTTTGAATTATGAAAAAATCATTAATATAAAAAAGAGTTAAGATGAGTAAGGAGATTAAACTTCAAAAGATATTGTCATCACATTTTTTAAAATTTTCTTTGATTCCTATAATTATAGTTGAAGTTACTTTATTAATATTGTATTTTTCTATCAATCAATATATTTCGATAAAAAATACTAATCTACTTTTAAATGAAGCCCAATTTCATAGTCATGAACTTTTAAAAAATGAAGCAAATTTTATAAATGATAAATTGTTAGAAGTTTCAAGATTAGCCCAAATATTGCAAAGAGAGCACGAAAAATTATTTCAAGATCCAAAAAAATTTATACTCCCAAATGGAGAACCTACTTTTGAAGTTGCTAGTAATGGAGTTTATTACAAAACAAACCATATTGGTGCTAGTTTATATTATTCATCTAAAACAAAAATGACTAAAAAAACAAAATATAAAGCACTATTTACAGAATCTATGGATACCTCTTTAGAAAGTATAGTTAATTTTAATCCTAATATTGTAGCAGCTTATTTTAATAGTTGGGATAATATGAATCGACTTTATCCTTTCATAAATAAAGTTTATGAACAATATGGTAATCATATACAAATGGAAGATTATAATTTTTATTATCTTGCAGATAATAAGCACAATCCTAGTCATAAACCTGTATGGACAACTCCTTATTTAGATCCAGCAGGTAATGGTTGGATGTTATCATGTATAGTTCCAATTTATAAAAATGATTTTTTAGAAGGAGTTACAGGATTAGATATAACAATTGATAGTTTTGTTAAGAACATATTAAATAGAAAGCTATCATATAATGCAAACTTGTTTTTGATGGATGAAAATGCAATGATAATAGCTATGTCAGAAAAAATAGAAAAACCTGAAGAATTTAATATACTTAAA
Organism: Arcobacter sp. F2176; assembly: GCF_004116465.1. Classification (NCBI taxonomy): domain Bacteria; kingdom Pseudomonadati; phylum Campylobacterota; class Epsilonproteobacteria; order Campylobacterales; family Arcobacteraceae; genus Arcobacter; species Arcobacter sp. F2176. The sequence goes on from NZ_PDJV01000001.1 coordinate 149,027, forward strand.
AGTAAAAGTCCTTTTGCTGAACACTTTAAAAATCTTATTAAAAGTAATTTGAATAACTCTACATTAAATATTAAAGATAAAGAATACTTAACCTTAAAACAAGATATTAAAGAGACTAATTGGAAACTAATGATTTTAATAGATAAAGATGAAATATTTAGTTCTATTGTCTATTTACAAAATTTATCTAATAAAATCGGATATATAACTATCATCATATTAGTGTTCTTATATATTATTTTCTTCTATTTTCTAATTAATAAAATAAATAAATTTTCATACACAATAACTAAGCCTATAAAAAAATTGTCAAATCAAACTTCTCAAATAAAAACAACAAGTGCCAAAGTCAATTTAATTAGTACTAATATATTGGAGATACAACAACTAAACAATAACTTTGAAAGAATGATGAATGAGTTAAAGGAAAGAACAAATAAATTATATGAATCAAAAATACTTGCAGAAGAGTTAGCCAAATCAAAAGATGATTTTTTGGCAAATATGAGCCATGAACTAAAAACACCATTAAACTCAATAAATGTAATTAGTGATGTAATGATGAGAAATAAAACAGAGAATTTAGATGAGAAACAAATCAAAAATATAGGAATAATAAATAAATGTGGGAAAGATTTATTATACTTAATAAATGATGTATTAGATATTTCAAAACTAGAAGCAGGGCAAATAATACTTAATAATGATGCGATAAATATAAAAGATTTGATAATGAGTATTTATGATATGTTTTATCCACAGACAAAAGCAAAAGAGATTGACTTTGTATTAAAAGTAGATGATAGTTTAGAGACAATGTATAGCGATGAAGATAGGATAAAACAGATAATAAAGAATTTATTGAGTAATGCATTGAAGTTTACTGAAAGTGGTAAAATAAGTTTAATAGTAAAAGATGAAGATAAAGATATAAAAGTAATAGTAAAAGATGAAGGAATAGGAATACCAGAAGATAAATTAGAAAATATTTTTGATAGATTTAAACAAGTAGATGGAAGTACTACAAGGAAGTATGGAGGGACAGGATTAGGACTTGCTATATGTAAAGAACTGGCACATTTATTAAAAGGTGATATTACTGTTACTAGTGAACTTGGTAAAGGTTCTACTTTTGAGCTTATTATTTGCAAAAATATTGATTTAATCCAAGGTTTAGAAGTTTTAAGTTTAAGTACAGAAACTTCTAATTCAATAAAAGACACTTCTCCCAATGAAGAAATTTATATTCTAAATAGTAATCCAATTTTATTTTTTAAAATTATAAGTCAAATATCTTCAAAATATAATATAATTTATATTAAAGATTTAAAAGAGATTAATTTAAGTAAGGATACAAAAATAATTTTGGAAGCATCTTCTTTAAAAGAAGAAGATATTATATATATAAAAGAGTATAAAATAAATAACTTAATTCTAATTACAGAAGGAAAGATAAATAAAGAGTTGGATGATTTAGTAATTTTGTCTATAGATAAATCGCTTGAAAATATTGATTACTCTTTAATTTAAATAAAAGGAAAACATGATGGAAAAGTTTAGTATTCTTATATTAGATGATGTAGAAGAAAATATATATTCATTAAAACTTATGATAGAAGATAGCTTTGATACAGAAATTTATACTGCCTTAAATGCACAAGATGCAATTTCAATACTTATGAATAACAAAGTAGATCTTATACTAAGTGATATTCAAATGCCTGATGTAGATGGATTCCAATTTGTTGATTACATAAAAAGTTTAGAAATAACAAAAGATATTCCAGTTATTTTTATTACAGGAATTTATGATAAAGACTCATATCAAAAAAAAGGTTATGATTTAGGAGTTATTGAATATATTTCAAAACCAATTGATAATGATCTATTAACATCAAAGTTAAAAGTATTTATAAAGATATTTGAAGAAAAAAAGAGTTCAAAAGAAGAGTTAGACCAAGCAAATAAACTTCTCGTTCATAATGCAAAAATGGCTAGTATGGGAGAAATGATTGGTGTTATATCACATCAATTAAAACAACCTTTAAATATTATGTCATTATATTGTAACGATATAAAATATTCATATGATACAGATGATTTAGATAGGGAAACAATAGATAAATTTGATAAAGATACAAAGCAACAAATTAAACATATGACAAATACAATTGATAGTTTTCTAAACTTCTTTAACTCTGAAAAAAAACTCACAACAATACCTATAAAAAAAGCAATTGTTACTTTTATTGACTTAATGAAAGCTCAAATTAGAAAAAGTGGTATAGACTTAAAAGTTGACATTGAAGATGCTTATATAGTAGGTGTAGAGATGGAATTAGCACAAGTTTTTATAAATATTATTACTAATTCAATTCAAGCATATAATGAAAGAGAGATAGAAAATAGGCCTATTGAAATAAAAGTATACAAAGAAAATGACAAAGTTATTTTGACAATTGGCGACTTTGCAGGTGGAATTGATGAAAATAATATGGAAAAACTTTTTGATCCATATTTTACTACAAAAAGTGATGGAACAGGGATTGGTCTTTATATGGTTAAATTAGTAATAATAAATAGCTTTAAAGGTGAATTGAAAGTTGAGAATAGTGATAAAGGGCTTAAATTTATTATGACTTTCCCTTCAGCATAAGAGTAAGAATAAACTTACTCTATCTATAGTCATTTTTATACTCAACATAGTGAGCTGCATGTTTGATAAGCTTATCAACATCTTCTTCACTTAACTCTTTTACTACTTTTGCAGGACTACCCATAATTAAACTTCTTGGAGGAAAGACTTTTCCAGAAGTTACAAGAGAATTAGCTCCAACTATACTTCCTTCACCAATAACAGCATTATCTAAAATGGTTGCACTCATACCAATTAGACAATTATCTTCTATTTTACAACCATGAAGCATAACTTTATGACCAACTGTTACATTATCACCAATTATCGTTTTACTATCTGTATCTGTATGAATACAAGACAAATCTTGTATATTTGTATTTTTACCTATTTTTACTTCATTTACATCTGATCTTATAACACATTGAAACCAAACAGATGAATCTTCTCCAATTTCAATATTACCGATTAAATCAGCACTAGGAGCAATCCATGCACTTTGGGCAATTTTTGGATAAAACTCTTTAAATTTTAATATCATATTAATATCCTGTAGATAAATTTGAAATATTATATCTACACAAATTAAAAGCTAAATAAAAATTTATTTAGCTTTATATTCTAAAATAACTGGTTCTGAGTAATTTGGAACATCATCATAAGTAAATATTGCATAATACTTATCAATATCAGTTGCTCCAAAATCATCTAAAGTATACTCATCAACCCCAGCATAAAGTTTTTGTCCATCTTGTGCAGATAAAGGTTTTCTAAAAGGATTTTTAATAACTTTTGCTCCTACAAAATCTGAATCTTTTGGATTATTCCAAGAGACTTTTATTTTTCCATTTTCCATTGTTAATTGAGCATTTGTTACTTTTTCAACAGGAAATCTTCTTTTTGGTATATATTCAAGAATAAGTTTTGGACATAAAGTACTATTATTACTTGCTTCCCATGAAACAGTTTTATCTTTTAATACTCTAAAGGCAGATGTTGGTTTTAATACAAAAGAGATGTCTGATTTAGTTTTTAATTTTTCGTTTAAAGTGATTTCAGAAAAAGAATCAAACATAAAGTATTGGGTTTGATTATTTTTAAGTTCAGTTGCACTTACATCATAACCAATATTTTGAATAACTTCCCTAGATGTAATATTTCTATAACTTTTATTTATATCATCGTCTACAAACTCCAAATGGAACCTAATGTCATCTTTGATATAAATCTTTGTAGAGTTTAATTCAAAATAAGCTTTAGTAATCATTGTATCATTATAAGGAGGAAGAGATGAAAGATTAAATTGAAAGGTAGAATATATTTTATTTCCATTTTCATCAAAACCTGGAGCAATAACATCTTCTAATACTTCATTCTTACTTACTGTATAAATAGACTTTGGAAACAAAGCTATACTTGTAGGTTCAATAGTATAAGTTAATTCTAGTCTTGGTCTATATGTTAATCCAAAACCAAACTTTCCATATCCAATATCCCATTGCATCATCTGTTTATTTCGTCCAATTTTTAACTCTTTTGGACCTTCAACTCTTAAGATAATAGTATCATCTTTTATAGATTTTTTTAAATCATCACACTCTAAACCTGATAAATGCCAATTTCTCCAAATACCTTGTGTAAGTTGATGAGACTCAGTAGGGCGACCAATATATCTGATTATCTCCATATTATTTACATCTTCAAAATTTGTAATATCACCCATTGTATCTTGATTAACAAGTCCTACATTCCATTCACCATACTTTTCAATTGTAGTTGAAACTCTGTTTATAGGATATAGATTAAATGAAGCTAATTTTATAAGTGCATTTTGAGGAAGTGATTTTACATTTATAGAAATAATAGCATATGAAATACCTTTGTTTTCATCAATTCCTACAAATAAAGAATTGACACCAAAATGTTTAGGATTATTGTTTAAATTCTCTGCTACATAACCAGTACCTTTTGCATTAGCATAATAAGTTCTACTATACTCATCATATTCAACTAATGTTCTAATCTTAATTTGAGGATAAAAAGGTGACTTTTGATTTGTTTTTTTATTTACAACTCTAATGTTGTAATAATAATCTTTATTTGAAGCTAAATTTATATCGCTAAATTCTAAAGCTTGAGTTTTGGCAATTAAGTTAGAAGAGTTACAAAATTGTTTATCTTTTTGGCTTCTAAATATTTCAAAATATATATTTTTGTTTAATTTATAATTCCATTTTAATGTTACATGATTTGAACCAATTTCACTAGCTTCAAAACTATCTACTCTTTTCATTAAAGATGCTTTATCATAATTATCTACTTCTTTTAAAGCATATATTAGTGCCGGAATATGTTCTCTTATATTTTCATTCATATCTTCCATATAATCACTAATATTTCTAGTTCCTACTTCCACAACTGAAGAGAGTATTCCTTGTGAATAATAAAATTCTCTTCCACTTCCTGATATCAATTTTGCAGGTGGTTTACCTTGATGTATACCATATTCCCGCCCTGATATCTTTCTAATCTCTTCAGCCATATTTGCACATAAAGTATTCATATCAATTGTATCAATTGTATCTTCATGTCTAAAGTCATGTGCTGGAAAGAAAACATTACCTTGACTGTGGTAATCTAAGGCAATAGTAATATTAGGATGAGATAAAACAAATTCTCTTAAACTTTGAGTTTCAGGCTCAGAAAAAGGTTCAGGACCTCCATATACATTTGAAGAGGTATTTGTAGATTTTACAAATCCAATAGGGAAGTTTCTATTTAAGTCAACTCCATATGTTCCATCTAAATTCTGTCTTCTATTCTTTCTCCAAAAAGAAAAATGCTTTCTTGAATATTCATAACCATCAGGATTGGCACAAGGTACCATATAAATAGTACTTTCATTTAAATATGTCTGTAAAGTCGGATCGGTTTCCAAGTTTTTTAATATATAAGATGCAAACTCTATAGCTAACTCATGTCCAATCCACTCTCTAGCGTGAATTGTTCCTGTATAAAATAGGGCAGGTTTACTATTTGCAGTTTCAATATTTTTTGATATTGTTATTAAATTAATATTCCTTTTTTCCCAAGTTTGACCAATGGATTCTATTTTGAAATATTCTGGATATTTTGCTTCTAATTCTTTAAAAATTGTTGTTGAAGCCTCGTATGATCTGTATAATCTTTTCAAAAAATCATTCTCCTATTTTTAATCTAGACTTCAATTGACTAAATTTATTTTTCCCAATACCTTCTAGCTCTTTTAATTCATTGATATCTTTTAAACTTGTCACTTTTTTTCTATAATCAAGAATAATTTTTGCAAGTTTTGGCCCAATTCCATTTATTTTTTTTAGAATCTCTATAGTAGCAGTATTAATATCTATTCTCATATCATCGATACTTTCATCCCAAGATTTTAACATCTGAGAATCTATTGATTCTAATTCAAGTAAATCAGAACTATCAGTGATAATATTTTCTTCTAAATACTCTTTTATTTCTATAGCCAAATCCTCTTCCATCCCATACAAAGACATTAAATCAGTTAAAGTAGCTTCATTTAAATTTATTCTTTTCTTTTCATATTCATCTTCAGTTTTTTTACTATTTTTAGATTGATTAGCATTTTTATCAGGTGCAATTGAATCTGGAACATCCCCATTATTACTTATTTCAGTCAAAGACATATCAAAATTATCTTTTGTATCATTTAGATAATATTCTCCATCAAAGCTTGGTTTATATTTACTAAATCCAATGTTTCTCATAGTTCGTAATAAAGAGGAATCAATTTTTCCTAATTCTTCCCATGAAAATAATGGAACATGAGGTTTTTTAAATCTTCCTTTTGAAAAATCCCACATCAAATATTGACAAATCCAATCTCTTATATAAGGAAATGCTGCAAATGCTGTCGCACACTCTAAAATATATGCTTTTCCAGTTTTTGCACTAATTGCAATATCGCAAGCCCAGTATTCTGCTTTTGCAGCTTTACTTGCTTTTACAGCAAGTTCTAGAGCATTCATAGGGATATTTTCATAAGACATCGAACCTCCTTGTGAAGTATTTGTTATCCATTGATTTTTACCTGAATATCTCCAAAAGGCACAAATTGGCTTATGCCCAATAAGCATTACTCTTATATCTCCAGAATCCTTTAAATCAATAGCATTTTGAGTATAAATTGGGTTATATTTTTTTTCATCTAAAAGTTTTTTTGCATCTTTAAAACTATCTGCTTTATGGACAAAATAACCACCATAATTTGATGGACCATAACTTCTTTTTATGATTTGAGGATAAGTTGCTTTATTTTTTAAATATTCATAACCTTCATCTTTATCATAAAAGATTTTTGTTTTAGGAATAGAAATTTTATACTTTTTACAAAAGAGGGTAACATTCTCTTTTGATCTATTTGAAAATTGTGTTTCAATTGAAGGTACAAATCTCACATCGGGGAGTTCTTTTGATATTTGAACAAAAGTCTCATAAGCAGTTGCAGGAATATTACCTATTAATATTTTAATTTTTTTTCTTTTGATTTCTTTTATGAACCTTGCTTTATCATTTTTCCAATGATAAGTAACAGTTTCAATTTTATCAGGCCATCCTTTAAAATTTGATTTATCAAAAAACCTCATTACATAATCAAGATATAATAATCCTATTTTTGGCAATTTTTTCATTTTTTATCCCCTTTTTTAGTTTTTCTATCAATTAAATCTACAATCAAATCTATTTTTTTATCATTGAAATCTAACCCTAATTTTTCTTGTTCTGGTGTTGCAAAAGCAGGTATTCCATTTACTTCTAAAACAACAAATTCTTCTTTTTTTCTATCATAAATTATATCAACACCTGCAATATCAAGTCCTGTAACTTTAGCTGCTTTTAGTGCCAAATTGATTACATCATCATTTGGTTCTCTTAGAAATATACTTCCACCGCTTGTGACATTTGTTCTCCAATCATTCCCACCTGCTTTTCTACCATAACATCCTACAAATTGTCCATCAACAATATCAATTCTATAATCAGTATTATCATATTCAATAAACTTTTCAACATAAAAGTATCTTAAATCCATTTGATTTAAAAAAGGAATAAGCATATCTAATGTTTCTTCATTTTCTATTTTAGTAAGACCAACTCCACCCCAACCATCAGTTGGTTTATAAACCATTTTTGACCATTTTTTCATAATAGTATTTAAATGATGAGTATCATCCCTATGACAAAGTTTATAATCTGCAGTTTTTACACCATTTGTTCTTAACAAAAATGATGTATGAAACTTATCTTCTGTTAATTCAAAAGAATCATAATTATTAATCATAGGAATAACTCTATTTAAGGCTTTATACAAATACATTTGATATTGGGTTTGTTCTCCAGCATTATATGAAAAAAACAAGTCAAGTTTATCTAATTTCATTTTATCATAAACAATATGACCATTTTTTGCAATTGCATTTCGCAAATTTAAATTAGAAATTGTTTCTATATTTCTCTCTTTTAATTTTTCTATCATTTTTGTTTCTATAACATCTCCACCACCATTTTGATAAAGCCACATACCTATTTTTCTATCCATAATAATTCCTTTTAATCATTATTTTGAAAATGAGCTAAAATTTTAGTCATTAAATCAATTCTAGCTTGAAAACTACTTTTCAAGGCTCTTTCTTTTACTGTGTGATCACCATCTCCAAATGGACCAAATCCATCTAAGGTTGTAACTCCACAGGAGGCAACAATATTTGCATCACTTACACCACCTCTTTTTTCAGTTAATATTTTACTATTGGTAATTTTTTCTATTTGAGTAATTAAATCTAATTGATTAGGATTTTCTTGCATAACATCTCTTTGGATTGAACCTGCTACTGTAGATATAGTCCCATTTATATAAGATTTATCTACTATTTTGTCTATACCCTTTAAAACTCTTTGTTTTTCATCATTTGAGGTGTATCTTATTTCTAAAGTAATTTCACATTTAGGGGATATTGTATTTGCTCCAATTCCACCATTAATCTTTCCAACATTTACAGTAGTTTCTAAATCAAGGTTTGTCAATTTAACTAAATCTTGTAATTTAAAACTAGCTTCTAAATTTGCATCTATTCCTTTATCATAACTATTCCCTGCATGTGCAGCCTTTCCTTCAATTAATATTGTAAAAGTTCCTACTCCTTTTCTTTGAGTAACAACTTCCATATTTTCACCAGCTGCTTCAAAAACAAAACATATATCATAATTTTTTGCAATATATGAAGTTACAAATTTAGAATCATCACTTCCAGACTCTTCATCTGATACAAGTAAAAAATCTATATTATGAATTTCTTTATTTGTAATAAAAATATTTCTAAGAGCTTGTAAAGCAACAATATTCCCACCTTTCATATCACAAGCACCAGGCCCATAAATCCAATCTTCATCTTCTGTAACAGATTCAAAAGTATCAGGAGGGAATACGGTATCATTATGTCCTAAAAGTAGAATTTTTGTGCCATTTCTTTTCTTTGATAAAAAAAGTAAGTGATCACCTATTAATTCACGAGAGTAACTATTTTTTTGAAAGTTTAAATCTTCCAGCCATCTTGACATGTGTTTGCCAACTTTATCAACACCATCTTTATTTTTTGTATAAGAGTTTATACTCATTATAGTGATCAAATCGCTTAAATAGTTCATTTAATATCCTTAATATATAATTTTATTATAAGATAGTAGCATTTTAGTTACAAATGATCTAGAATTAAACTATTTAATAGAAAATCATAATCTTGAGTTATATAATAATTTTTATATAATTAATAATATAGATGATAGCACAGAATATATATTTGGGAAGGGGAGAGGTGGTTATTTTTTAACCACCTTAGTTAATTATTTTTTTTCTTTTGACCTGCGATGATAAATCTAAGAGCATTAAGTCTAATAAAACCTTCTGCATCTTTTTGATTATATACTTCGTCTTCTTCAAATGTAGAGTGAGCTTCTGAATATAAAGAGTTAACAGATTCTCTTCCTACAACCATAACATTACCTTTGTAAAGTTTTAATCTTACAGTACCTTCAACATTTACTTGAGTTGCATCAATTGCAGCTTGAAGCATTTCTCTCTCTGGAGAAAACCAATATCCTTGATAAATTAGTTTTGCATATTTAGGCATCATTTCATCTTTTAAATGAGCAGCTTCTCTATCTAAACATATAGATTCAATAGCTCTATGAGCTTTTAACATAATTGTTCCACCTGGAGTTTCATAACATCCTCTTGCTTTCATACCTACATATCTATTTTCTACAATATCAACTCTTCCAATTCCATGTTTATTACCATAATCATTTAATTTTTTAAGTAATGTTGCAGGAGATAATTCTTCCCCATTGATTGATATTGGATCACCATTTTTATACCCAATAGTAATGTATTCAGCTTCATCAGGAGCTTTTTCAGGAGAAGTTGTCCATAACCACATTGATTCTTCTGGTTCATTATTTGGATTTTCTAAATGTAAACCTTCATATGAAATATGTAAAAGATTTGCATCCATAGAATATGGGCTAATAGCTGGGTTTCCATCTTTATCAAGATGTTTTTTGTCTATTTCAATTCCATTTTTTTTAGCATAAGCTAATAATTTTTCTCTAGAATTTAAATCCCATTCTCTCCAAGGTGCAATAACAGTAATCTCAGAATCAAGTCCTAGATAACCTAATTCAAATCTTACTTGGTCATTTCCTTTTCCTGTTGCCCCATGAGAAACAGCATCTGCACCCATTTTATGTGCAATTTCAATTTGTTTTTTTGCAATTAAAGGTCTTGCAATTGAAGTACCTAATAAATATTCACCTTCATAAATTGCATTTGCTCTAAACATAGGAAATACATAATCTTTTACAAACTCTTCTTTGATATCTAGTATAAATATATTTTCAGGTTTAATTCCACAAGCTAAAGCTTTAATTCTAGCTGGTTCAACTTCTTCACCTTGACCTAAATCAGCTGTGAATGTAATAACTTCAGCATTATATTCATCTTGAAGCCATTTTAGTATTGTAGATGTATCAAGTCCACCACTATAGGCTAATACTACTTTTTTTACTTCTTTTTTACTCATTTTTATATCCTATATCATAGTAATTTTAAGGAGTTATTTTATCTTATCTTAGCTATAATCTTGTTTATGAGAATAGATAAATTTTTAAACGCAGTTAATATAACAAAAAGAAGAGCAGTTGCTGAAGATATGCTGGAGCATAAAGTAGTTCATATAAATGGTATGCCAGTCAAAAAAGCAAAAGAAGTTAAGGTTGGGGATTTAATTGAAATTAAATACTTAGAGTATATAGAAGAGTATAAAGTACTACAAATTCCACAAACAAAATCAACTCCAAAATCAAAACAAACAGAATATATAGAAAAACTAAAAGGAAAAGATGATGTTTAGTAAAGACAAACTAAAATTTGATGATATATTTGAAAATAGACTTCCAGTGGAAGAAGTTAGAGAATATTTAATCAAATTATATGAAGATGGAGAAACCGCTGAACAAATAGCAGCAGCAGCTGATGCAATGAGAGATCATCTTATTGCTTTACCAGTTGATTATTCTTTAAAAGATGAGTTAATTGACAATTGTGGAACAGGTGGAGATAAATCAAATAGTTTTAATATCTCAACAACAGTTTCATTACTTTTGGTTGCTTGTGGTTCAAAAGTAGCAAAGCATGGGAATAGAAGTATTACAAGTAAGTCAGGAAGTGCTGATATGCTAGAAAAGCTTGGTATAAATCTAAATTTAAATATTGATAATCAAGTAAAAATGCTTGAAAATACTGGTTTTGTATTTATGTTTGCCCAAAATCATCATCCTTCTATGAAAAATATTATGCCTATACGAAAATCAATACCACATAGAACTATTTTTAATATTTTAGGACCTTTAAGTAATCCTGCAACAGTGTCAAAACAATTAATTGGTGTTTTTAGTGATGAATATATCCATAGAATGATTACAGCTCTAAGTCTTTTAGATACAAGAAGAGCTATGGTGGTCAGTTCTAAAGATGGAATGGATGAAATTTCAATTAGTGATGTTACTTATGCAACTACATTAATTGATCAAAGAACAAGTGATTTTATAATAGATCCTAGAGATTTTGGCTTAGGTATGTATTCAAAAGATGATATTTTAGGTGGTGATGCAAAAGAAAATGCTCAAATCTCAAGAGATATCTTAGAAGGCAAAGTAACTGGCGCAAAACTTGATATTGTATTACTTAATGCTGGCGCAGCACTATTTATTGATAATAAAGCAAAAGATATAAAAGAAGGTACTGAAATAGCAAGAGAGGCTATTAGTTCTGGAAAAGCAAAAGAAAAACTTGATCAAATCATTAATTTTTCTAAAAGTATGAAATAGGATAATTTTGGAAAAAATAGAATTAGTTTTAGAAGAAAATGATTTAATTAAAATCATTAATAAATTAGATAAAATAATTGATAAAAAAGAGTCAATTATTTTATTAAGAGGTGATTTAGCAAGTGGTAAGACTACTTTAGTTAAAAACTATGTAAAGTTTTTGAAAATCGATGATTTAGTTACATCACCAACTTTTTCAATTCAAACAATTTATGGGGAAAATATTTACCATTATGATGTTTATAATAAGAGTTTAGAAGAGTTTATATCTTTAGGCTTATTAGAAGAGTTTGAAAAAGAAGGTATTCATTTTGTAGAGTGGGGGGATGATAGATTAAATGAACTTCTTAACTCTTATGGCTTCCATACTATTAAAATAGATATTGAAAAATTAGAAAATAAAAGGCGATATATAATTAATGCATAAATTAAGAATAGAAAACATAACCAAAAACATTAAAAAAACTCAAATTTTACATGGTATTTCACTTGAAGTTAAATCTGGAGAAATAGTTGGTTTACTAGGACCAAATGGAGCAGGGAAAACTACAACTTTTTATACAGTTTGTGGACTTGTAAAACCAAGTTCAGGTAAAGTTTTTCTTGATGAAACAGATATTACAAATCTACCTTTGCATAAAAGGGCATTGAGAGGAATTGGCTATTTACCACAAGAGTCATCTATTTTTAAAGACTTAAGTGTAGAAGATAATTTAATGCTTGCAGCACAAATTGTTACAAATGATAAGGCAGAACAATTTAAAAGAGTAGAAGAGTTACTTGAAGTTTTTAATATTGAACCTATTAGACAAAGAAAAGGAATTTCTTTATCAGGAGGGGAAAGAAGAAGAACAGAAATAGCAAGAGCTTTAGTATCAAAACCAGTTTTTTTATTGCTTGATGAACCTTTTGCAGGGGTTGATCCAATTGCGGTTAAAGATATTCAAGAGATTATCAATCAATTGACACTTAGAGGTATAGGCGTATTAATAACAGATCATAATGTAAGAGAAACCCTTCAAATATGTGATAGGGCATATGTTATGAAAAGTGGGACATTATTAGCTTCTGGAAATAGTGATGAGATTAGAAATGATGTAAGCGTAAGAGAACACTACCTAGGAGAAAGTTTTACTTTTTAGAAGTAAAAAATTCTCTCTTCTTCATTTTCTAGTGCTTTGTTTAAAGCAGAACTTAATCTTTGTAAAATAAGATCTTCATTATCATCATTTTTCAATTCAACGACTCCAAAAAAACTGTGTTGAGAAAGTTTTTTATTCATAAGCATTGTATTTAAAATATTTTCAAGTTTATAAGATACATTTAATGCACCATCTAAATCAGTTTCTGGAAGTAAAACTATAAAATGTGATTTTTCAGCTTTAAAACAAATATCATGTTCTCTAATATTATTTTTAATTAATTCACTAATATCATTTAAAAAGTCTTCATAAGAGATAATTTTTTCATCTATATTTTTTACGCTTAGTTTTATTAAAGATAAATCTTTTCTATATCTTCTAACTCTTTTTGATTCAATTGAAAAAATCTTGTGAAATTTATTTAGATTGTATAAGCCTGTTATTAAGTCATGGTTATATTTATATTCGAATAGATTTGATTTTTCATTTAAATTTGTAATATCAAATAAAGAGACTAGAAAATATATCTTTTCCTTTTCTATTTTTGTAACATTTAATTTAAAAGTTCTTGTAACATCAACTACTTTTATCTTTATTAAGACATTTTCATTATCTAAATTAGATATAAACTCATACCAAGGAGTAGTTTTCAACTCTTCTTTCGTAGAAAATTGTTCTTTGTCTAATAATATTTTTTCTAAATTTATATCAAATACTTTGAAGTTTTTTGAAAATATATCATTCTGTGCAACTATTTCCCCATCTTCTATAATAGCTACCAAACTATCTTGTTTATTTAGTAACTCAAGAATAGAGTCATCAAATTTATTGTTACTAGTATATATAATATTTTTTAAAAACTTGTGTTCTAAACATTTTGTAATATTTTTTATTAATTCATATAAGTCTAAAGGTTTTAAACAATATGAACTAATACCTAATTCAATAGATTTTTTATAAAAACTAGAATCAGTATGTGCTGTTGTTACGATACTAGGTATATTTGAATTAATTTCATTAATTCTTTTTATCATCTCTAACCCATTCATTTTAGGCATATTAATATCAGCAATAATTAAATCTATATCAGGATTATTTTTAAATGATTCAAGACCTTCTTCTCCATCGTTGCAGACAAACAATTTACCAATAATACTATTTAAAATATTAGAAGTGAAATTTCTTATTTCTTCTTGGTCTTCCACATAAAGTATATTTAGTTGTTTAAAAAAATCTTTATTCATAATACCTTCTATTTTATATTAAAATTTTGTTTGAGATTAATTTATTTTGCAAAAATATTAAGTGCATTTTTTAAATCTTCTTCTGTATCAATACCAAAGGATTTAGACTCTACTTCAACCATCGCAATTTTCTTTTCATGATAAATTGCTCTTAATTGTTCAAGTTTTTCTATGCTTTCAGTTTGTGCTGCAGGAAGTTTACAAAACTCATCTAAACTTTTGACAGTAAAACCATAAATTCCCAAATGTCCATTATATGTGGCATTCTCATAGTGGTCTCGGTAGTATGGAATTTTGCTTCTAGAAAAATATGTGGCATTTCCCTTGTCATTTAATAATACTTTTACATGATTTGGATCATCTGCTAATTGTGAAGATATCTTTTTATGGCAAGATACAATCATAATATCTTCTTTATTGTCTCTAACTTCTTTTACTCTACTAATAACAGCTTTTATCACATCAACTTCTATAAAAGGTTCATCAGCTTGAACATTAATAACGATATCATCTTCTTTTAAATTGAGTTTTTTGGCTGCTTCATTTATCCTATCCGTTCCACTTTGATGTTCATTTGAAGTGATAATAGCATTTATTCCATGTTCTTTTGCTAATCTTATTACATCCTCAGAATCTGTAGCGATTGTTACATCATCTAAACTACTTACTTGTTTTGCAGTTCTTATAACCATAGGTAAACCAAGTATATCAACTAAGATTTTATTTTGAAATCTACTAGAATTTAATCTTGCAGGTATTATTATCATATTTTGTTTCCTTTAAATTATTATAGGCAATTTTATTTTAATAGTTGTTTCATTTGAGACTGAGTTAACTTCTATTGTACCTTTTAAATGCATTTCGATAATACTTTTAACAATGTATAATCCTAATCCTACACCATGTTTCTCATCTTTTGTTGAAAAATATGGTTCGAATATTTTGGAAATATTATGTTTAGGGATTCCACCTGCATTATCGTGAAAGGATAATGCAACAAAATCGTTTATTTTTTTAACTTCTATAAATATCCTTTTATTATCTTCCATCATATTTTTTTGCATTGCTTCAATAGAATTTTGAACAAGATTATTAAATACAGTTACTAATCTATCTTGATAGGTTTCTAGTATTAAAGTTTCATCACATATTATTTCGAAGTTAACGACCCTTTTATATGGTTTGATTAAAGTTTCAAACAATTTTTTTAATTCTACTACCTCTTTTTGTCCCTCAAACTCTATTAGGGATTTAAACTCTTCTATTGTATTTGATAAAGTTTTTACACTTTCATTTATTTTTTTTAAGCCTTCATAAAAAGGTCCATTATCATCTATGTCAAGAGACAGTTTCTGAGCAATAATAGAAATTGTATTAAGTGGTTGTCTCCATTCATGAGAAATAGTTCTAATAGTATCTGTCATAATATTTAGCTTATTATCTTGAACTAATAGTTTTTCAGATTGTTCTAAAGTATGAGTAATATCAAACATAAGAGCTGTAAATCCAGTAATATCACCATATTTATTATAAATTGGTTTTATTTTAAGGTCTACCCAAAAAATGTCATTATTCTTTTTTACATTTTTGATTTTCCCTGTCCATTCTTTGCCACTTTTTATACTACTCCACAAATCTTCAAAAAGTTCTTTAGGAGAGTCTTCATGTTGAATAACTGCATGTGATCTTCCTAATAGTTCACTTTTTGAATAACCTGTTAATTTACAAAAAGCATCAGAGACTTCAGTAATAAAACCAAACTTATCTGTATGACTTGAGATAACATATTCATTTAAAATTTGGTCATCTGAGATTTGTTTTGTAATATCTTTAGTATTTAAAACAAAAAGCTTTTTATTTAACATAAGAGAAACAGTCACTTTAAGATAAATTGGTTTCTTATCTTTTCTTGTACAAACAAGATTCATATCTGTATCATATGAATTTATCATATTATTTTTTAAAAGTTGTAAAAACGAGATTTTGTATGATTCATTAACTAAATCAACAAAATTTAAAGATAGTAATTCTAAACTTGTATATCCAAGTATTGGACTTAGAGCATCATTTACATACAAGAATTTACTCTTAAAATCAATAATAGCAATTCCATCCCATGAGTTATTAATTATTTCTTTTAATTCATAGTTTGTATTTTTCAATTTTTCTAAATCTGAACCCATTAAAAACCTAAATAAACTTATTTTTATATCTTTTCATTATAATATAAAAACTTTAAAACTAGGGAAAATTTAATGGATAATGATAATTTAAGTGCAAAAAAAACGATAACTGTAATAGATACATTTGGCTTTTTATTTAGAAGTTTTTACGCACTACCACCTTTAAAATCAAAAGATGGCTTTCCAACAGGATTATTAACAGGATTTATGAATTTTATATCAAATGTTGGAAAAGATTTTCAAACTGATTATATTGTTTTTGCACTTGACTCAAAAGGTAATACTTTTAGAAATGAAATATACGATCAATATAAATCTCATAGACCAGATGTACCAGAAGACTTATTAAAACAACTTCCCATCGCAATCTCTTGGATAGAACAGATGGGATTTAAAACGGCAATTAAAAGTGGCTTTGAAGCCGATGATATTATTGCCTCAATTGCTCATGATGCAAGAGAAAAAAACCTTGAAGTTAGAATTGTAAGTCATGATAAAGATTTATACCAATTGATTGATGATGATACAGTTTATTTATTTGACCCTATAAAAAAAGTGATAATAAATGAGGGAAAATGTTATGAAAAATATGGTGTTCATCCTAAACAATTTACGGATTACCAATCACTTTTAGGCGATAGTGCAGATAATGTTCCAGGAGTAAAAGGAGTAGGTGCTAAAACAGCAGAAGCTTTAATAAAAGAGTTTGGAACTTTAGAAAATATTTATGAGAATATTGAAAGTGTACCAAAGCCTAGATGGAAAACACTTCTTTTAGAAAATAAAGAGATGGCGTTTATTTCAAAAGAATTGGTAACTTTAAAAAAAGATTGTCATTGCATAGATATTTTAGATGAATTTGAATTACCAAAAGAGAACCCAATCTTGATAATCCAGGATACTTTACTAAAATATGATTTAAATAAAATAGTAGAAAGAGTTCATCAAAATGGTCTTAACTATAAAACAGAACTTCCAAAAGTAAAAGAAAAAATAAATTATGATTTTATATTATTAGATACAAAAGAAAAACTAGAAGAAGTAATAAATGCTATTCCTAAAGATTCAATTGTAGCTTTTGATACAGAAACGACTAGTTTAGATACAAAAATAGCCAAAATAGTTGGTTTTTCTTTTTCTTATGAAGATAATAAAGCATACTATATCCCAATAGCTCACAAATACTTAGGTGTTCCAGAACAAGTTTCACTATCTGATGCTAAAAATGCTATTAATAAATTAAACAAGTTTAAATTAATTGTTCAAAACTTTAAATATGATTTTGACATTATAAAATTTAATTTTGATATTGAGTTAAAACTATTCGCTGATACTATTATCTTAGCTTGGTTATTAGATAGTAGTTCAAAAGTAGGACTTGATGCTTTAGCAAAAAACTATTTTGAATATACAATGATTGCCTTTAAAGATGTAGTTAAAAAAGGTGATGACTTTTCTACTGTTGATATTTCAAATGCTTGTAATTATGCAGCGGAAGATGCTTTAATGACATATAAAATATACTTTAAACTATTAGAAGAGTTTAAAAAACAAAATTGTGAACATCTTTTAAAAATAGCAGATGATTATGAGTTTAAATTTATTGATGTGTTAATAAATATGCAAAATAATGGTGTGAAAATAGATACGCAAATCTTAGAAAATCTTAAAATTCAAAATCAAGAATATATTCAAGAGCTTACAAAAAAGATTCATGCACTTGCTGGAACTAAATTTAATATAAATTCTCCAAAACAATTAGGTGTAATACTTTTTGAAACATTAGGATTAACTGCTTCTAAAAAAGGGAAAACTGGATATAGCACAAATGAAGTTGTATTAAATAAATTAGTAGACTCACATGAAATTATTTCAGTAATATTAGATTATAGAGAAGCTTATAAACTACAATCTACATATATAGAACCCCTTTTAGAATTGGCTTCTAAAGATAAAGAAAATAAAATTTATACTTCTTTTTTACAAACAGGAACAGCAACAGGAAGACTTAGCTCAAAAAATCCAAACTTACAAAATATTCCAGTAAAAAGTAGTGCAGGTAGAGAGATAAGAAAAGCCTTTATTGCAAGAAATGGATATAAACTTGTAGGTATTGATTATTCTCAAATAGAATTAAGATTATTGGCTCACTTTAGTAAAGATAAAGCCTTAGTAGATGCTTTTAATAGTGATTTAGATATTCATAGTCAAACAGCTGTAAAAATATTTGGAGAAGAAGAAGCAAAGCAAAAAAGAAATATTGCAAAAACAATTAATTTTGGATTACTTTATGGAATGGGAAGTAAAAAACTAGCAGATACCCTTAAAATAACTCCCAAAGAGGCTAAAGTTTATATTGATTCTTATTTTGAAGCCTTTACAAATGTAAAAGAATATATGAAATCAATTGAAGATTTTGCTTTAGAAAATGGATATGTTGAAACTTTAATCAAAAGAAGAAGAATATTTGATTTTAACACAGCAAATACAATGCAAAGAATAGGTTATTTAAGAGAAGCAGTTAATACAAAATTTCAAGGAAGTGCAGCAGATTTGATAAAATTATCTATGATAAAAATCTTTGAAAAATATAAAAATAATGAAAATTTAAAAATGATTTTACAAATTCATGATGAACTTATTTTTGAAGTTAAAAATGAAAATTTGGATGAAATAACGAATGATTTGAAAAAAATAATGGAAAATATATTTACACTAGAGATACCTTTAAAAGTATCTGTGGCTATAGGTAATAGCTGGGGTGATTTAAAGTAAAATAAAAAAGTTTTTTATTAAAAAATAATTTTCTTTTGACAAGAAAAATAAATTTAGCTATAATAAAACTAAATAAATCAATTAAAGAGTAATGAATGATTAAAACATTAAAAAATATTAGAAAACTAAATAATGCAAAATTATTAGTTGTAAGTAGTGATTTAAATGTTAAAAAGTCTTTAGAGCAAGATTTAGATAATTATTTTAAAGAAGTTAGTTTTGTCTCAAATAATAAAGATGCATTAATCTTGTCAAGCCAAAGTACTTATGACCTTGTAATTATAGATACTCAATGTGATGGTATGATTTTCAAAGATTTTTGTTTTGAATTAGCTGAAATTGCACAAACTCTTCCTAAAATAATAATTTCTAGTGAGGATAATAGTGAAGATATAGTTACAGCTGTAAATTGTAATTCATACACATTTATTTCTAAACCCTTGCGATTACAAGATTTAAAACTAGCAATTATAATGTGCTTAAATCAGACAAAAAGAGGTGACAAAGTTGAATTCCAAAATGGAATTTATTTTGATGAATATAGAGATCAGTTCTTTAAATCTGGTGGAGCAGCAATTGATTTCACAAGACTTGAAAAAGGCTTTTTAAAACTCCTTATTACAAGAAGAGGAGAAATTACTGATTATGATACAATAAAAGAAATTGTATGGAAAGGTAAAAATATGTCTATTTATACAATGAGGAATATTGTAAACAAAATAAGACAAAAAACTTATTATGAAATAATTAGAAATCATTCTAATAAGGGATATGTAATTGACGAAACAGGTATGAAGAGATTCTAAATAATAAAGGGTGCCTAAATGGAAGAACTAATTTTGACAAAAGATGAATTAGTCGAGATGTTTGAAAATCATATTCTTGAAGACACTCAAAAAGGTTGGCTCTTTGATAAAAAAGTAGTAGAAATTATTGCTTTACATGAAGTTGAACCTAAATATCTACAAGATATTACAAATGCAAAATATTATAAAATAATCCCGAAAGGTAATTAATGTCACACTGTCCGTTCTGTAAAAAAAAGATTGCTATGAGCAAAGCATTTTGTTCAAGAAGTTGTAAAGAGAATTATTTTCAACTAATAGCAATACAAGTTCCAAAACCATTCTTAAAAAGAATATTTGTGTTTTGTGATCCTGAACAAAGAGAAGCAGAAATAGAAAACTTCGCTGATAGACATGGTTGGCGATTAGATTTATTAAAGAATAAAATTGATGAATTAGCTATAGAACATGGTTTCACCAACTGACTAGATTAAAAGAATAAAGAAGTTTCTAATTAACTACAAAATATCAGCATTTAAATCTTAAATAATCTAAAAATTATGATAATTTCTTTTTCATAATAAATAAAATTAAAACTGCTACAATTAATATACAAAATGATTGTAGCATACCCATTGTAAGCCATCCACCATATAAAAATCCTAATTGAACATCTGGTTGTCTAAAAAACTCAGCAGTTATTCTAGCAGTTGAATAACACAATGCATAAATAATAGCTAATTGTCCATCAAATTTTTTCCTATTTCTAAAATACACTAATATTAAAAAGATAACCAAACCTTCAAGGAATGCTTCATATATTTGAGAAGGATGTCTTAAAACACCATCGACATATATTCCCCAAGGTAAGTCTGTAACTCTTCCTACAAGCTCTTGATTAAAGAAGTTTCCAAATCTACCAAATATATATCCAAAACTAATTCCTAGAACTGCAATATCAGTTATAAACCAAAAAGAGATTTTATTTTTTTTACAAAAAAGAAGAGAAGCAATTAAAAAACCAATAAAAGCTCCATGATAACTCATTCCTGAAATTCCAACATATGTTCCATCAACAAAAGGATTAAATATTTGCCATGGATGAGTTAAATAATATTTAGTATGTGTATCATAAAATAAGACATATCCTATTCTTGCACCCAAAATTACTCCGATCTCTGCCCACCAAATATATGAATCGAAAATCTCTTGTTTGATATTTATTTTGTCATAGTTTATAAACCATTTAGCAACATAAATTGCACTTAATAATGCAAGCGCATACATAATCCCATACCAATGAACTGAAACAGGACCTAAATGAAATGCTATTGGGTTAAACTGAGAATAAATATTTTGCCAAAACTCCATTAATCTAATGCCTCAGCTATCAATTCAATTGGATTTTTAAATACAACATCAACATCTGCTTGATACAAAGAATTTGTAATTTGCATTCTACAGGCACTACATTCTGCACTTACAACTTGAGCTTTAGTCTCTTTTATCATTGCAGCTTTTGGTGCACCTGCTGCTTTTGCGAAGTCATATTTTTCAGTTTGCATAGTAACTCCTCCAAAACCACAACATCTATTTGAATCACTCATTTCTGTTAAAATATAATTTTGTTTTAATAAATCTCTTGGCTCTTTCCAAACATTTTGCATCTTTTTAGCATGACAGGGATCATGATAAGTTACCACATCATCAATTTTTTTACCAGAGTTTGCTAGTACTTCTTTTAATTTTGTATTATTCTCAAGCCATTTTGTAGCCATAAACACTTTTTTAGATAGTTTTACAGCTCTTGCTTTCCACTGGGGTTGATTATGTAAATAGTGTTCCCAATCTTGATTAATCATAGCACTACAGGTAGCTTCAGGAATAATTATGGCATCAACATCATCAATCCATGTTTCAAAATACTCTATATTTTTTTTAACTAAATAATCAACAGTATCAAAATCACCTGTAAAATATGCAGGTGCACCACAGCATAATTGTTTTTTAGGAATAAAAATATCTATTTCTAATTTTTTTAAAATATCAACTAAACTATCACCAATATTTGTATAACTATAATTTCCCATACAACCAATAAAAATAGCAACTCTATTTTTGATATTAGTATCTTTATTTACAACATTTGCAGGTATATTTTCCGGATATTTATTTAAAAATGTTCTTTTATCTGCATAAGGTAAGGCTCTATCTTTTTTTACAATTGGTAAAGAAAATCTAGGAACAGCTGAACTACTTTTTTCTTCTATTTTTATAGCACATGTTTGAAACATCCATCCAAGTTTAGACATAAAGTCCATAATCTTTCTATGTCTTAACAAAAAGAAAAAAGCTCTTTTATACCAAGCTATTCCATATTTTTTTGCAATATCAGAACGAACTTGCTCAATAATCATATCTGTTGGTAAGTCATTTGGACAAACTTCAACACAGTTTGTACATAAAAAACAGCTTTCGAATATATCTTTTGCTGTTTTATCTAACTCTAATTCATCTCTCTCATATGCACCTAATAAATCAATAAATCCTCTTGGACTTGTTGCTTCATCTTGATTTATATTAAATATTGTACATACAGGTTTACATTTTCCACATTTAACACAATCATCGCTAATGCTTGTATAATCAAATTTATTAATTTCTTTCATTATATAGTTTTACTAAACCTTCTTTTATTTTCAGGAATTTTTTTCAAATAAGCATCAAAAGGCATACAAATATTTCTTATTAGCATTGCACCTGTTGGATTTACTTTTATAAACTCTTTATCTAATGTCATTAGTTCAGCTTCAATAAACTCATCTAAAGCATCCACATCTTCTTTGAAGTATTCAAAAAAATCAATATGGAACTTCTCTTCAACTCTTTTAATATTTAAAGAGAAATTACTCATAAGTTCCATAATTACGAATTGTCTTAGTTGGTCATCTGCACTTAATTTATAACCTTTAAATGTAGGTAGTTTACCATTATCTAAAGCCTCTTCATACTGTTTTAAATCTTTATAATTTTGTGCATAATAATCAACCCCATCACCAATTGATGTAACACCAATACCTATTAAATCAGCTCCACCTTTAGTAGTGTAACCTTGAAAATTTCGATGTAATTCCCCTTTTTCAATTGCTTTAAAAAGTTCATCATTTTCTTTTGCAAAATGATCCATACCTACCATTTTATAACCATTACTAGTAAAAAAATCAATAGTATCTTTTAAAATAAGTAGTTTTTCACTAGGTGGAGCAAAAGTAGTTTCATCAAACTTCCTCATAGTCTTCATAAGCCAAGGAACATGTGCATAATTAAATACTGCAAATCTATCTGCATCAAGTTTTACTATTTTACGAAGTGTTTCATTAAATGTTTCTCTATTTTGATGTGGTAAACCATAAATCAAATCTATATTTATAGATTTGATTCCAGCTTCCCTAGCTATATTCACAACATTTTGAGTTGTTTCATATGGTTGGATTCTATGAATTGTTTTTTGAACTTCTTCATCTAAATCTTGAACTCCAAAACTAAGTCTATTACAGCCACCTTTTTTAAGAACATCCATGTGCTCTTTTGTAAAATATCTTGGATCCACTTCACATGAGATTTCAGCATCACTACTAAAGTTTGGAAAACTTCTTTTTATCATAGTAAAAACTTCATCTAATTGTTCAGGAGAAAAATATGTTGGTGTTCCTCCACCAAAGTGCATTTGAGTCACTAATCTTGAGGTATCTAACTTCTTTTCTAGTAGTTTTAACTCTTTTTGCAAGTACTTTAAATATCTTACTTTTTTATCTTCTTTAGATGTGAAAATAACATTACATCCACAGAAATAACAGGCACTTCTACAAAATGGAAGATGAAGATACAATGAAAGATTTCTTGATGAATCTTGTTTTGAAAAAATATCTATTAAATCATCTTGTGAAAATTCTTCTGTAAACTCAGGAGCTGTTGGATATGAAGTATATCTAGGTCCTGGCTTTGAGTATTTTTCGAATTTTTTAAAATCAATCATTTCTTTTTCCATCTAACCAAACCATAACACCTTTTTGTGCATGTAGTCTATTTTCAGCTTCTTCAAATACTTTACTTTGAGGTCCTTCAAATACCTCTTCAGATACTTCATATTCTCTATATGCAGGTAAACAGTGTAAGAAAATAGCATCATTAGTTGCATAAGACATAAGCTTTGTATCTACAATATAACCTTCAAAATCTTTTACTCTTTTTTCTTTTTCATCTTCTTGTCCCATTGATACCCAAGTATCAGTTGTAACAACAGTTGCATCTTTTATAGCTTCAATTGGATCATTTCCAATTATTATTTTTGCACCTGATTCTTTTGCAAATTCTAAAGCTTTATTTAAAATCTCTTGTTTAACTTCATAACCTTTAGGAGTAGCAATTCTAAGTTCAAATCCAAGTTTTGATGCTAACATAAGCCATGAATGGGCTAAATTATTTCCATCTCCAACATATGCAGCAATCAAATCTTTATCTTTGCCTTCTTCCATAATTGTCATATAATCAGCCATAAGTTGTACTGGATGAAAATCATCAGTTAGTCCATTTATAACAGGTACTTTTGAATATTTTGTAAACTCTTCAAGCTTTGAGTGTTCAAAGGTTCTAATCATCACCATATCAACCATTCTTGAAATAACTCGTGAAGTATCACTCATTGGTTCACCTCGTCCTAGTTGTATATCATTTGATGATAAGAATAGTCCTATCCCACCTAATTGATAAATACCTGTCTCAAAAGATACTCTTGTTCTTGTTGAACTTTTTTCAAAAATCATTCCAAGTACTTGTTTAGGTAAATACTCTTTAAAATTTCTTTGTTTTGTTTCAGCTTTTATTTGCTTTGATAGTTCTAGAATTTCTAATAATTCTTCTTTACTAAAATCTGCAATTGTTAAGAAATGTCTCATTCTAATCCCTTGTTTTTATAAAAGCAAATATTATATTAGAATTGGCTTTATTTTAAACTTAATTATTAATATAGTTTACTTAAAAAATATAAATAAATTTCTTGTGAAAAGACCTTAAAATGACACTTTAGTGACTTTTTAAGTAATGACAAATTAAGACAATATTACTTAAACTTTGCTTATTAGATTTAAGGGAAGAAAATGGATAAATATATATTCAAAAGGGATAAAGAAAAAGAGGAATACCAATCTTATAAAATAAAAGATGCAATTAAAAAGGCATTTAAAAGTGTACAAGTAAATTATGATGAAAGAGTATTTTTTAATGTTGTTAATAAATTAGGATTAATTGAAGAATTATTTGTAGAAGATATTCAAGATATTATAGAAAAAGAACTTTATAATTTTAATTATTATGAAGTAATGAAGTCATTTATGGTATATAGACATACTCATAAACTTCAAAGAGAGCATGTTTTAGGATTAAGTGAAGATACAACTTTTATAAACTCAACACAAACTGTGGAAGAGTATATTTTAAAAAGTGATTGGAGAGTAAATGCTAATTCTAATACTGGATATTCACATGCTGGTCTTATAAATAATAGTGCAGGTAAAATAATTGCAAATTATTGGCTTGATAAAATATACTCTAAAAAAGAGGGATATGCACATAGAAATGCTGATTATCATATCCATGATTTGGATTGTTTAAGTGGATATTGTGCAGGTTGGAGTTTAAGAATTTTACTTGATGAAGGATTTAATCAGGTTAGAGGAAGAGTAGAAAGCACTGCTCCAAATCATTTTAGAGAAGCTTTAGGACAAATGGCAAATTTCTTAGGAATATTACAAAGTGAGTGGGCAGGAGCTCAAGCTTTTAGTAGCTTTGATACTTATTTAGCTCCTTATGTATTTAAAGATAACTTAGAATATAAAGAGATAAAAAAAGCTATTCGAAGTTTTATTTATAATCTAAATGTTCCAGCGCGTTGGGGACAAAGCCCTTTTACAAATGTCACTATTGATTGGACTGTTCCAAATGATTTAAAAGATCAAATTCCAACACGAAATCAGAAACATCTTTTTAAAGACTTTGAAGATGAAATTCTTTTAAAAAAACTAAGAATTAAAGGTTATACCTCATTTGAAGAGTTAACCTACAAAGATTTTCAAAATGAGATGAATCTTATAAATAAAGCCTATTATGAAATAATGACAGAAGGGGATAAAACAGGTCAACCTTTTACTTTTCCTATTCCTACAGTTAATATCACTGAAGATTTTGATTGGTATGGTGAAAATACAGATTTATTATTTGAAAATACAGCAAAGATTGGAAGTTCATATTTTCAAAACTTTGTGGGTAGCCAATATGTCAAAGATGAAAATGGAAATTTAATTCCAAATGAAAAAGCTTATAAACCAGGTCATGTTAGAAGTATGTGTTGTAGATTACAACTTGACTTAAGAGAACTTCTTAAAAGAGGAGGTGGTTTATTTGGAAGTGCTGAAATGACAGGAAGTATTGGTGTCGTTACTATCAATATGGCTAGGCTGGGATACTTGTATAAAGGAGATATAAATAGTCTACTTAAAAAACTAGAAGAGTTAATGGACTTAGCAAAATCTACATTAGAGAAAAAAAGAGTTTTTATTCAAGATATGTATGAAAGGGGTCTTTTCCCATATACAAAAAGGTATCTAAAAGGATTTAATAATCACTTTTCAACTATTGGTGTAAATGGTATGAATGAAATGTTAAAAAACTATTTTTCTAATAAAGTTGATATGTCTTCAGATATTGGAAATGATTTTTGTATCCAAATATTAGATTTTATGAGAGATAAAATGATTCAATATCAAGAAGAGACTGGTAATCTATATAATCTTGAAGCAACACCAGCTGAGGGTACAACTTATAGATTTGCAAAAGAAGATAAAAAAAGATTTAAAGATATCATTCAAGCTGGATTTGATAAAAATATCTACTATACAAACTCTTCTCAACTTCCAGCAAATTATACTGATGACCCTTTTGAAGCATTAACTCTACAAGATGACCTTCAATGTAAATATACAGGTGGAACAGTTTTACACTTATACATGAATGAAAAAATTTCATCTGTTGAAGCTTGTAGAAAATTTGTAAAAAATGTACTTACAAACTTTAGGCTTCCGTATATAACAGTTACTCCCTTATTCTCTATTTGTGAAAAACATGGTTATATAAGTGGAGAACATGAATTTTGTCCAAAATGTGATGAAGAAATTTTAAAACAGGAGATTAAAGATGAATTATCAAGAATTGCTTAAAAAAAATAGTGAAAAAAGAACAAAATGTATAGTTTATACTAGAGTTATGGGTTATCATAGACCAGTTGAAAGCTTTAATATAGGTAAAAAAGGTGAACATAAAGAAAGACTCAAATTTGTTGAATCAAAAAATTGTTTATGATTTTACAAAATTTACAACTACAGATTACACAGGATATTTATCTTGTGTAATCTGGTTTAAAGGGTGTAATATGAGATGTCAGTATTGTTATAATGATGATATTGTATTTTCTAAAAATGGTAATTACACTTTAAATGATATTTTAACTTTTTTGAAAAATAGAGTAGGGATGCTTGATGCTGTTGTTTTATCAGGAGGAGAAGCTACACTTTATGATTTAAGTGATTTTTGCAAAAAAATAAAAGAATTAGGATTTAAAATAAAATTAGATACAAATGGCACAAATTTTACATTAATAGAAAAACTCACAAAAGAAAAACTTATAGATTATATGGCAATTGATTTTAAAGCACCAAAATATAAATACAAAACAATAACAGGCATAAATGCATACACTAAGTTTATTAATATAATAAAATATTTAATAACTATTAATTTCACTTTTGAACTTAGAACTACAGTTAATTCAAGCTTGTTAGATGAAAATGATCTAAACAATATGATAAATATACTTACTAATTTGGGATATCAAAATACATACTATTTACAAAATTTTTTACAAACTAGTTCAAATATTGGAAATATTCAAAAACAAAGAGATATAAATAAAGAAGAACTTATACAAAATAGTTTAACTATTCAATGGAGAAATTAAATATCCTTGACCTAAGACATTTTCAATAATATCTTTAGACATTTTTAATCTTAATCTTTTTATAAAAGTTCTAAGTCTCTCATCACTTACTTCATCACTCCAAAGTGTAGATTTGATTTCTTCAGGACTTACAATAGTATTTTGATTCTTGATTAATAAATATAGAAAATCCTTTTCTCGCTTTGTAATATTTACAATTTTTCCATTTTCATACAAAGTCATAGTATTATTATCAAAGGTAAAATTCTCTTTTAATCGTACTCTTTTTTGTTTATTTATCTTAGGTGCTATTTTCCTAATATGCTCGATAAGTTCTTCTGGATCAAAAGGTTTAATAAAATATTTATTTATTCCTATATCAATAGCTTTTAATAACTTGTCTTTATCAGAATGAGCACTTAATACAATAATAGGAATTGATTCATCAAACTCTTTTATTTTTTGTGTCATTTCCAAACCATCACAAAGTGGCATCATAATATCAGTTATTATAATATCAGGCTTAAATGATTTAAACTTTTTTAAACCTTCTTTACCATCTTTAGCAATAATTACAGAGAAAAAATAATCATTTATAGCATCTTTTAAAAGTTGAGCTAATCTTTTTTCATCTTCAACTATTAGTATTTTTAAATATTTTAATAACTTATCTTTCATATTCTTCCTAATTATTTAAGGGGATAAAAATTGTAAAATTAGAACCATTTTCAAAGTTTTTATGAATTAGCTCACCTTCTAAACTTTTTTCAATAATCATTTTTGACATAAACAATCCCAATCCTGTACCTTGACTTTTATGTTTTGTTGTAAAATAAGGGTCAAATATTTTATCTAAGTTATCTTTACTAATTCCACCTGCATTATCTATTATTTCTAGCTTTGCATATTTTTTGCCTAAAAATTTTTCTTCACTTAACTTTATTTGTATGATTTTTTTATCTGTATGGTTAAGTATAAAGGCATCTTTTGAGTTTTGAATTAGATTAATAATCACTTGAGTAAGTTCATTTAATACACCTAGAACTTGATAATTTAATGGTACATCTATATTTAAGTTTATATCTTTTATAACTTTCTTTAAAATTAAAATAGCTTCATCAACTGCTTTTTTTATCTCAAAACTTTTTTTATCTTTTTGTGGATTAAAAAAGTTTGAAAAATCATCTATTGTAGAAGACATACTAGATATCAAATTTTTGCTCTCAATATAAAGCTCATCTAGTTTCTCTTTTTCATTTGTATTAAAGAACTTTTTCATATTAAAAAGTGTAAGATTAAGCTCAGTTAAAGGTTGTCTCCATTGGTGAGCAATATTTCCTAACATTTGACCTAAACTTGCCATTCTTGATTGTAGAAATAGAAGTTTTTGTTTCTCTTCATTCTTTATAATTTCTTCTTTTACTCTATGTTCCAAAGTTTTATTTAATTCTTTTAACTCTTTTGTTTTATAAAAAACTCTATTTTCTAAATCTTTATTTAATTCTTCTAACTCTATTTCTTTTTTTTCTAATCTTTTTTTTAATTCAACTTCTTCTGTTACATCATATCTTATAGCAATAAACTCTTTTATTTTATCATTTTCATCTAAAATAGGAGTAATCGTAGTATTTAAATAAACAGTTTTCCCATCTTTTGTGAGATTTTTAACTGTAGCTTTGTATGGTTTTTTATTTAAAATAGTATCCCAAAGTAGAGTAAAGTTACTCTTTGGGATATCGGGATGTCTTACAATATTATGATTTGAACCAATTAATTCTTCATATTTATATCCAGAAATTTTGCAAAACTCATCATTGACAAAAGTTATTATTCCATTAATATCAGTTTTTGATACTATATTTGAATTTTCAATTGCCTCTTGATAAGTTTGGCTCATTTTATTTTCTATTTAAAAGCTCACAAGCTTCTTTTGCATGATATGAAATAATAATATCAGCACCCGCTCTTTTAAAAGACACTAAAGTTTCCATCATAGTTCTTTCATAATCAATTAACCCAGCAATTCCTGCATTTTTAAGTAAGGCATATTCTCCACTTACATTATAAACTGCTAATGGTAGATTTGAACTATTTCTAATATCTCTTACAATATCCAAATATGCTAATGCTGGTTTTACCATAAGTATATCTGCACCTTGATTTTCATCTTGAATTGATTCTTCAATAGCTTCTCTTCTATTTGCTGGATTCATTTGATAAGATCTTCTATCACCAAAAGATGGAGTTGAATCAGCAACATCTCTAAATGGACCATAATAAGCACTTGCAAATTTAGTAGAATATGCCATGATGGGTAAATCAGTAAATCCATTTTCATCTAAAGCAGTTCTTAAAGTTTCAATAATACCATCCATCATTCCACTAGGAGCTATCATATCAGCACCAGCACGTGCATGAACAAGAGCTTGTTGGGCAGATATTTCTAATGTTTTATCATTATCAACTGTTTGAGTTTTTGGGTCAAGTATTCCACAATGTCCATGGTCTGTATATTCACAAAAACACAAATCAGTAGATACAAACATAGTAGGGAACTTCTCTTTTACAGCTCTTATTGTTCTTGCTATTATACTTTCATCACACAAACATTCACTTCCTACAGAGTCTTTAACATCTGGAATACCAAATAAAATAATTGAATTTAAACCTATACTTTGAATATATTCACACTCTTTTAAAATCTCATCAATACTCATTTGAAAAACACCTGGCATAGATGCAACTTCAGTTTTAATACCATTTCCTTCAACTACAAATAGTGGATATATAAAATCATTTGGGCTTAGGTTTGTTTCTTGCACTAGTGCTCTTAAATTTTCATTAATTCTTAATCTTCTTAATCTTTTAAACATTCTATTTACCTCTTTTAGATATAATCTGCACCATTTTAACAGTTTAAGGTTTAAAAAGATATGAATATAGAAGAATCAAATATTGCAAATTTACCAACAACACATGGTAATTTTCAAATACAATCTTTTAAAGAACATCACAAAGAACATTTAGTAATTTTTTCAAAAAATTTAGGTGATGTTGTAAATGTAAGAGTACATTCAGAATGCTTAACAGGAGATGCAATTGGCTCATTAAAGTGTGATTGCCAAGCCCAATTAAATTTCTCATTAGATTATATAAATAAAAATAGTGGTATGGTTATATACTTAAGACAAGAAGGAAGAAATATAGGTTTACTTAATAAAGTAAATGCTTATGCCCTACAAGATAAAGGATTTAATACAATCGAAGCAAATCATCAATTAGGTTTTCAAGCTGATGAAAGAACTTATGAAATAGTAGAATATATTTTAAATAAATTTAATATCAAAAAAATAAATTTAATAACAAATAATCCGCATAAAATTGAAAGTTTAGCTAATATAGAAATTGTAAAAAGAATTCCCGTAGTTGTGGGAGAAAATGAGAATAATAAAGGCTATTTAAAAGTCAAAAAAGAAGAAATGGGGCATTTGCTATAGTGAAAATAAATAATTTAAAAGAGTTAAATTTAGAAGAAGATTTTTTACCAAAATGTGAAGAGTTTAAAAAGACTTTACAGCATTGGGGCAAAGTACATAATCTTTCAGCTGAATTAGAAGATGAGAAAATAGAAAAGAATATATATGATTCTATTTATGTTTTAAAATTTATAAAAGAGTATAAAACTGTTGCAGATATAGGAACAGGAGCTGGTTATCCTGGGCTTATTTTAGCAATGGCAAGACCTAATATTAAATTTTATTTAATAGAACCTAGAGCAAAAAGAGTTGCTTTTTTAAATTTTATTAAAAACTCACTAAAATTGGATAATGTAGAGATATTATGCAATAGAGTAGAGTATGTAAAAGATATTAAAGTTGATTTAATCACTTCAAGAGCAGTTACGAATACTTCTTTATTATTAGACTTAACAAAAGATATTTCAAGTGAAAATACATCTTATTTATTTTATAAAGGTAGTATGCTTGAATCAGAACTTGAAGAAGCAAAAATACATAACTATGAAATAATCAAAAAAGATGAAAAAAGAAATTACTTATATATAAATAAAGGAAACAAGTAATGGTATTTAAAGCATTAGCAGTACTTATTATTTTATTTATTGTTTATATTCTATTTTTTAAAAAAAGAAGAGAGAGTGAAATCGGCAATAAAAAGACAAAAAGAGAAGAATCTATCTCAGATATAATGGAAGAGTGTCCCACTTGCAAAACTTATGTCTCAAAAAAAGAAGCCATATTAAGTAATGGGAAATACTACTGTTCAAAGGAGTGTCTACAATGATAATACTTGGCGATGCTTTAGTACCATATGAAGAGACTTCATTTATAAATAAACTTGAAAATATAACAAATACAAAAGCAAATTCTACTATTTTATTTGATTTTAATGAAAATTATCTAAAATATTCTTATGAAAATAACTTGTTTACAGGAGTTATTGTTCATACATTAAAAGAAGCACTTTATGCAAATGCTTTACATGCTAAGTATATTATATGTAATAAACCTCTAGATAAAACTATTCAAGATATTGCTGAAAATTATATGTTTGATTCTAAAATATTAACAATAATTGAATCTAATGATGAACTTGAAATAGTAGCCATGAATAAAATTGATGGTGCAATATATAAAAATTTGTTAGGATAAACATGAAAGATATACTTGATATAATAGTTATTATAGCTTTTGTAATAATAGTTTTTGGATTTATTAGAGGCTTCAATAAACAACAAATTGCAAAACATACAAAAAAATTAGAAGAAATCGAGAAAAGGGAAAAAGAGAAAAATGAATAAACCATTATTAATTGAAATAGGTGTTGAAGAACTACCTGCTATACCATTTTTAAAAGAGTTACCAAATATTGAAAAAAAATGGAGTGATATTTTAGAAAAATTTAAACTATCAACTGATTTTGACTTTTTTTATACTCCAAGAAGGTTGGTTCTTTGGCATAGAGAATTTAATTTAACGCAAGAAGATACAACTGTTGAACAATACGGAGCTCCTATTGCAATTGCTTATAAAGATGGAAAACCAACAGGTGCAGCAATTGGTTTTGCAAAAAAATGTGGAATAGAAGTAGATGATATTAAAACAATTAATAATGGAAAAGATGAAGTTTTATACTTTAAAAAAGAAGAGAAAGGAAAAGATTCAAAAGATTTATTAAATGAAATGATAAATGAATTTATTAATGCACTTGATTTTGGAAAATCTATGAGATGGGCTAGTAGAACGGATAGTTTTATAAGACCTATACGAAGTCTAATAATGATGTTAGGGGAAGAAATAGTTGAGGGTGAAATTTATGGTGTAAAAAGTTCAAATAAATCTTTCGCTCATAGAATGGTCTCTTATGAAGCATTTAGCTTTGATTTTGCAGGAGATTACTTTTGTAAGTTAGATAAAAATGGAGTAATTTTATATCCAGAAGATAGAAAAAAGATTATATTAAATCAAATGAAAGATATAGAATCACAAAACAATCTAAAAATAGATATAGATCCTGAATTATTAGAAGAGATTGTTGCAATAACAGAATATCCAACAGCTCTATTGGGTAGTTTTGATGAAGAGTTTTTAGAGTTACCAGAAGAAGTAATTGTAACTTCAATGAAAGAACACCAAAGATACTTTGCAGTTTATAAAGATGGAAAACTATCAAATAACTTTATTGTTGTATCAAACTCTAAAACAGAAGATTTCTCTTTTATAGTTGCTGGAAATGAAAAAGTTTTAAGACCAAGATTATCAGATGCTATGTTCTTTTATAAAAATGATTTAAATAATGGATTATCAAATGAAGGTTTGAAAAATCTAGTTTTCGTAGATGGACTAGGTTCTATGTATGAAAAATGTGAAAGAGAAGTAAAAATAGCTTCATATTTAGCCCAAATATTTGAAGTAAAAGAAAAAGAGTTATTAACTAAAGCAGTGATGCTTTCAAAAGCTGATTTGATGTCTGAAATGGTTTATGAGTTTACTGAATTACAAGGACTTATGGGATATTACTATGCAAAAGCTGCAGGAGAAGATGAGTTAGTTTTTACAGCTTTAAAAGAACAATATTTACCTGATGGTGAAGACTCAGATTTACCTTCAAATAAATTCTCTGCAATAGTTGCCTTGTCTTATAAACTTGATAACCTTATGGGACTTTTTAGCGTTGGTAAGATTCCAACTGGTTCAAAAGATCCATTTGGATTAAGACGAGCAGCAGCTGGTATTGTAAAAATTGCTATGGAACACAAAGTTGAAGTAAATCTTTCAAATATAATTGATAATTTATTAGATACTTACAATGGATTAAAAAAAGAAAAATTAATTGAATTTTTCAATGAAAGATTATTTAAAATATTTGATGTAAACCCATCTGTAATAAAAGCAGTATTAGGGAGTAGAGAAGGGGATATTTATAAAATTTCTCAAAAAATTTGTGCTCTTAATCCAATAGTATTAAGCGATGACTTTAAAGAATCATCAACGACTTTTAAAAGAGTAGCAAATATCATTAAAGATATTAATATAAATAGTTTATTAAGTGTTGATGAATCTTTATTTGAACAAGAAGAAGAAAAAAATTTATATGAAACTTATACTCTGTTAATAAATAAAAAATATAATTCTTATGAAGAAGAACTTGATGCCCTATTTTCTTTAAAGCCAAAATTAGATAAATTTTTCGATAATGTTTTTGTAAATCATGAAAATGAAAACATAAAAACAAATAGAAAAAATCTAATAGGACTTGTTTATCAGGCTTTTAGAAATATCGCAGATATTAAAGAGATTACAATATAAGGATTACAAATGAAAAAATTTTTAGCTCTTATCACATTGGTAACATTTATTGTTGTATTAAGTGGATGTGCTACATGGAATGGTGTTAAAAAAGACACTTCTGATGCCTATGATGCGACAAAAGAAGCTATTCATGATGCAACAAAGTAGTTAGTTTACTTTGTTGTTTTACTATTAAAAGTATGGTAAATAAATTTTATAGTCTTTATTTATTTTAAATAAAATATTTAAAGACATTTTTTGAAGTAGAGTAAATTTTTTATATAAAACAATATATTTATTTGGTAAAAAATCAAACTTGATATTATTTTTTGTTAAAGTGTAAGTTATTTTTATTAATTCTCTTTTAGCTAATTCGTATTCATTATCATAATCAAATTTTAAAACCTTATTTTCATTGTCAAATTCATAGTAGGCTAAGTTAAGTGAATCGATTTGTGTTTTTATATCTTTCATGTTATTACTTTATTTAAATTTGTTATTATATTATTTTATTATCCATTAGTTAACAGAAGATTAACAAACTAATCTTTTTTTAAGAAAGTATGAGTGATTTTTTAGAAATAGAGTGAAAATTCACTCTATTTTATTATTTACAAGTAGAAAATGAGATTTTACCTTCATTTTTTTGCAAGAGTCCTTTCCCTATACCTTTTACATTTAAAAGATCTTCTTTGTTTTTAAAACACTTATGTTCAGTTCTGTATTGAACGATTGCTTCAGCTTTTTTAGCTCCAATTCCATTTAGTGTTTTTAATTCCTCAACAGAAGCTTTATTCATGTCAATTGCAAATAAAGCCAAACAAAACAGCACTAGTACCAAAATAATTTTCATTTATTCTCCTTAATTTAAATAATATATTATTATAAAATTTAAATTAATTTATGCTTTAATAATAATTATTATGAAACTATTAAGAATAAAATATATTTATTTATTATTTATAAACTTTAAAACATCTTCGAAATTTCCAGATATAATCTGTTTAACACTACAGGCAATCATTAAATTTATAGAATAATCAAAATCTTCAATAATCATATTGGCATTATCAACATATACATTATTAAGAAGTTTCTTTTCCTCATCTTTAAAGCTATCTAAATAACTTTGATTGTTTTCCATATAGCCATAAACATCTTTCCCTATAGCCTTTGCATATCCACACTCCCAAATTGTGCCAGAATCAGCCTCTTTGCCACGGAATTGATTCAAGTTTGCAATAACAATATCTGATTGATGTATTAATTCAACATTTGCTTTATAAATATCTTGTGCTATCTTTTGTTTATTTTGATTAAAATCAACAACATTATCTAAAGGATACAATCCTTCATATCCATACTCTTTACAAAGGCTAGAGTAGTTTTCTCCTATTTGTATAGATTCTTGTTTAAAAACATCAAATCCAGCAATATATATTTTTTTCATATTATTTTGTCCTATTCAAATAATTTTATAAAAGTATTGCTTTTTTTATACAAGAACTTATCGAAGTCTTTTCTGAAAGTATTGGTTTAATATTAGAAGGAAAATACTTTAAAGTTGTTTCTCCAATTGATATTGCCTTAAAGCTATGATGCCATTTAAAGGTTTTAAAAAAGTATTCTACAGTAGAAGGTGAGGAAAATATTATCTTTGAATTTTTTGGCAAAATCTCTTTAATCAAAGGTTCTACATAATTGTTTTCATAAATAATCACTTCTTCTGATAAAATGCCATTTTTATTTAAATCATCTGATATATTTGATGTAATTTTATTGCCTCTTATATATAAAACTTTTTTATTTTTTAATTCATATATCAATTCGTTTGTAAATTCATAAGTATTGCTCTTATTCGCAATTAAACTAATATATCCACCTAATTCTTTAACTTTTTTTGCACTTTCTTTTCCAATAACATAAGAAGGGATATTTTTCCAATCACTATTAACATTATCAATACCCATAACACCATGTTTTGAGCTAAATACTAAAGCATCAAATTTTGTAAGATTTATATCTTTTTTTAAATATTTTATTTCAAATAAAGGAATGTTTTTTGCCCATTTTCTCTTTTGATTATTCAATAGATAGATATTTTCTTTTGAATTATTATAATCTTCTATTTTATTTTTTATTTTATTTTTAATTCTATCAAAAATAGAAAACCTTTTATTAATTACTATCATATTATTATTTTCGAGAATATCAAATCTTATATTATTTTTTGAAAGTACATAAGTAATTTTAAAAAATTCTTTTTTTATATTCTCATTAATATAATCTACTTCATTTAAAAAAATGTTTTTTTTATAATCATAGTCAAAATAAATAAGTTTAAGTGTTGGAATAATTTGTTCAATTTTTTTCATTTAAATACTCTTTTATATTTTATTTAGATGATAATACATTTTAATTAATAAAGAGTTAATAAGAAGTTTTTTTTAGTAATAATTGGTTGCGGAAGCAGGATTTGAACCTACGACCTTCGGGTTATGAGTACGCTATTGGTTTTAAAATATAAAGGTTTTATCGTTGTTTATTACTTAATTTAAACTTAATAATTTTACTCATTAAGTGGTATTTTAAGAGGTAAAAATTATCTATTTGTGACAGAGCTGCTTAATAAGTTTTGTGATTGATTTATTTGTTTTTATTGATTGTGACTTACCTGTATTGAAAACGGGTATTTTCAAATTTATTTATATTTGGAAGTCGTAGAATAGGGTTATTTTTTCTTTATTATTTGTAATTAAATCAAATCTTGAATCAATTATTGCTTTTTTTATATTTCTATTTATTTCGGGATATTTTGATTTTTTTTCGTATTTTATTTCACTTATATTTTTATTTTTATCTATTTTAAAAGCTACTATTATTTTTTCTCTTAATCCATGTTCCTTGTACAATTCAGGAATTGTTAAATGTTTTAATACAATTATTTCATTTATGTTTTGTTTTAAATATTTTTTATTTTTTTGTTCTTCGTTTAGCTGTGCATCTATTTTATTTTGTCTTGTTTCTAAGTTAGTTAAATTATTTGATAAAGCACTTCCTTTTACTATAGTATCTTCATCAATTTTTTGTGTTTCTATTTTTGCTCTTGTTCTTCTTTCTTCTCTTACAACATAGTATTTTATTTTTTTAGTTTCTACTTGTTTAAAATCTGTATTAATTAAAGAGTTTTCTAATGATGAACTAAATAATATATTTGCTGTTATTATTGAAGTAATTATTATCTTCATATATTTATAACCTTTTCATTATAATTAATTTCTTTTTCTTCTTCTTTTTTCTCTATTTTCAATGTACTTTTTATATCATCAAATAATATTGCAGTAGGTGGTAAAAATATTAATGATATAGTCCAAACTATTTTATTAGATTCTTTTACATAGTCTGTTAGTAAATTAGTTATAAAACAATATAGCCATAAAATAAAATACATTATTCCTATGATTATCATCATAGATGTGTCATTTTCTCTTATACTCATATAAGTCATTCCTGAAAATGCACTTAAATATAGTATT
Organism: Arcobacter sp. F2176; assembly: GCF_004116465.1. Taxonomy (NCBI): domain Bacteria; kingdom Pseudomonadati; phylum Campylobacterota; class Epsilonproteobacteria; order Campylobacterales; family Arcobacteraceae; genus Arcobacter; species Arcobacter sp. F2176. Next base: position 187,633 of record NZ_PDJV01000001.1, read on the forward strand.
GTTAAATATGGTCTATAAGGTTTCAATCTATTCCTTTATTTTTAATCTTTCAGCATTTAATATATGATAAAAAATTTCATTCATTTTATTATCTGCTTCTTCTATTATTTTGTGGTTTTCTTCTTTAAAATTAATGTTTTTTATTAATTTTTCTGATTTTTCTCCATTTAAAATATAATTTAAATCTAATTTTTCAATAATACAAATTGAATTTATTTCTTTATATGGAATTTTTTCTCTTCTTCTCCAGTTGGTAAATGTACCTTGTATAATTCCCATATATTCGTACATTTCTTTATCTGTTTTTATGTTTAATTTTTCTTTTAATCTGTTAAAGACTTCATCAAAATAATTCATTTTTAATTATTTCCCTTGACATATAATTCATTTTGTTTTATAATTCCATAATCTAATATATAAAAAAAGGTTTATCCATGCAAAATAAAACCTCTATAACTGATAATTATAACAAAATTAACAAAAATAACAAATTTTCAAAAAAGTTTGTTTACTGCATTGTAAAGACATTACTAGGTAATACTTATAAATGTAAAATCATATATGAAAATAAAAAAACAATTTGTATTAATTGGTTCAATGGAAAAAGATATTTTTCTCCTAAAACTCTATTGTCAAATGAACTTTCAATAGTAAAGTTTTTAAATGACTAATACATTTTTAAACACAATTAATTACTCTATAGAAAAGTTTTGTGATTCTTTGGGATTTAATAAAACATACTTTCATCAGTTTTTAAATTGTTCGCAAAAACAAGCACCAAAATTCTTAAATCCAAATGATGATTTAAAACAATTAAAAGTAATAGATTTAATTTCAATATTAGATAATTTAGATACAAAACATAGAAAAATCATACTAGATAATCTATGCCAAAAATATGACTTCGTTTGTCTTGATTCTGCAATAACTCAAAGCAATAATATTTCATTAGAACATATTTTATTAAATATCACTTCGACTAATGGTGAATTATCATCAAATTTTCTTCAAGCTTTAGAAGATGGAAATATATCACATGATGAAAATAAATTATTAAAAGAAATAGCTTATAAATTTAGAAGTCTTTTAAGAATTTTTGAATTTAAAATTAATGGGATATCAAATGACTAGACCTAAAAACTATACAACTAGTTATCCAAATATATATTATTATATTTCTCCTAAAACTAATAAAAAAGTATATTTTGGTAGATATTATAAAGATAGAAAACAAAAAACTATTACTTTAGGTTCTTCTTTAAATACTGCTATAAAAAAAATGAATCTTATAAAAAAAGGTATTTCAAAAAAAGATTCTTCTAAACTTGTTTATAATAAAGAAATTTTAAAAACTCATGATAAGCATTCTATTGAAGTTTTATATTTTGAGTATATAGATATAGAGGGTAAAAAATGGAGTACACAAGAGCTTAAAACTAAAAAGTCTAGGTTTAAAAGATGGATATTACCACACTTTGGAAAAATGAATATACATGATGTTAGATATTCGCATATTCAAAAGTTTATAAACGATATAGATGATAAAAAACTTCTAGCAAGAAAAACACAAGAGAATTTAAAATCAAGTATTCAATCATTTTTTAAATTCTGTATAAAAGAGGGTTATTTAAATACTGGAAACCCTGCACAATATGTTGATATTAAAGCCTATGATAATCATGTACCTATGACTTTAACTTTAGAGCAAATTATAAGATTCTATCAAACTATTATTGATATAGATTGTCATAGTTCCCCTAATCATAGTGCAAATTTAGATAATAGAAAAAAAAGATTAATGTTGATCCTTATGATTCATGGTAGAAGATGGAATGAAGCTCAAAATTTGTGTTGGTCTGAGATTGATTTTATTTCAAACTTATATATTATTCCCGCTCATAAGTCAAAAACTAAAAAAACTCAAAAACATAAAATGACAGATTTTTTAAGACTTGAATTGATGGAATTAAAAGTTATATCAAATGATGGTGAGGATTTTTTATTTATAAATCCACAAACTAAAAATCCTTATTCTTCAATAAATACATTTTTTAAAACTATCAAAAAGAAAGCAGATATTCCTAAAACTTTTAGATGTCAAGATTTTAGGCATGTCGTTGGAACTGTCGCATATCAAAACTTAGGTATACCACTAGAAAATATAAGAGATGTACTTGCACATGGTTCAGTTACAACAACTGAAATATATAGTGATAAAGATAGTTTAAACAGTAGAAAAGTTTTAACTTCTTTATTTGAATTGTTTGGATTTTAACATGAGCAATGTTTTTAGAACTGGCTTTATACATATTACAAAAGAACAAGCTATTGAAGCATTTTATAATCAAGAAAATTTATTTGTTTCTTTTAATTGTTCTCATATTTTTACTCAAGTTAATTTTGAAACTAAATTGTTAAATATGAATCTTGATACAGAATTTGAACAATGCTTTAATTTAGTAAAAATGAAACAAGTTTTCCCACATAAATTAAATGATACTTTTTTCTATATAGAAGAACCAAAACCAGTTGAAGTTATTGATAATCATTTATCTTTTAATTTTAGTGACTGACCAGGATTAAAATGTGACTTGGCAGCATAATAAATTTTGTGACTGATCCTGGTATTAATTTTTATATAAATTTTCATTTGAATTTTTATATAAGGGTTAAAACCTTAAAACAAAAATAAAAAAGGAAAGACAAATGTCTAAAGTAGCATTCACAAAAGAGCAAGAAGCAGAAATTCAGTTAATGATGCAACAAGCAGTTGCACAACAAAACAAAGAGTTAGAATTAAAACAAGCACAAAGAGAAACAAATAAAATTGTTTTAGGTGCAAGAATTCAAGAATTAATTAGTAAAGAGGGTTCTATTATTATTGATAAATCAACTAATCAACCAAAAACTAATGTTGATGGTTCTCCAATGCGTTATCCAACAAGATATTACGTAAAACTTGAAACTATGGGTTTAGAATTAGAAACAGAAGTAAAACAAGATGTATTTGATTCTTTAGAAGAATTTAAAATGTACCTTTGTGAGGGTCGGATTGGTTTAGTTAATAAGTTTGGTAATGATGTTTTAGAACCAATTTTTAAAATATTTACAAGAATTTAGTATTTAGGCTTTTGCCTATTTACTAAGAATTGAAAAAGGCACACAAGAAACATTTTATTTTTTACTACGAATTTTTAATATGTGATGTTTTTCTTTTGTGTCTCTTTGAATTCTATTTTTGTCATTTTGTGAGGGCTTGCCCGAACTTGTAAAGGTAGAATTTAATTGTTTTTATTTACTTTCTGAAAGTTTTGATTCTAGTTTTGATTCTTTTTTAAAGAATATATGTGCTAGGCGATTAATTATCAAAAGTAAAATTTGTTTGAGGATAACGGACGCAATTAATTTAAATCCTAATGTTTTTGCATAAGAGAAAATCAATGTAAAAATGGAAGATTGAATTTGCCCCTAAACCGATAAAAGAAAGTTTTGTATTTCAATTTTTTCTTTTTCCGTTAAATCAGTTGATTGATTTATTTCTAGAATTAATTCAGATTTTATCTCTTTTAATTCATCAGGTGTTAACTTTTTAGTTATCTGTTTTAAATTGGTAATTTGATTTTTAAATTCATTTATCATTTGAATTGCCTTAATTAGTTTATTTAAAGGAATATATTTTGACAAAAAAAGAATTAGAAGTTTATGAAGCATTTAAAAAACTCATTGATACATATTTTGAGTTAAAAATAAAACATAATTTTTCTGAGAAAGATTTAAAAGAACTTTTAAAAGATTCTAAAAATTATTTTGAAGTTGGTTCTACTCTTATTTCTTTTGAGAATGTTTTATTAATTGATAAATCAAATAATGGTTTTTTTAGAGTTTTTACTTCTGATAATCCTGAATCTTTTTTTTCTGTTGATGACTCACAACTAGAAAATTATCTTAATTATCTTAATAAAAAATAAGGTTTTAAATAGTGAATTATTTAACATTATCAATATTTAGTGGTCTAGATTTATTAGGCCAAGCTTTCCAAAATAATGGCTTTTGTGTTGTTTCAGCAGGTGATATACAATGGGGAAAAGATATAAGACAATTTAAACCTATTAAAAATATATTTGGTGGTGTTGTTGGTGGTCCTCCATGTCAAGACTTTTCAGGACTTAATCGAAATCCTAAAAATTACTCTTTAGAAATGTTACAAGAGTTTAAACGAATTGTTTTAGAAAGTTCTTGTGACTGGGCTCTTTTAGAAAATGTAAAAGGTGTTCCAGATTTAGATATAGAGGGTTATTATCATCAACGAATAGATATTAATCAAGGTTGGTACTCTGATACATCTAGATTAAGACATATTCAATTTTATTGTAAAAAAGAATTTTATTTAAATATTCCAAGGGGTCAAATGAAAAATATAAATAATACTTGTGCTTTGGCATCAGATAATAGATCATATAAAGAACTATTAAAGCTTCAAGGATTACCACAAGATTTTAATTTAGATTCTTTTACATTAAAAGGTAAAAAGAAACTTGTAGGTAATGCTGTACCTTTTGTTATTGGTGATGTTTTAGCAAAAGAAGTAAAAAGAGTAATGATTAATTTTTATAAAGAATGTGACACAACTGTACAAATAAATAAAAGTGACTTAGCAGCACAACAAAATATTGTGACTGATCCTGATATTAAAATTTATGTGACTGATCGGTCACGGTTTTGTGCTTGTGGTTGTAAGCGTGTCTTAACAGGTAACAAAAAATATTACGATTTTTCATGCAGAAAAAGAGCAGAACGAAAAAGAAAAAGAGAAAAAAAAGTTAGTCCCCTTGCTGGATTAACAAGGGGGTCTAAGTGGGACATTTAGGAAATTTAAAAATTACAGTTTTAAATGATTTAGTAGATACATTAAAGCTACATTTCTATTCTTCTGATTTGTCAGATGAAAAGGAACTTGAAGATTATAATAAAATCGTTTCTTTATTCTGTGATATAAAATCTGAAGCTATGCAAATAAAAAATGCAGATACACAAAAAAGATTTATATCACATGAATTTCATGGTTATAAATTTCGTGTTATGGCTTCGGCTCAAAGTGGTTTTAATGTAGTTATTCAAAATGGTGATGTTTCAATATCACTTTTAAAACATTCAGTTAAACATAATAATCCTTTAATTAAAGTAGAGTTTAGAGCAGAATTTCTTTGTAGATACGGCTATATAAAAGCAATTCAATCTGTTAAAAATCTTATTCAAAACTTCTTATTAAATTATCATGTAAAAGTTAGTGAAATTCACTTGGCTAAAGATATACAAGGTTATGAGTTTTGTACTTTTGATTTTCATAGAGTAAAAACACTTTCAAAAACTAAAACAATATTTCATAATGATATTTCATCTGAATATTATTTCGGTAATCGTTTTACTGGCTTTTCAGTAGGTAAGGGCGACGAAATGCTAAGAGTTTATAATAAAACAGTAGAAATCACTCAAAAGAAACAAAAAGCATTTATAGAGGTTCTTAAGTGGGCTAATAATCCTGATTTTGATAATAAAAAAAATGTATGGCGTTTAGAATTTCAATTAAGAAGAGAAAGTCTTAAATATTTACTTGGTAATGATGGTCTTTTAGATTCTCTTGATAATGTTCTTAAATCTATCTCTAATCTTTGGAATTATTGTATTAATAGATTTGTTCATAAAAATCTAGATAATACACAAGTACAAGAACAAATAACACAAATGAAAATATTAAAAAATGGTACTTTTAAATATTTATCAGCTGAAACATTAAGAAAAAGATTTCAAAGGGCAGATACTTCTATTGTATGGGATAGTATTCAAACATTTGAGGGTAATGTTGGATATGAATTACAAAAGGTAAAAGATATTAAAAAACCTGAAGTACAGTATGTTAAAAATGCTTTTAAAGCCATAATTTCAACTTTTGTAAAATTGAAAAGAGGGGATTTTAATTCACATGAACTTACAGAAATATTACTTGAAGCAGATAGAGAGCAACGAGAAAAAACAGATATAAATATTATTGATAATGCAAGATTAAAAGCCTTAGATTATATGAGCCATGCAAAAGTATTCTATGAAAAAACTGGAATTATAGAAGATGGATTTGATAAATTCAATAAAGACTTAGCAAATAATCTACAACATACTTTCGCATTAATAGAAAATGAACCATCAAGTATTTTAACTTTTGAACAATTCCAAAAAAGGTTAATAGCATGAGTTTATATCTTCCACTTACAAAAATTCAACATGAGATAATAGTCGCAATTTCTGATTTAATTTGTATTAGAGAAAGTGAACCAAATAATAATAAAAAAACAAATATCAATGCTTTTAAAATCTCAAAACATATCAAAAGAGATTATAAAACAGTTAGAACAAATCTTAAAAAATTAAAGGAGATAAGATGTTAATGGATAGAACTGAAAGAATGTTAATTAAACATGAGGGATTACAAACTAAGGTTTATACTTGCCCTGCAAATAAATTAACTATTGGTGTAGGTAGGAATTTAGAAGATAGAGGTATCACAAAAAAAGAAGCTTTATATCTTTTGAATAACGACATAGTTGAATGTCATAATAAATTATCTTTAGAATTACCTTTTTATGATTCTTTAGATGATGTTAGGCAAGAAGTGTTAATAAATATGTGTTTTCAATTAGGTTTTACGGGATTTTCAAAATTTAAAAAGACTTTGAAATATATTAATGATTTTGATTTTGAAAAAGCTTCAAAAGAAATGCTTAATTCTTTATGGGCAAAACAAACTCCAAATAGAGCAAATGAATTAGCACAAATCTTAAGAAAGGGGGAATATTAAAATGTGGCAATCTTTATTAATAGATTTAGGAATTACTTTAGTTAAAAATTATATTAATTCTACTGAATCAAAAAAAGATGATAAAGTTTTAGAACTTGTTCAAACTGGTGCAAATTATTTAGCTAATAAGCCAAATAATACTGTTAGTACAAATACTGCTGTTTCATTAAAAAATGAATCTATGCGTAAGATACAAGGATAATTTATGTCTAGTTATTACGATATATATGGAACTGGTGCTTATTCTCAAGTAACTGCAGGTTATCATTCTCTTACTACCACATATGGAAGTGGTGGTTGGGGAAATGGTGAATATATTAAAAAAAATGAAAGACCTGCTTTTAAATCACTTTTTACTGACCCAAAATATTTTGATCCTGCTAATAGAAAATATATTATGCCACCTGGTACTCATAGTGTACCTACTGATATACATTCTCCACCTACTAGCTATCCAAAGTTATTTGATAAAAAGAAGATTGAATTAATTACAGTTCAAAAAGATGGTAAGAATTTTACTACTCTTTCAGATGAAACAATTAATTATTTAAAAAATGCAGATATGAAATATGTTGAAACTGTCGCTTGGTTAATTGAAAGACGAAATTTTGTCCAAAATACATTAAATAATTTACCAGCAAGAGAATATCAACAAAAACCATATTTAAAGGAAAATCTTAATTATCTTCAAAATCTTCTTAATCAAGCTGAATTGGATTTTCAAAATTTTGTTGGTAATTTGGGTGAAACTTTAATTGACTTAAATCGTCCTTTTTTATATGAGGGTTCTGATAATGGTTCTGAAAATAATAAGTATCCTATTTCAATATCAAATGTTTCAGCTTATGAGCTTGATGGTTTTATTAATTCAATTTTTGGAAATGTTACGGGTGATAATTTTGTACCAATTGCTAATGGTTTAATTTATGATGCTAAACAACCAACTAGTTGTTGTATTGAATATTGTTTCAATAAAGACTATTACAGAATGAAAGATGTTCCTTATAAAGAATCAGAACAAAAAACACAAGATGATATTGAATTTGAGAAGTATAAAAATAGTAGTTATTATGAACCATATTCACCACCATCAAATAAATTTCAAGAAATAAAACTTGATACATTTATGCGAATGTTTAATGAAGGTAAAAATTTAGTTAATAGTCCAATTAGTTATTTATTTGACAAGCTTAAGCCTTTTTTAAATGAATTTGAAGATTCTCATGGATGGTTTAAATATAAAATTGTTGATAATAATGTAAATATAGATTTAGATTTTAGATAGAAAGGATAAAAAATGGCTGAAAATATAGGCGGGGGATGTGAAGAACTTCTACAAAAAATGGTTGAAAAATTAACAACTATTAGTGATAGCTTACATGATATAAAAGATAGTAATGAAAAAGTAATGGAAATAATGAATAAAATTAATACTGATATTTTAGGAGGGAATAATGGGTGATGGTGTAGATTATAGAATGGAAATTGTTGCCAATTCTAAAGGTGATAAAACAGAAGATAATATTACTAAAGGCATTATGTCTAATGTAAAATCAAAAGGTTCTAATTTTGGTTCTGTTGATTTTAATAATAGTTTTTTTGATGATATTTCAGGAATTGGTGAAGCTCCAACAGCTCCAACTTCTACAGTAAGTGGCGGTTTACTAAATACTATGAAAAATAATGCTGATACGATTTCTAAAAGTATGAATAATGTAGCAGAAGTATTAAATAAAAGTAATTTAGTTAGTAAAGAGCATGTAAATGCTACTCAGAACATGGCTCAGAGTATAACTTCTGCTATGACTTTACTAGCAAATATTTTAAGTGTGGCAAATGGTCATAAAGAAGTTGGTAATCGACTTCAAAATTATCATAATAATGTTAATACTCAAAAGAACTTTTTGCAAATAGATAAATTAGAGTATGACTCAAAACCATTATCTAATATAGTTGATGTAAATGGAAAACCAGTAATCCCAAGGCAAGAAAAAGTAAAAGCAAATGTAAATCAAAATGAATATCATAACTTTAATAAAAATGGTGCTGAAAATTTAAAAGATACAAGTAATAACCGTATAGCTCCAAGAATGGCTAAGGCTCGTTACCATGAAGAAAAGGCACAAGATGAAGAAAGAATGAATAAATTTGATTGGGGTAATCATTTGGATTCTCTTACGGGTGCTAGTGATGAAATTAATAATCATGGTAGTAATTTACTTGATGAAGTTATAAATATGCATAGCTTAGATGAAGATTCTATTAATAAAATAGATGATGAAATAAAAAAAATAAACTGGGGAGATATAAATAATGGCTAATAGTAAAGTTTCGCAAATTGCGGGTAGTACAAGTGAAGATTTTATTGATGAAGCTGTGAGTGGTTATACATATTGGTATACGAAACAAGCCTTTGAACCACTTTTAAATAAAATTTCAGGTGGTAAAGAAGATAGTATATTAAGAGAAGCATTAGAAGGTGCTATTAATACTTTACAATTTGGAATAATGAATGCAGTTATGATAACAGTTACTGAATATGCATTTTCTAAACTTGCATTAACTGCTACTGCTACAATAGCATTTTTAAAAGCTACATATATTGCACAAAAAGCAAGAAAATTAATAACAGGGGCTTTGGGTGCTGTTCCATTTGTTGGTAAAGGTTTAGGGAATGTTGTTAGTGCTACTGGCTCTTTTCTTTCTTCTGATAGACAACAAATAGCTACAATGGCAAATAATACTTCTAATAATTTGACTACAGTTGTGTCACAAGAAAGACAAAATCAAATTATGATAAGAGGTTATCAACATAAATCAGCTGATAATAATACCTCAAATGCAATTAGGCTTAAACAAAATGGCGATAATAAATATATAACAATATTTACACATAAAACAATGACTGGTACATGGTTAAATACAACAGAAGATAAAAGAATCTATGAAAAAGCAACAAACACAACTGTAAAATCAAGTGGTACTGCTACATGGTCGGTTCTTTATTCAAAACTTAATCAGTTTTCAGAATTTGCCAAAACTGCTGAGGGTGTTATTATGAATAATACAATGGCATCTGTTAAGATGTTGGAAGCTCAAGGAGCAAAATTGTCATGACTAAAATATTTCATGTAACATTAACACAAGGTAGGGCAGATACTTTTTATATAGAAGCAAATACAAAAAGTGATGTATTAACTTTTCTTTCTTCTGTTAGTACTGCTGTAATATCAAATATAAAAGAAGTAGTATTTTCAAAAGAATATGATATTAATTATATTCCTCAAACTATTGAAAATAATACTTCTCATAAATCTGTTAAGGCTATTGCATTATCTAAAACTTATTCTAAAATCTTTGAATTTTTTAATATTAAAGATAGTGTGACTAACCAGGACATCATTAAACAATTAAAACAATTAATGATTTTCAATGAACCAATTATTGATATTGCGTCAATAACATTTTACAAATAATTTGAGGGCTTGCCCGAAAGGATAAAAAATATGCCAAAATTTCAAATACAATATAAATATAATTCTAAAACTCATACTATGAATTTAGATAGCGATTCATGGCAAAAAGCTAGAGATTTTGCTTTGACTATGATTAACGGTGAAATTACAGATATAAGAGAATTCGTGCATGAAGATAATAGAGTTATAAAAGATGATAAAGATTATGTTCATTCTAAAACTTTAACACTAAAAAATGATGTTGGTTTTAATTCTCTTAGAATTCCTAAAATTAAAAAATCTGTTAATGATATTCTTATACAAAATCTAGTTTTTAATCATCTTCTAATCAACAATAAAAAGATAAATAGTATAAAAATCGCTACAAAATTTAATTGATTTTTGTACTATTGTATTTTTAAACTCTCTAAGTGCCTTTAAATAGGCATTTTTATTCTACTTTTTACCTATTGATTTACTTTTCTATTTTTTACATAATTTCAATACAGATTTATTTAGCCAAAAAATAAACCTAAAAAAAATAAAATAAGTGAGGAAAATAAAATGGCAAAAAAATTTCAAATTACACAAAAAGTTACTGTAAATGGTAAAAGTCTTTCTATACCTTTTCAAATGTTTGGTGAGGCAGATGATGTATCAGCAATAGGTGCTTTATTAGCTGGTGGCTATGAAGTTAAAGAAGTTAATGATGCTCTTTCAGATACTACTGGTGTTGATACTAATAATGCAACTACTAATCCAGTTAGTGCAATATTTTTAAATGGTCCTAAAAATCAAATGATGAGTATTAGACCTTATGAAGGTTCTATTCATTTTAAAAATACTGCTTCAGTAGATGATATTGCAGCAGCACTTAGAACAACAAAACCTTTTGAGTTACTTCCTTCAGAAACTCCAACTAAGATCACTGTAAAAAGAAGTGAAACTTACGCAGGTACTTCAGAGGGATAATTAATAAAGAGCTTAACCGCTCTTTGTTATTTCTAAAGTTTTAAATAAAAGATTTTATAAATAACAAAATAATATAAAGGTATAAAATGGCTACATCAATAGAAATTTTAAATAATATCCGTGATACTATCTCTAATCTTGTTGATAAATATAAAGAACAATCAACAGCAAATGAAACCACAAAAGATGAACTAAAAGAAATAGACAAAGAGTTAGGCGACTGCTTAAATCTTCTTATTTCAATAGACACATCACTTACCAGTCTTAGTTCTGATGATTTAAAATCATTATTAACAGATTTAGAAAATAAACAACAAAAAATTGATTTATTATTAGATTTAGAAACAACTATTAATGAAATGGTTGGTAAATATAATAATGGTTCTTTTAATGGTAAAGATGGAGAAGATGGTAAACCTTTTACTTTTGATATGTTTTCACAATCACAATTAGCACTTTTAAAAGGAAATGATGGTAAATCAGCATATCAAATTGCCGTTAAGGATGGTTTTATTGGTACAGAAACTGAGTGGTTAGAATCTCTAAAAGGTACTAAAGGTAAAGATGGCAAAATTATATTTGAAGAACTTAATGATGAACAAAAAGCCACTTTAAAAGGAACTGATGGTATAGATGGAAGTAATGGTAAATCAGCATATCAAATTGCCGTTAATGATGGTTTTATTGGTACTGAAGCTGAGTGGTTAGAATCTCTAAAAGGAATTGATGGTATAGATGGAAATGATGGTAAATCAGCATATCAAATTGCCGTTAATGATGGTTTTATTGGTACAGAAACTGAGTGGTTAGAATCTCTAAAAGGTTCTGATGGGATTGATGGGATTGATGGTAAAGATGGTAAAGATGGTTCTTTTGATGGTACCTTAAAAACAATTAATAATGAATCTATATTAGGTGAGGGTAATCTAGTTGTAGGTATTCCAAAAGGTTTAATCTCAATGTGGTCAGGAAGTATCGCAACTCTTCCAAATGGTTGGTTTTTGTGTGATGGTAATAATGAAACTCCAAATTTACAAGATAGATTTATTTATGGAACTACAGTTGAAGAGGAAATAGGACAAACTGGTGGAAGTGCAAATGCAGTTGTTATTGCTCATAGTCATACTGGTAGTACTAATACAACGGGGAATCATAGCCATAGTGTCACAACCTATGGTGGCAGTAGTGGAAGTTCAGGCTACAATATAGCACAAGTTTATGGTCCAGTTGGTGCAAAAAACTTTTCAACAGCTTCGGCTGGTAATCATAGTCACACTCTTTCAATCAATTCAAGTGGTGAAGATGGTATAAATAAAAATTTACCACCATATTATAAATTAGCATTTATTATGAAAGGTTAAAAATGAATTTTAAAGATATTAAAGAATTTACTTATTTTGATAATCAAGTAATAGTTGATGGTGTTCAACATGAAATTGATGTTTCTTTAGTTGGAATTTCTGCTGTTCAATTTCATAAAGGTTTTGAATTGAGAGAAGAGTCTAGTTATCCTTTTAAGAAAGTCCCTTTTACTAAATATCAATATGCACTTGATAAATGGAAAGAAGTTGATGATTCTTTAAAGATTGTTATAGATAATGATTCAGTAGAGGATGTAATTGTAAATGAACAATGATTTTCTTATGCTTTTTATTTCTTTTATTGGTTTATTAAATACTATAGTTTTATTACCAATTGCTAAATTTTCTTTTTATGTTATTAAAGAAATTAACTATATTAAGGGACATTTGAACATTAAAGATTAGATTTGTTTTGATTAGTTTGTTATTTTTATTCTTTGGTTGCGGAAGCAGGATTTGAACCTACGACCTTCGGGTTATGAGCCCGACGAGCTACCGGACTGCTCTATTCCGCGCCAATAAAATTTTGGATGGGGTAGCAGGATTCGAACCTGCGAATATCGGCACCAAAAGCCGAGGCCTTACCGCTTGGCGATACCCCAATTTTTTGAGATGGGAATTATAGTAAATTTTTACATTTTTGTCAAGATAATTAATATTTATTTTTATATATTTTGATATAATCACTTATATATAAAAAACAATTAAAAGAGATTTAAAATGTCAGCAATTAAAAGAGTACAAGAAGCTATTGAAGAGATAAGAAAAGGTAACATGGTAATCATGTTAGATGATGAAGATAGAGAAAATGAAGGTGATTTAGTTTATGCAGCAGCATTATCTACTCCACAAAAAGTAAATTTTATGGCAAGTCATGCGAAAGGTCTTGTTTGCGTATCTATTACTAAAAATACAGCAAATAGATTAGAACTAAATCCAATGGTTGCAGCAAATACTTCATCTTATGAAACTGCTTTTACAGTTTCAGTTGATGCAGCAAGTGCAAGTACTGGTATTAGTGCAGGTGAGAGAGATGATACTATTAAAATATTAGCAAATCCAGTAAGTAATACAAAAGAATTAGTAAAACCTGGACATATTTTTCCTCTAATTGCAAAAGATGGGGGAGTTCTTGTTAGAACAGGTCACACAGAAGGTTCTATAGATTTATGTAAACTAGCAGGGTTTAATGGTGAAGCTGTTATTTGTGAGATTATGAAAGATGATGGAACAATGGCAAGAAGAGATGATTTAGATATTTTTGCTCAAAAACATAATCTAAAACAAATCTATATCTCTGATCTAGTAGAGTATAGATTATCACATGAAATATTAGTAGAAGAAGTTTCTTCCTCAAATATAAACTTTTTTGGAAAAGAAGTTATAAAAAAAGAATTCAAGGATCATTTAAATAATGTACATACTGCAATTATATTTGGAGATTTTGAAGATACAACACATGTTAAATTTCATTCAGTAATTCCAGATATTCAACTATTTTTAAATGATGATAAATTGAATTCTATGATTAAAACAATAAATTTCCTACAAGCAAAGAATGGTATTTTAATTTTTCTTAATGAATTTATGAATCATCCAGAATCAAAAAAAGATTATGGAATAGGTGCTCAAATACTTAACTTGTTTGATATCAAAAATATAAAACTACTAACAAGTGGTGGGAAGCACTCATTTGTAGGTCTAACAGGCTTTGGTTTAGAAATTGTTGAAGAGATTCAAATAGAGGGCTAAAAAGTTGTAGTAGGGAGACTTATTTTATCCCTGCTACTGTTTTAACCACTTCAAGTGATTTTTTTATCTTTATAATATCTTCACTTAATTCTTTTTCATTTTCTTTATAATATGTAGAAGATTCAATTATATTTATCTTATTTTCAAGTTTTAATATAGAACTAGCTCTTGTATCTTCATCTTCAATATTCATATAACTTAATGGATTTTGGCTAGAAAGTTTTTTTAACCTAAATAAAAAAAGATACTCATTATCAGGCGTCTCTTCAAAAAAACTACAAATTTCATTATAAACTTCCTCTTTTGATGAATCAAATTTATTATATATTACATTTACATAATCATTTAAAAAAATTTCATAATTCTCATAATCAATAAAAAAATCTTTTAAAGAGATACTTTCTATATCTTTATTATTAAACTTCTCATCAATCATATGAACAGCACATAAGTATGCCACTTTAGAACATTTTCTCTCAATATCTTTTAAAATACTTTTAAATTCCATTATTTTATCCTTAAATAAAAAAAGGGAGATGATAAAGTCATCTCCCTTTTTTAATAAAAATTACAAATTTTTATAATTGTGGACCAGCTGCTGTAAAATCATAATCACTTTCTAATGTCAAATATTTTTTGAAATTTTTAACATACATTCCTGCAAGTTTTTTTGACATTTCATCATAAGCTTCTGTATCTTCCCAAGTATGTCTAGGATTTAATACTCTTGTTTCAACACCATCAAGTGTTTTTGGAACAGCTAAATTAAATACTGGAAGTGTTTCAAAATCACTTTGCGTGATAGAACCATCTAAAATAGCATTTATACAAGCTCTTGTATTTTTAATACTCATTCTTGTACCAATACCATAAGGACCACCAGTCCATCCTGTATTTACTAAATAAACATTTACTTTATGTTCATCAATTTTTTTACCTAAAAGTGCCGCATAAATAGTTGGATTTAAAGGTAAAAATGCTTCACCAAAACATGAACTAAAAGTAGCAACTGGTTCTGTAATACCTCTTTCTGTTCCTGCAACTTTTGCAGTATATCCACTTAGAAAATAGTACATTGCTTGTTGTTTGGTAAGTTTTGCAACAGGAGGTAAAACACCGAATGCATCAGCGCATAAGAAAATAATATTTTTGGGATGTCCACCCTTCATATCAGGTGTATGATTTTCGATATGACTTAAAGGATAAGAAACTCTTGTATTTTCAGTTTTACTTCCATCAGTAAAATCTACAACACCTTTTTCATCAGCAACAACATTTTCTAATATTGCACCTTTTTTAATAGCTCCATAAATCTCTGGCTCATGTTCTGCAGATAGGTTAATAACTTTAGCATAACAACCACCTTCAAAATTGAAAACTCCATTATCATCCCAACCATGCTCATCATCACCGATTAAAGCTCTTTTAGGGTCAGTTGATAATGTTGTTTTCCCAGTACCAGAAAGTCCAAAGAATAAAGCTGTATCACCATCTTCGCCAATATTTGCAGAACAATGCATTGGTAATTTTCCCTCTAAAGGAAGCCAATAGTTCATCATAGAAAAAAGACCTTTTTTCATCTCACCAGCATACCAAGTACCACCAATGATTGCAATATTTTCTTCCACATTAAATACCACAAAAACTTCAGAGTGAAGACCATGGCTCATATATGATTTATCTATTGTTTTACACGCATTATATACTGTAAATTGAGGAGCGAACCCATCTAAGTCTGATTCGTCAGGCATTATAAACATATTTTGTATAAAATTTGCTTGCCAAGCTATTTCTGTAATAAATCTAGCTGATCTTCTTGAATCAATAGAAGCACCACAAAATACATCAGTAACAAATAAATCTTTATTGCTTAACTGCTTTTTTGCAGTTAATAATAAATCATCGTAAACATCTTTTGTTACAGCACTATTTATATCACCCCAAGCTATATATTTGTTTGAAGGATCTTGATTTACAAAAAATTTATCTTTTGGACTTCTACCAGTAAAAATACCAGTATCAATCATTAAAGCGCCAGTTGAAGATATTTGCGCACCTTCATTTTTTACTGCATGATTAATTAATAAATCTACATCACTGTTTCTATATACAGTTTGAACGTTTTCTAAACCTAATTGGCTTCTAATATCAGACATTATTCTTTTTTTCCTAATAAATTAAAATATTGATAATAATACACCCGCCGCTACTGCAGAACCAATAACACCGGCAACATTTGGACCCATCGCATGCATCAATAACACATTTGATCTGTCATATTCCTGACCAACTTTACTAACAACTCTCGCTGCCATTGGTACAGCACTAACACCTGCTGCTCCAATTAATGGATTAATTTGATTATCTTCAGAACTAAATTTATTCATAAGTTTAGCCATAAGTACACCAGCTGCAGTACCTGCAGAAAATGCCAATAATCCAATAACCATAATCCCTAATGTATCTAACACTAGAAATTTATCCGCTGCTAATTTTGAACCAACTCCTAAACCTAAGAAGATAGTTACAATATTAATTAAAGAATTTTGCATTGTATCGGAAAGTCGCTCAACAACTCCTGATTGTTTTAAGAAATTTCCAAATGCAAATGCACCAATTAAAGGAGTTGATTCTGGAAGTACTAAAACAGCGAGCATTAAAATCAAAATAGGTAAAAAAAGTTTTTCTAATTTATGTACTTTTCTTAATTTTGGCATTTTAATTCTTCTCTCAGCATCAGTTGTAAGAGCTTTCATAATAGGAGGTTGAATAACAGGAACTAATGCCATATAAGAATATGCAGCAACAGCAATTGCACCTAACATCTCAGGAGCAAGTCTATTTGCAATAAAAATTGATGTAGGACCATCAGCTCCACCAATAATAGAAATAGCAGATGCAGTTTGTAAGTCAAATCCTATCATAACTGCACCAACAAGTGATCCAAAAATACCAAATTGTGCGGCACCACCAAGTAGGGCAGCTTTTGGATTAGCTAAAAGTGGTGAGAAGTCTGTCATTGCTCCAACACCCATAAAAATCAATAGTGGGAAAAATTCATTTGCTATTCCCATATTATAAATAATTCCTAACATCCCATGTTCACCACCCATGTGGGCCAAAGGAATATTCGCTAATAATCCACCAAAAGCAATAGGAAGAAGTAATAAAGGTTCAAACCCTTTTGCAATTGCTAGATAAAATAGTACAAAACAAATGATAAACATTATAATTCTACCAAATGATTGTTCAAAAAATGTCATGGGTCTTTCATGAGCAGAATTTGGCTCTGAAGTCATAACATCATCACTTGGATTAATTAAAGCATTAATACCTGTAGTATTAAAAAAAGAAACTACTAGTTGCCCAATAGTTTTAGAGTGATACTCTTTAGTTTTTGTTTGAGTTTCTGTCCCACTTTGGGTATCAGAAGCAAATGCATTTATGCTAAATATACACATAAGTGAAATTAACAAAGAAGCGATTAATTTTTTATTCATAAATTTTCTCCAATTTGTTTATTAACCAATAATGGCAATAACTTGACCTTCTTCAACAGCTTCACTTTGAGTAACTAAGAAAGATTTTATTGTACCATCAACTGGCGCTTCAACATCAATTTCCATTTTCATAGCTTCTAAAATCGCAACAACTTCACCTTTTGCAACTTTATCACCTACATTTTTAGTTATCTTCCATACATTACCACTAACAGTTGCCCCAACTTCTACCCCATCACCACTTGATACTGGCGCTGCAGCAGCTTGAGTTGTTGTTGTATTTTGCACAGGTGTTACTTGAATATCTGCATTTCCTTCTGCAACAGTTACATTAAATTTTTGTCCATCTACTACTACAGTATAGTTTCCAGTTGAATTACCCATAACTTTATTTTCTCCTAATTTACAATCTTTATCATCTTCACATATATCTAAACTATTTTTTCTAACACTTAAAGGACTATTTCCTTTTAAAAATGAAATTCCTTTTTCATCACAAGCAGCTGCTATAAAGATATTTTCTTCAGTAGTTTCAATATTTTCTTCAACAAGTCTATTTTCCCAATATTTCATAGTTTTCTTTTCATCTCTATCTGAAATATCTAATGGATTTTCTTTTGTTGGTTTTAATTTTAATTTTTCTGCTGCTAATGCTACAACCTCGGCATCTGGTTCAACAGGAGTTTTACCAAAGTATCCAAGTACCATTTTCCCATAACCAGGTGCTATTTGTTTCCATGGACCAAACATTACATTTGCATATGCTTGTTGCCAATAAAATTGAGAAACAGGAGTTACAGAAGTACCGTATCCACCTTTTTCAACAACTTCTCTCATAGCTTTTATAACTTCAGGAAATTTGTGTAAAGTACCATTATCTCTCATCATTTGAGTATTTGCAGTCAATGCACCACCTGGCATTGGTGAGAAAGGAATCAAAGGAGAAACTTGAGTAGCTTCTGGTGGCATAAAGTAATCTTTTAAACAATCATTTAAAACTTCTTCATATTTTAGAATTTTTTCTATTTCTAAACCACCAAGATCATAATTCATTCCTTTAACTGCATGCATCATAGTTAAAATATCAGGTTGGCTAGTACCACCTGAAACTGGATTTGCAGCTAAATCAATACCATCAGCACCAGCATCAAGTGCAGCTAAATAACAAGATACACTAACCCCTGCTGTTTCATGAGTATGTAGTCTAATATGAGTATCTTCACCCACTAACTTTCTAGCCATTTTGATTGTATCAAAGATTTTTTGAGGAGAAGAAGTTCCTGAGGCATCTTTGAAACAAATTGAATCATAAGGAACACCACTGTCTAATATTTTTCTTAATGTTTTTTCGTAAAAAGGAACATCATGTGCACCAACACATCCTGGAGGTAAATCCATAAGTGTTACAACAACTTCATGGTTCAATCCATATTTTTTGATGCATTCTGCTGAGTATTCAAGATTTTGAACATCATTTAAAGCATCAAAATTTCTAATTGTTGTTGTTCCATGTTTAGCAAACATTTTTGCATGTAAATCAATAAGATCTCTAGAACCTGTATCTAACATAACAGTATTAATTCCACGAGCCAGAGTTTGTAAGTTTGCATCGGGGCCAACTATTTCTCTAAATTTATCCATCATTTCAAATGCATTTTCTTGTAAATAGAAGAATAGAGATTGAAATCTTGCTCCTCCACCAAACTCAAAATGATTTATACCTGCCTCTTTTGCAGCTTCAACAGCTGGAAAAAAGTCATTCATTAAAACTCGTCCACCAAAAACTGATTGGAAACCATCCCTAAAAGTGGTATCCATTATATCAATATATTTTTTTGACATTAAAATTAACCTTTTTGATTATTGTGATGTTGAATAGCTGCAGTAATAGCAGCAATCTTTTTTGCAGTAGTATCAGATGTTGCAACACTAGGTTGAACTTTTCTAGCAGGTTTTATATTTTCTTTTTCAGGAAAATACTTTTTTATAAGCCCTGCTTGAGCTTTCAAAGCTAAAACCATAATTATAAGGAAAGAAAAAACTATTCCCATTCCTAAAACCATAAATTTTAATGCTTCCATGACTAAATTTGTTTCCATATATTTCTCCGTCAAAACACCGAATTCAAATTAAATTCTATAGTAATTAACCTTTGTTAAAATTAATTTTTTGGAAAATATATGTAAAATTTTAAAATTTACATTATTTATACATATTTACAATATTTTGTTACCATATTTGTATAATAAATAGTCTATTCTTTTAATAGCTCTTGAAATTGATGATTTTGTATCTAAAATTATTGTTTGCATGTCATTCTCCTATAAATATGACAAATCTTAATATAATTTTATAAAACTATTGAAAAATCTTTCATTTTGTAATATAATTTTAAAAAGGAGACAAAATGTTATTAGTTAATGAAATAATTGAAAGACTAAAAGATGTTTTAAGTACAGATGGTATCAAAGGAAAAATATTTGATAAAGATGTTGCAGATGCATTAAATTTATCACAAGCAAATTTTGCAACTATGAAAAACAGAAGTAGAATACCTTTTTCAAATATACTAGACTTTTGTGCAATAAAAAAGATTTCGATAAATTGGCTTTTATATAATCAAAATCCTGGATCACTTGTGGACTCAACAGATAAATATTGGATAAAATATTTTCCGGAAATTTCAGTTAGTGCAGGGGGAGGGGCATATGATAGTGATGAAAATTATGAAAATATTGAAGTTCCACCATATTTTGTAGATACTTTAGGTGGAGAGCAAAACTTAAAAAATATCGAAGCTATAAATGTAATTGGTGACTCAATGGAGCCTACATTAAATTCAAATAATATTATCTTTGTAGATAAATCAATAAAAAGTGGATTTAGAGATGGAATCTATGCTTTTACTACAACACATGGGCTTTTTGTAAAAAGAATACAAAAAAGAGTTGATGGAAAACTTGATATTATTTCAGATAATAAAGACTATCCTGCTCAAGTTATGAAAATCGATGAATTAGAGGTTTTAGGTAAAGTTGTTGGCTCTTTTGGAATGGTATTCTAAAAGAGTTCTGCACTTTCATGCAAAGATAGCTTTAAAGTCTCTTCGACTTTAAACTTATCATATCCCATTATATAAATTGCATTGAAATTTTCTTTTTTAATAACTTGTTTTAAATTATCTAAATTTTCTAAGACAATTTGGGCTTCATCTAAACCTTCAATATAAATAGGACTTATGAATATAGTTTTACCATATTTATATTTTTTTTCTAAATATTTAATTTCATCTACCAGTAATTCTAAGTTTTTTTGACAAACAATGAACTTATTGCTCTTACCAAAATCTATTACATTTAAATATTTATCCACAAAAATAGGTTTAAAGTGCGTTAATTTTATTAGTTTATGAAAATCAATATCTATATTTAAAAAATTGTAAACATCTAAAAATTGATTTATATAAAGTGATGGGATTTTTAGTTTGTTAAAATATTTTTCTTCATATGAAAATGATGTTTCAAATAACGAGTGTTCGATAAGATTATCAATTTTGTACTCTTTTGTAGAAAAAACTTTATAATTTGGATATATTTTTTTGATAAGCTCTTCATCTGCACAAAAAAATATCTCTTCTTCACTTAGATTTTCCATAATTTTTGTACTTCTTAATAAATTAGAAGAGATAAGATGAATCTCTTTTTTTGAAGACTTATATATGTTTATTAAGTCATAAGTAACTTTATCACAATAATAAACTTCTAAATTAAGCGTAGAAAACTTAAATCTAAAAAGTTTGACTAAAGCTTGATAAACTGAGGGTACTTTTATCCAAGCAATTTCTTTATCTAACACTTCAATTTCAAAATCATAAACAATAGCAAAAGCACCATTTTGCATAGCAATTTCTATATCATCTTTATTTTTAACTAAAAATAAATCACCTTCAATTACTTTTTTTGGATCAGTTTTAATATTGTATATAAAAGAAATAGATGGAGAGTTTTGAAGCTCGCCATCTATAATATCAATGATAGAAGAAATATTCACAATATTTCTTAAGAGATTTTCGTTCCAGAAACTTTTGGTTTTTCAGGACGAACTAAATTTAAACCATTTTCATCACGAGCAGCTAAAAGCATACCTTCACTTATCATTCCCATTAGTTTTGCAGGTTTTAAGTTTGCTACAACACAAGCTTGTGTTCCCACAAGCTCTTGAGCACTGTAAGACTCTTTTATTCCAGCTAAAATTTGTCTATTTCTTCCTTCTCCTAAATCAACTTGAAGTTTTAAAAGTTTTTTAGATTTGGGAACTTCTTCAGCTTCTACTATTGTACCAATTTTTAAAGTAGTTTCAAAAAACTTATCAATTGTAATTAAATTATCCTCTTCTATAACTTCTTTTACTTCCTCTTTTTTAGTAGGTTGTGTAGCTACATCAGCAGGTTTTGCTTGCTCTAATAATAACTCTTCAATTCTTGGAAAAAGCTGTTCTATTTTTGTAATAGTAACATCTTCAAGTAATTCTTTATTTTCTATAATTTTTGTATAGTTTTCAGTATTTATTTCTACTCCTATACATTGAGCTATCTTAGAAATCTTTTCAGGCATAACTGAGTCTAAAAGTAGGGCAACTTTAGCCATAATATTAGTAATCAAAGCAACTAAAGCCATAGCTTCATCAACTTTTCCTTCTTTCATTTTACTCCAAGGTTCATAATCACCAATTGCTTTGTTTGCAATAGTTAAAACCTTCCAAATTTCTTCAAGATATCTATTTAATTGCATATTGTAAATATAATCTTTAAGTCCAGCTAAAATCTCATTTACTTCATCTAATTCTTTATTATGAAATTTAACTACATCTTTTGAAGTAACTTTATGTTCAAAATATTTTCCACTCATACCAATGATTCTATTAAGTAAATTTCCTAAGTCATTTCCTAAATCAGAGTTAATTCTATCCATCAAAGCTTTTTGAGAGAAATCACCATCTTGACCAAAAGGTACTTCTCTAAGCATAAAGTATCTAAAAGCATCAAGACCATAAGCATCTGCTACTTCTTTAGGATTTACCACATTCCCTTTTGATTTTGACATTTTATCACCATCTCTTGTCCACCAACCATGAGCTGCAATGTGTTTTGGCAATGGTAAATCTAATGACATCAAAAATGCTGGCCAATAAATAGCATGAAATCTTAAAATATCTTTTCCAACTAAATGAATATTTGCTGGCCAATATTCCATATTTTTATCATCTGTCCCATATCCAAGTGCTGTAATATAATTCAATAAGGCATCTAACCACACATACATAACATGTTTTGGTTCATTTAATGATTCTGGTAATTTAACACCCCAATCAAATGATGTTCTAGATATAGATAAGTCTCTTAGTCCACTTTTTACAAAATTTATAATTTCATTCTTTTTAGAACGAGGTAAGATACAGTCTGGATTTTCTTCATACCATTTTAGAAGTTTATCTTCATAAGCAGATAATTTAAAAAAATAACTCTCTTCTTTTACTATATTTGTAGGTTTTCCACAATCAGGGCAGAACTCATCTTCTATTAATTGTTTTTCAGTAAAAAAGGTCTCACATGACACACAATAATAACCTTCGTACTCACCCTTGTAAATATCACCTTTGTTAAACATTTTTTCAAAGGCAAATTGAACACCAGTTTTATGTTCTTCATCAGTTGTTCTTATAAACTTATCATAAGAAATATCAAAATCATCCCATAAAGCTCTAAATTTACCAGAAACTTCATCTGCATACTCTTTAGAAGTTTTACCTCTTAATTTTGCACTCTCTTCGATTTTTTGTCCATGTTCATCAGTACCAGTAAGTAAGAAAGTTTTATTACCAGTTAATCTTGAGTATCTAGCCAACATATCAGCGATGATTGTAGTATAGGCATGTCCTATATGTGCAACATCATTCACATAATAAATTGGAGTAGTAATATAAACATTTTTATGACAATTCATTTTTTACCTTTAATTAAAATTCAAATCCACCTGTAGAACCTTTGTTCATAGATTCATACACGGCTATAACATATTTTTTTCTTATTTCACAATCGAAAAACTTCTCACAAGGATTACAAGAATCTAAACCAAAAGACTTTTGACACTCTTTTAATCCAACTATTTGCTCTTCTAAAGCTTCTTCCCAATGATCAGGATTTTGATTATTTTCCATTTTCACTATAAACTTTTAAAACTCTATTTATCTCTTCTTTTGAACCAAAGAAACAAGGAGTTGTATCATGAATATGAGTAGTAGGAACTTCTAAAACTCTTTTAAACCCATCAACTGCTCCACCACCTGCTTTTTCATAAGTAAGTGCAAAAGGAAAAACTTCAAAAAGTTGTCTTAGTTTTCCTTTTGGTCTATCTGTAGTTCCAGGATATGAAAATAACCCTCCACCTTTTAGAAGTATTTGATGAAGATCGGGAACCATTCCACCGCTATATCTTAATCTATAACCATCATTAAAAATATCATCTATTAGTTGTTTATGAAAAGGAGCCCAACAATTTTGTGTAGAACCAGGAGCATTTAATTTCCCTTTATCATTTAATTTAATATCTTGAATAAATTTAAATTCTCCATTAAGTAATCTATACATTTTTACATCATCTGTTGTAATTACCATTTCAACTCTAGGTCCAAACACTACATAAACAGAAGCTACTATATTAGCAGCATTAAACTCATTTGAATAAATACCAAAAATAGAACCAACTGATAAGTTAACATCAACTAAAGAAGATCCATCTAAAGGATCATAAGCAATTAAATACTTACCATCATCATGTAGATTTACAATATTTTCTTGTTCTTCGCTAACTATCGCTTTTATTGATTTAACTTTTGAAAATATCTTTTCAATAATTACATCACTTTGGATATCAAGTTTTAATTGAGTATCTCCAGTTGAATTTTCTTGTTCACTTTTTCCTGTATCACCTGTCTCTATAAGATATTTTATCTTTATAGCTGATTCTTTTATAGCATCAAAAATTTCATTCATCACTTTACTCTTTTCGCATTTTGTTCAATCCATTCAATTATCTCTTCTGGATTATTTAAATCTAATTTTTTCATTCCTTCAGGAATATCTTTTATACTCTCATCAGTTGCAATTACATCTGTTACTTCAAAATAAGATTCTTCAATTTTATCCCTAAATATTGCTATTCTTGGAAGAGGTAAAGTCTTAAGACCTTCAACTAACAAATAATCAAATTCTTCAAACATATTTATAATCTCTTCCAATGAAGAAGTTGTCTGTTTAAACATTGTAGTTCTAGTAGGCCCTACAACTGCAACATCTGCACCTGTTTGAAAAAACTTGAAAGAATCTTTTCCTTCTCTATCAAAGCTAGCCTTATCTTTAGGATCATGCTTTACTATGCAAACTTTGTATCCCATATCTTGAAGAATACTTGATACTTTTATTACTAATGTTGTTTTCCCACTATTTGAGGGACCTGTAAATGCTACAGCCAAATGTTTTTTTGTATTTAATTTCATTTTGGGATTTTATCTAAATGATGGTTAAAGTATCTTTAGTGTAAAATCACGAACTTATTATATAAATTTGGAGAATTTATGAACAAACTTTTGTCGATTATTTTATTTACTTATTTACTTTTTATAACTGGTTGTAGCTCTTATTCTATAACAAAATATTTTAATAAAGATGAATTTTTTCTTAATTCATTACAATATACAAAGAAAGCAGATGTTGTTGAAAATAATGAAGTTATATCTATATTTACTGCAACATATTTAAATAAAGTTGATGATAAATATGATGATAAGTACGAAAATTTCATAGTTTCTGTTTATGTTGCAAATAATAAAAAAGCTGGAACACCTAATATAACTTTAGATAAACAAAGTTATTCAAAAGAGGAAGAAGAAAATAATATAAGTTATAAAGAAAATTATATAAAAATGGAAGAGATAAGAAAAGGTTCAAAAATCATTGAATCAATACCTTTAAAAAATCCATGGGCTAAATATTATTTAATCAAATTTGAAAAAAATAAGAATATAGAAAGTCCAGTATTAACATATAGTCTTAATGAGAAACAGAAAGTTGAGATAAGTTTTTAAAAAACTCATCTAAACTTAGTTCTTTTTTATCTATAATCTTAGTATAAACAATAAAGTTTACAATAAAATCTTTTGCTTTTTCACTATCCATAAGCTCTAAACTTAAGTATGGTTCATACAAATTCTTTGTATTAAACAAATCAAATTTTAATTTATCTTTTAAATATTCTTTATTATTAGAATATGAATAAAAGTACATTAAAGGATGAAAAAAATCAGTTTTTAAATCATCTAATATATAAGTAAAATAATCAATATTTATCTTAGGGTCAAGAAGTTCTTCTTTTTTTGTAGATAACTTATTTAAAACAATTATCTTTTCAGCTTTTTTTAGATTTATTTGCATTAAACCTAAGTTAAAATCAGGTGAAACTTTATTTTCATCAAAAGAGCTTAGAGTCTTAGCAAAGGAGTTAATCAACACTTTTTTATCATTAGGATATTTTCTTAAAAAATCATAATCTAATACTTTAAATTCATCACCAACTTTTATTTTTTCTTTCAATTGTTGCTTTATATATAAAGTATAAATATTTAAGTTATTTGATTCTTTTAGTGCATTTAAGCTTTTTTCATCTTTGTTTAATAAATAAAGCCAAAAGTTAGCTTTATCTTTGTCTTTTTGAGTAATATCTTTTAATAGGGCATTTTCAAAGTATATATTTGTTTTAAGATCATATTTTTTGTTTAAAACTCTATTTAAACCTAATAAAAATGATATCTCATAATTATAATTTGTATCATCAAATTCTAAAAAAGTAGATTGCAAGAAGTTTAACTTGGGATTTGAAATAACTATTGATAAAAACTTTTCAAATCTTTTATCATCCTTTATCTTTTCAATAGTCTTAGAGGGAAATTTATAGTTTAGTTTTTCATTTAAAAAATTATTATTAACATTTAAATATAAATTATAAATCACATCTTTTGAAGATGAAACAACTTTAGTAAAAGGAATAGGGGAGTTTATAATTTTTAATTCTTTTGCTAAGAGAGGATAAGTATCTTGAATCTTTTGTATTATTGAATTTAATTCTAAGGCATTTAGAGATAAAGCTTTTTTTAGTGTAAGTCCAATAGCAATACAATCACTATATGAATTAATTAACTCTTTTGCTTGAGCATTTAGACATTGTGAAACTGCCAAAGTCTCATCAAGGTCTATTTTTTTTGCATATTCATCAAAAATGATTTTATTTACATTTGAGATATGTTCTAATATATTTATAGTATTTTCATATGATTTTTCACTATTTGATAGTTTTACATAATTGTCAAAATCATTTTTTGAAATATTCTCAGAGGAATATACATAAGAATTTATGAGAAAAAAGCACAAAACAGTCTTAAATCTCATAAAAAATCCTTACATTCCCATAAATAATCTTCCTAAAAATGTTTCTAGGAAAATAAGTATTAAAATAAGAATCATTGGTGCTAAATCCATACCACCAAATACTGTAGGAATATACTTTCTTATTAAAGCATATGCAGGTTCTGTCAATCTATATAGCATTTGAACTATTGGATTATAAGGATCTGGTCTAACCCAAGAAATAAGTGCCGAAATAATCACCACCCACTTATATAAAAATATAACACTCATTACAACTGTAGCAATTGAGCCTATTAATGCATCTGTCATTTTACAATCTCTCCCATATAATTTTTAATTAGTGAATAAATAGCTGATAAATTTGGACCTGTATGTGTTCCTGTTAAAAGATATCTCAAGTTTATTGATAAGGATTTATCATCTAATTTTGTATTTTCTATAATATATTTTTCTAATTCATTAAAATCATCCATAAAAGGAGCATATGACAAACATTTTTTTAAGTTAGAAAATTCATCTTCAAATCCTTTTAAAGAAACTTTTGAACTAAAAATCAAATCTATTTTAGCTTTAATCTCATTTATTGTACTTTCTTCATCTAAATATAGTTTTCCTAACTTTCCAATATCTGTATCAGCAAACCCTAATATTTTGGATAATCTCATTTCATCTAAATCAGCAATATGTTTTTTGTTGATAAGTTTTAATTTTTCTATATCAAATTCAACTGTATCTTTTGAAACTTTTTTAATATCAAACCACTCAATAGCTTCTTCAATTGTAAAAATTTCATTTGGAGTTTCATTTCCTAATAAGACTAAATAATTAGCAATTGCACTTGGTAAAAACCCTTGTTCTATAAATTGTTTTACACTATTTTCAGCATTTTTTTTATTACTATTTACATTTAAAATAGAAGAAAGGTGTATATATTCAATACTTTTAGTATAGTTTAATTGATTTCTTACATGTATTTGTTTTACTGTATTTTCTATGTGTCTTTCATCTCTTATTACAGTAGAGATATCATAAAGCATATCATCAACAGAACAAGAGAAGTTATAAGTTGGTGTTTTATCATGTTTTAAAATGATAAAAGAATCAACATTAGATGGTTCAAAAGAAAAATTTCCTTTAAGTAAATCAGTAAATTCTATAATATTTTCTGGCTTTTTAATTCTAACAGTAAATGGTGCATTGCAGTTTAAAACTGTTTCATCTGATAAGGTTTCGCAAAAACCATCATAACTATTTGGTTTCCCTTTTTCTTTACATTTAACTTTTATTTCTTCTAACTTTTCATTAGAACAAAAACAAACAAAAGCTTTTTTTGAACTCATTAATTGCATTGTTAATTTTTGGTGATATTTAAAATTTTCACTTTGATAAACAACAGATTTATAATCAATAGAAAAAAGATTTAAAAGTTCAAGTATTTCTTTTTCATTTCCATCAATGTTTTTTTCTTTTTCAGTATCTTCTATTCTTACCAAAAGTTCTTCATTTAACTGCTTAGCAACAATATAATTGAATAAAGCAACTCTTAGGTTTCCTATAGTCATAAGCTCTGTAAGACTTTGCGAAAATCTTAACAAACTATTTCCTTACTATCGAAAATGATAAATTCTTTATCTCAGTATGAGATTTAACATAATCATTAATCTGTTTTAAACTTAATTCTTCTATTTTTTCTAACTCTTTAGTTGAATAGTCTTGATTTAAACCTCTATAATAAAGAGTAAACGCTCGATTTAATCTTTGACTTAAAGTTTCAACTCTTAAAGGCTCACTTCCTGTTAAAAAACTTTTAGCAGCTTCCAATTCATCTTTTGTGATACCTTTTTTTACGAATTCATCAACAATTTTGTTTACTAAGTCTTTTGCTTCATTTGCTGTTTCGTTTTTTGTTTGTAAATAACCAGTAAAATATGTATGAGATTTATTTATGGAAATTTGACCATAAGCACTGTATGCTAAACCTCTTTTTACTCTTATTTCTTCCATCAATCTTGAACCAAAACCACTTCCACCTAAAATAAATGAAGCTACTTTTGCAATATAATTATTTTCATCATTTACTTTTACATCAAAAGGACTTCCAAAATAAATATATGCTTGTTCTGTCTCTTTTATCTGTTCTTTTATAACTTTTTTATCAGAAGCCTCAATATCAATCATTTTTGATTCTTTTCCATGTTTTAAAGAGCTTAAAAGAGGGGTTAAATCATTTTTTACTTCGTCTAAAGTAATATCACCACCTGCTACAATTATTAGATTTTCTAAAACTAAATTTGAATTAATAAAGTTTTTAACATCATCAAGTGAGATTTTTGAAATAGATTCTGTTGTCCCACTTGATGGGTTTTCTAAAGAAGTACCCTTAAAAAGTATTTTATTTAATTCGTTTCTTGATACATAATCAAAATCATTTTCTTTTCTTTTTAAAGAACCTGTTAAAATTGTTTTTACTTTTTCTAATGATTCATCTTTATAGTTGGGAGATTTTATCAATTCTTTTAATAATTCTAGTCCATTTTTGTAAACATCTTTAATAGATGATAATTCAATAACAAA
This sequence comes from Arcobacter sp. F2176, assembly GCF_004116465.1. Classification (NCBI taxonomy): domain Bacteria; kingdom Pseudomonadati; phylum Campylobacterota; class Epsilonproteobacteria; order Campylobacterales; family Arcobacteraceae; genus Arcobacter; species Arcobacter sp. F2176. The sequence goes on from NZ_PDJV01000001.1 coordinate 217,575, forward strand.
TGTTTCAAAACCATGAGAAACATTTAGTGAAATTGCTAAATTTTCTAATTTTTGTGCAAATTTTGTACTTCCATCTTCTAAAGTACCTTCATTTAATAATCTTGCAGATAAACCTGCTAATCCATTTTTATCTTTATCTTTTATTGAACCACTATTTTTGAAAACTAATTGTAAATTAAAAGTTGGCAAAGAGTGTTGTTCTTCAAAAATTATTGGTATATTTGTATTTTCTATTTTAATATGCTCTATTTGGGCACCCATTAAAAATCCTTGTATTATAAATAAAATTAATGCTATTTTTTTCATATTAGAATTAAAACCTTTCTAATATCTCATATGCAGTATTTCTTTTTGCTGGGTTTTCACCTATATCTCGAATTAATTCAATCATCTCATCTTGATTCATACAATTACTAGCACCTGCAGCAGCAACTACATTTTCTTCCATCATTGTACTTCCTAAGTCATTTGCACCAAATTTAAGTGCCATTTGACCGATATAGCTTCCTTGAGTCACCCAAGAACTTTGAATATTAGGGAAGTTATCTAAAAAAATTCTTGAAACTGCTAAAAGTCTTAAATATCTATTTGATGATTGAGGTTTCAAATCAGGAATATCTTCTAATAGTTTAGTATTACTACTTTGAAAAGACCACATAATAAAAGCTCTAAAACCACCTGTTTCATCTTGTAGTTGTCTAATTAAATCCCAATGTTCTATAATTTCTTCATCTGTTTCAACAGTTCCAAACATCATAGTAGCAGTTGTTTTCATACCAATTGAATGGGCAAGTTTATGAACTTCTAACCATTTACTTGCATCTATTTTTTTAGGAGCAATAATATCCCTTACTCTATCACTTAAAATTTCAGCTCCAGCTCCAGGAATAGAACTTAATCCTTTTGCTTGCAATCTTTTTAAAACTTCTAAAATAGTTATTTTAGAAACCTTTGCAATATAAACAATTTCTATTGCAGAAAAAGAGTGTAGGGTGATTTGCGGGAATTTAGTATGAATATGTTCTACTAAATCTTCATAATAATCAATTTTCAATTTTGGATGAACTCCACCTTGCATAAGTATTTGAGTTCCACCAATTTCTAATAATTCTTCTATTTTTTTGTCAATTTCTTCATATGTTAATACATATGAATCACCATCTTTTCCATGTCTATAAAAAGCACAGAACTTACAATCTACCCAACAAACATTTGTATAGTTGATATTTCTATCAACTACAAATGATGTAATTCTATCGGGATGTAATTGTTCTTTAATTTTAGAAGCCATTTCTCCTAATTCAACTAAAGAGGTATTTTGAATTAGATCTAAAGCCTCTTTTTTTGTAATTCTATTCTTTATTGTACTCATTTTTTTTACCATAATTTACTCTTTATAATTTTAAAAAGATGACCCTAAAGCAAATTCAAATGAAGATGTTTTATCTCCAGCTTCATCATCTAATGCTTGAGAGAAGATAAATTGAAGTGGCCCAAATGGAGATATCCATTCAAATAAAGCTCCAGCACCACTTCTTTTTATTTCTGAAAAGGAATCTTTCCCTATCATACCATAATCATAGAAAACTCCCCATCTCATTTTAGATTTAGGAATTAAAGGAAAGGATAACTCAATACTATTTGCAAACATTTGTTTATAAACTGTTTTATTTATTAAGTTGTCATCTGGACCAAAGGCATATGATTCATATCCTCTTAATGATTTTGGTCCACCCATATACAATGAGTCCCCTCTATTTAAGTGTCCATTATCTATTAGATAATTTAAATTTGCTCTATATCTAAAAATCCAGTCATGATTAGTTAAATCTTCTAATGAATGAAAATATTTAAAGTTTGTTAAACTTTTCATATACTCAGAATCACCACCAAGTCCTGCATATTCGAAAGAAGTTCCGGCTTTAATACCACTTCTTGGTATTAAATAATCATCAGTATTATCAAAATTTAGATATGGAGTAATTGAACTTGTAATATAGTCTTGATTAACATTATCTGGCAAGTCTATTCCATCACTTTTATCATTATCTGAATATTTTTCTTCAATCATGTCAAATCTATATTTTACACCTGCATATAAGTTTCTTATAACTTCTCTACCTGCTGAAACTGAAAATCCTTTTGAAGTTTTATCTAATTCATAATCACCATCATCAGTACCGCTATAATCTATCTCATCTTCTGACTGATGTACTTCTACTGATCCATTATATTTACTATCTCTAATAGCAGGGTTTGATAACGAAACTTTATAATTGTGGTTTTTTTCTGAAAAGTCTACATTTACTCCAAGTGCTAATCCCGAACCAAATACATTCTTTTCATTAACTCCTGCACTTACTAATAATCCATCATATGATCCATATCCACCACCAAGCGTAATATTTCCAGTTGGAGTCTCTTTTACATTTACTATTAAGTCCATTGTTGTATCAGTAATTCTTTTTTGTTCAATTGTTACATCATCAAAGAAACCTGTTCTTTTTAATTTATTTTTAGATTCTGTTAAATCTGTAAGTGAAAATAAATCACTAGGTGCTAGATAAACATCTCTTCTTATAACTCTATCTAATGTTCTACTATTTCCTGAAATAATTACATCATTTATATAAACTTTTTTACCAGGAATTATGTTAAATATTACATCAGCTGTACCATTTTTTTCATTTTTGTTTATATCATACTTAACTTGTGTAAATGCATATCCTAAATCAGATACCTTTGTTTTTAAGAATTCAACATCTTTTCTAAGTTTTTCAATATTAAAAATATCATCTTTTTCAAGTTTTAAGTCACTATATAAAGTTTTAGGATCGATTATTGAAGCATCAACATATATTTTAATATCATTTGTTTTGTACTGTTCACCTTCATGAATAAAGAAATCTAAAACAGCATCATTTGATGCAAAATTAACTTTCATAAAAGGATCTTTTACCACAGAATCTAAATAACCATTTTTAAAATACTGATCTCTAATTCTTGGAGCATCATAATCTAGTTGCTCTAAATTAACTTCTCCACTATTATTTCCAAACCACCAAGGAATAAAATCCCGTTCATTATTTGCAGTTACTTCTGTAAAATCATCTGAGTCTAATTTAGTTGCACCATAATAATTTACTTTTTTAATTAGAATTTCATCACCAACATTTACATCAAAAGTAACTGCCACTGCATCATTATCTAAGTTTTCTACATTTACTTCAACAACAGAATTTACATAACCTTCTCTTTCTAAATTTTTGAGTAAAATTTCTTTTGCATGCTTAATTTTAGAAGGAGTATACATATTCCCTTTTTTTATACCCATTCTTGAATATAATTCCTCTTTATCTTCATCTCTACTTTTGTAGTTATTCATTTCTATATTAGCAATAGATGGTTTTTCTTTAAATATAAACTCAATATTTCCATTGTTATTATTAACTTTTATATCATCAAAATATCCAAATTTATAAAACTTTTTAATTGCATTATTAATTGATTTATTATTTATGTCATCACCAACTCTAAAGTTTATTGTTTCATCCGCGATATCTTGAGAAATTCTAGATAAGTTAATATATTTTATTGACTGTATCTCTTGCCCATGTAAAAATGTAGCAAGCATTAAAGATGTATATAAAGCAGTTTTTTTCACGTGTATCCTTATAACTATTCTTATTAAAGCAGATAATATAACTAAATAAACTTTATAGGATGATTAAGATATAATCTTTTTTCATAATAAATAACAAGAGGGAATATAGTGAATATTGGAATTATTGGATTAGGTCTTATGGGTGGTTCTATTGCGAAAGCTGTAAAAAAATATGCAATTGCAAAAAATGTATATGGTTATGCAAGAAATGAACAAACTGCAAAAGAGATAGAGGATTTAAAACTAGTCGATAAACTAATGAGTTTAGAAGATTTAAAAAAGAACTCAGATGTAATTATTTTAGCTATTCCAGTTGATTCAATAATTTCTATGTTTGGTGAACTAAAAGATACATCAAAAAATACTACTATAATGGACTTAGGTTCAACAAAAGAGTATATTGTTAAAAATATTCCAAAAGAAATAAGAAAAAACTTTATTGCAGCACACCCTATGACAGGAACTGAAAATTTTGGCCCTAAAGCTGCAATTGATGGTTTATATGAAGGTAAAACTGTTGTTTTGTGTGATTTAGAGGAAAATGATGAAATACATAAAAATAGAGCAATAAAAATATTTCAAAATATTGGTATGAGACTTGTATTTATGAAAGCCTCTGATCATGATATTCATGCTTGTTATATGTCACACTTGCCACATGCCATATCTTACTCTCTAGCTAATACAGTGATGAGTCATGAAGATCCAAGATCAATTATTGCCTTAGCTGCTGGTGGTTTTAAAGATATGAGTAGGGTAGCAAAATCAAGTCCCAATATGTGGACTGATATTTTTAAACAAAATAGAAAAAATCTACTTAAATCAATAGATTTATTTGAAACACATATGAAAGAAGTAAGAGATATGGTTGAAAAAGAAGATTATGAAGCATTAGCTCTATGGATGAAAAAAGCTAATAGCTTACATGAGATACTTTAAAGTCTCTCTACAGCGTTAATAGCTTCTTGAACTTTTATCGCTTGAAAATGTTCTTTTACATCATGACATCTCACAATTGAAGCACCATTTTTAATTGATTCCAAGTGAATAGCTAAAGTACCAGGAAGTCTATCTTCTGGACTTGACTCTACAATAGTATTTATCATAGACTTTCTACTTGCTGCCATTAATAACTCAAATCCAAAATGACTAAAATAATTTAAGTTTTTGATAAGTGATAAATTGTGTTCTAAATTTTTTCCAAAGCCAATACCTACATCTAAAATAATATCTTTTATTCCAAAACTTTTTGCTTTTTCAATTCTTTTTTTAAAAAAATTATCAATATCCAAAATCACATTTTTGTATTTTGGGCTTTGTTGCATATTTTCTGGATTATTTTGCATATGCATGATAATTACCTCTGCATTATATTTTGAAGCTACCTTACAAACTTCATCATTTTCTAGTCCTGTAATATCATTAACCATACTAAACCCTTTACATAATGCATAATCTAACACTTTTGGTTCATATGAGTCCAATGAAAACTTAACTTTTTCATATAACTTTTCTTCATAGATTAAATCAATAATTGGTTTTACTCTACTTAATTCTTCTTCAACTGAAACGGCAATACTTCCTGGACGACTTGAAACTCCACCTAAATCAATTATATTTGCTCCATCACTTATCATTTGTTCTATTTTTAAAATTGCACTTGAACCGTAAAATCTACTATTTTTGAAAAAAGAGTCTTCATTGGCATTAATAATACCCATAATTTTTGTTTTATTAGTTTTCATGAAATCTCACTTTTTTGAAGTTTTATTATCTGTGTTTTCTATGAATAATTGTTAGAAGTAGAGTAGTTAAGATATTAATGGGTCTTGAGTTTAACTCCAAAAGTTTTATTCCATTTGAGAAAACATCTAACTCTTTTTGAGTTAATTTTATTTTTTGTAAATTAATTTTAATCATTACTGATTCTATAATAGCTTTTGCTTCTTTTTTACCAATTTTTTGATTATCCTTTAAAAATTGATATAAACTTTTTAAATCCATTCTAAAAAAATCAAAATCAATATCAACTCTATCTATTTTACTTTTAAGATATTTATGTGGCATTCGTGAAAGAATAGTAGGTAAAATATTAGATTTTGATGTTGTGATAATAACAAAAACTATATTTCTGGGTGGTTCTTCTAATACTTTTAGTAAAGAGTTTTGAGCCTCAACTCTAAAGCTATTTCCACAAAGAACTATATATTTTGTTTCATTTGATGAAATATAAGCTTCTTTAATAACTTGTTGAGCTTGAGCTGTTAAAAAATCATCTTTTTCTTCATTTCTTACAATCCTATAACTATGTGAAGGAAAGGAAGGAATTAGACTATTTAAAGTTTCATCTATATTATTAACAATTAGTATACTTGAACTATTAATATTAATCAATTTTAACTCTCAACATTAATCTCAGCAAAAAGAGCTGCACTTAAGGTTTTATTATATAATCTAAACATCTGTAAAAGTTTCATATCTAAAGCTATATCGCTACTTTTTAAATTAAAAGCATCTTGTTTTTCTTCATCAAAAAGCCAAAGAAAAGAGTATTTAGAAACTTTTGGTATAAAAGCTCTTGCATCTTGACTTCTTCCTATGTACCAAAAACAATATCCATTTGGAAAAGAGATATTTAACATATCTTTTAAATAATTTACATCATCTTCATTTTGAACATTGTCCATTAATTTATAAAATGATTTAAAATCATAAAAAGGCAAATATGGCCTATTTAAACTTTTTTTATTTATATTTGTAAGAATGTACTCTAAAAACCAATTTCTCTCATCATCACTTATAACAATAACAGAACAACCTTTATCTAAAATACTTAATACAGACTTAGCAACTAAAGGTGTCCATTCATATTTTTTTTCTTCTAACCAAGGAGATAATAACTTATCATCCCTGATTGTATCAACAGTCCAATTTAAAAACTCTTGCACTTCTATTTATCCAACTCATATGCATCATGTAAAGCACGAACTGCTAATTCTGCATATTTTTCTTCAACTATCACTGAAATTTTTATCTCACTAGTTGATATTATTCTAATATTAATATTCTCATTAGCTAAAGCAGTAAATGCTTTAGAAGCAACACCTGTGTGAGATTTCATACCAACGCCTACTATTGAAACTTTACAAATTTTTTCATTGTAGTCAAATTTTTCAACTTCATCTTCAAATTTATGCATAATAGTTTTACAAATTTCTAAATCAGTTGTAGGAATTGTAAAGTCCAAAGATGTTTTTCCATCTACTGCAACTGTTTGTACTATCATGTCAACATTAATATTTGCATCTGCTAGTGCTGTAAAAATATATGATGCAATTCCAGGTCTATCTGTAACTCCATACATACCAACTCTTACTTGATTTTTATCCAAAGCAATACCACTTACTATTGGCTGTTCCATTATATTCTCTTCCTTTGTTATTAAAGTACCTTCTACTTCTGGAGTAAAACTACTTCTTGATATTAAATTTACATTTAATTTTTTTGCCATTTCTACAGATCTATTTTGTAAAACTTTTGCACCTAGACTTGCTAACTCTAACATTTCATCATAAGATATTTTGTCAAGTTTCTTAGCTTTTGGCTCTATTCTAGGGTCTGTAGTATATATACCATCAACATCTGTATATATCTCACAGACATCTGCTTCTATTGCTCCTGCAATCGCAACAGCTGTTAAATCTGAACCACCTCGTCCAAGTGTAGTTACTCTACCTTTTTGTGTGACACCTTGAAAACCAGCAACTACAACAATTTTACCTTGAGCTATTGATTCTTTCATATTTTTTGTATCTATATACTCAATTCTAGCTTTTGTATGTCTTTCATCTGTTACAATACCAGCTCGTCCACCACTCATTGAAATAGCATTATACCCAGCTTCATTTAAAGCAATAGATAGTAAAGCAGATGTAACTCGTTCACCAGAACTTAACAGCATATCCATTTCAGAAGAAGCAGGCATTTTTGAAAAACTTTCAGCATATTCAATTAACTTATTTGTTTCACCACTCATTGCAGATACTACTGCAATAACATCATGACCTTCATCTTTAATTTTTTTAATAATAGTTGCAACATTTTGAATTCGTTCTAATGTGCCAACGCTAGTACCACCAAATTTTAATACTTTTAACATCTAATTCATAATCCTTTTTAAATATAACCTTCTTTTTTAAAATACTTCAATACTTGCTTATAAACTGTTCTTTTAAAAAAAGTTATATAATCATAAATATTTTTTGTTGGAACAAATTTATATTCACTAAATTCAGGTGTGTGATGTGTATAAATATCTATTCTAGCACCATCATTTAATTTTACTAAATAATACTTTTGTATTTGACCATCATATGGTTTCATTTTTTCGGCAATTGCTGGAGGGAAGTCATAACTTACCCACTCAGGATACTCTGCAATGATTTTGATATCACTAGTACCAATTTCCTCTTCTAATTCTCTAAATAAAGCTTCTTTGGCTGTTTCACCATCATCAATTCCACCTTGAGGAAATTGCCATGCATTTTCGACATCAGTTCTTGAAGCTATGAAAAGTTCGCATTTTTGAGGATACTTTGCTGATAAAACAATTGCTGCTACATTAGGTCTATAATTTTTACCACTTACATTTGTAGGTATATTCTCACTTTTATCAATCATAAATATCTTTTCCCTTATAATAAGGGAAATATTATAATAAACTTAGGATTAAAAATTGCTTTTATACATACATATTCCATTTTGTGATAGTAAATGCTTTTATTGCGCATTTAACTCATATGTAGATAGATTTCACTTGAAACAAACTTATATGAAAGCTATTGAAAAACAACTAATTTACGACATTGAACACTATTTAAAAGATGAAAAGATAGATACGGTATTTATTGGTGGAGGGACTCCTAGTTGTGTAGATTTTAAAGAGTATAAAAATATATTTAAAATCATATCACCATATTTAATTGAAAACTGCGAAATAACAAGTGAAGCTAACCCAAATTCTGCAACAAAAGAATGGCTTCAAGGTATGAGAGATTTAGGTGTAAATAGAATCAGCTTTGGAGTACAAAGTTTTAATGATAAAAAACTAAGATACTTAAATCGAGCGCATAATAGTAATAGTGCTATAAGTGCTATACAAAATGCCAAATGTATAGGTTTTAATAGTATTAACTGTGATATTATTTACGGTGTACAAGGTGATAACTTTGAAAAATTAAAGTACGATTTTAATATGATAAATGAACAAAATATTGATCATATAAGTGCATATTCTTTAACTTTAGAAGAGGGAACAAAGTTCTTTAATAAATCCCATGTAAAAATAGATGATGAAGAGCTATCTTACAAGCTATTTGACTATTTAAAAGGCTTAGGCTATGAACAATATGAGATTTCTAACTTCTCAAAGTCTAAAAACACTCAATCTAAACACAATTTTGGCTATTGGGAATATACAAACTACTTAGGAATTGGAACAGGCGCTGTTGGCTTTGTAGATAATTTCAGATACTATCCCAATAAAAATATAGAAAAATATATAGAAAACCCTATTTCTTATGAAAAAGAGTATATGGATGAAGTAGATATTAAAACAGAGAAAGTACTATTAGGTCTTAGATCTAATGTGGGAGTAAATTTAGCTATTTTTAATGAAAATGAATTAAAAAAAATAGAAATATTAATCGAAGAAAAAAAGCTATACAAAGTAGATAATAAAATCTATAATTACAATTTTTTACTCTCAGATGAGATATCTTTATTTATATTAGATTAGCTTCTATTAAAGAATAATTTATACTCTATATGTATAATACGGTTTTCAAAGGAGTTTAATTGACAATAAAAGAGACCATTAAAAAATATTCACAAGAGCTAAAAGAAGTAACACATATACCAGCAAAAGAAGTAGAAATATTGATTATGTTTCTACTAGAAAAAAATGTTATTTGGATGCATTTAAATGGTAATTTTGAGTTTACAAAAGAGGAAGAACTAAAAGCTTTAGTTAAAAAAAGAGCCACACATTTTCCACTAGAATATCTTACAAATAGAGTTTCTTTTTATGGTGAAACATTTATTATAAAACAGAATGTTTTAATACCTAGACCAGAGACTGAAATATTAGTTGAAAAAGCATTCGAAAAATTAAAACAAATAGAAAATCCAAAAGTAGTAGAAATTGGAACAGGAAGTGGAATAATTTCAGTAATGCTTTCAAAACTACTTCCCCAACTAAAAGTTACTGCAGTTGATATAAATGATGATGCCTTAGAATTAGCAAAAGAAAATGCAAAAAAACACTCAGTAGAAAATCAAATTTCTTTTATAAAATCTGATTTATTAAAAGAGGTTAGTGGAGATTTTGACATGTGTATTTCAAATCCACCATATATTTCAAATAATTATGTTTTACCACATAATGTTAAATATGAGCCCAAAAATGCCCTTTTTGGAGGAGAAATTGGTGATGAACTTTTAAAAGATTTAATAGAAGAAGTTACATCAAAAAATATAAAATATCTATATTGTGAATATGGATATGATCAAAGAGAATCTATAAAAAATTATATGAAAAAATTCAATGTAAAATCACTAGAGTTTTATAAAGACTATTCTGATTTTGACAGAGGGTTTTTAATTGAATTTAATACTAAATAAAAGGAATAATATGTTTGAAGAATTTAATGTAAATAATTTAGAAAAAATGAAAAAATTATTAGAAATAAAATTAGAGGAGTCAAAAGAGCAAATAGAGAAGCTTTTAAAACTAGAAAATAAAACTTATGATAACTTTGTAAAGCCATATCAAGAAATAGGGGAGTGCATAAATGAATTCTTAACTCCTATGTTTCACATTGATTCTGTAAAAAATACAGAAATAACGACAAAAGTACATGAAGAATGTCTTCCTTTGATTTCAAACTACTCAACTGAGTTAAGTCAAAATGTAAATATTTATATATCTTTAAAAGATATACAAGATAATGATAATACCTCTTTAAATAATATACAAAAAAAAGTCTTAGAAAATGAAATTAGAGACTTTGAATTATCAGGTTGTCATTTAAATAATAATTTAAAAAATAGACTTAAAGAGATAAATTTAAGACAAAGTGAGTTATCACATAAGTTTTCTCAAAATCTATTAAATGCAACAAACTCATATGAAATGATAATTGAAGATTATGAAGATGTAAAAGAAATACCAGAGTCTGACCTAGAACTTGCCAAATTTGAAGAAGATGGTAAAATAAAATATAAATTTACTCTACAAATGCCTTCTTATATTGCTTATATAACATATGGTAGTAATAGAGATAAAAGAGAAGAGATATATAAAGCATACTGCACTAGAGCCCCAGAAAATGGAAAAATCATTGAAGAAATACTTACGTTAAAAGATGAAAAATCTAAAATACTAGGATTTAACTCATATGCACAGTATTCACTAAGTACTAAAATGGCTAAATCAGAGGATGAAGTAATAGATTTCTTATATGAATTAGCTAAAAAAGGAAAAGAAGGTGGTAAAAATGAAGTTGAAGAGATAAAAGAGTTCGCTAAAAAAGATGGAATTGAAGAATTAAAATCTTTTGATTTATCTTATTATTCTGAAAAATTAAAAAAAGAAAAATATGATTTAGATGAAGAATTATATAGACCATATTTTGAAAAAGAATCTGTTTTAAAAGGATTTTTTGAATTTCTAAATTCTATATTTGATATTGAATTTAAAGTATCAAATACTCCTACTTGGGATAAAAAAGCAACTGCTTATGATATCTATGAAAGTGGAAAATTATCTTCTAGAATTTACATAGATTTAGAATCAAGAAAAGATAAAAGAGGTGGTGCATGGATGAACAATTGGCACTCTTATTATGTTGATAAACATAATAATATTCATTTACCGACTGCTTACATTGTTTGTAACTTTCCACAATCAACAAAGGATACCAAATCACTGTTAAGACACTCAGATGTTGTAACACTTTTTCATGAAATGGGACATGCTCTACATCACTTATTAAGTAAAGTTCCTGAACCTTTTGTTAGTGGAATTTCTGGTGTTGCATGGGATACAGTTGAGTTCCCTTCACAGTTTTTAGAATACTTTTCTTATGATAAAACTGTATTAAAACAGTTTGCAAAACATTATAAAACAGGTGAAATATTATCGGATGAAGCAATAGATAAAATCATAAAAGCTAGAAATTTCCAATCTTCATTAAATATGATTAGACAAGTAGAATTTGCTCTTTTTGACTTTAAACTTCATCAAAAATTATACAAAAATGAAGATGATGTGCAAAAATTATTAAATGAAATTAGAGATGAAATCTCGATCATAAAACCACCAGTTTATAACAAGTTTCAAAATGGATTTTCCCATATTTTTGGAGGAGGATATGCAGCTGGATATTACTCTTATAAGTGGGCAGAAGTTTTAAGTGCAGATGCTTATTATATGTTTATAGAATCAGAAAATACATTCAATAAAGAACTAGCTTTAAAATATAAAAAAGCAATTTTAGAAAAAGGGGGTTCTTCTGATATGAATGAACTTTTTTATGAATTTGCTCTAAGAGAGCCAAGTGTTGACTCTTTATTAAAAATTGATGGAATTATTAGCTAATTTTTGGCACAATACGACTTGATATAATATCAGATAAGGATAGTTAATGAGTAATAATAGTGATACAATTTCTAAATTGAGCGATGCTCTTTCTAATTTAATAAATGCATATGAAACTTTACAAAAAGAAAAAGAAGATTTAGAAAAAGAAAACCAAGGATTAAAAAATACAATTGAAGATTTAGAATCTTCAAATGGAGATTTAAAAAGTAAATTAAATGATATAAACTCTACAAATGAAAAACATGGAAGTAATATAAATTCAATGTTACATAAAATTGAAAATATACTAAAAGTAGGTGATAAGAAAAAGGATAATTATTCTAGTAATAACTATAATAATGATTCTTTATCAAAGGATGATGATGAAGAATTTTCAACTACACCTACTATTTCTAGCGACACCTTTCCTAAACAAAAGGCAGAATCAGTTAGTGTTGATGATATTCAATTGGAAAAAAAATCAGATGATAAAATTGATTTAAACAGAATGGCTTCATTACTAAATGGATTTAATAAATAAAGGTGATTTAATACAATAATATGACACTACTTCTAAATAAAATATCTTTATATTCTACTTTTGGGGTAGATGATTTTAATTCATTAGATAAGGTAATAAATAATATGGCACCATCTATGGTAGAATACTATTTATCTGATTTATCTGATGGCTTTGAAAATGTATATTTAAATAAAAGAAATATACAAAATAGTCTAATAATAGGTGACTTTGCCATATATTTAGATTATGCAGATGAAGTTTATTTAGAAATTGATGATAAAAAAGAAGATTTAGAAACTTCAAGTTTATGGTAAGTAGATGAGATATCCTTTAGACTGTGAAATATCTTTTAATAAAACCTTTTTATTTTGGCTAAGTAGATTTGTTAGAAATAAGATTACATCTCTTTCAAATAGACAAGTTACAAATAAAGATCGGCTTGCAGAAATAATTCAAGAATTAATTAATGGATTCAATGATATTAATGATTTAAAAAACTTAATTAAAGAAGTCAGGAATATCGGGATGAATGGAATTTCTGTTTATTATTTGCCCTTAGAAAAACTATATTTTTATCTAATGAAATTTGGTGCTTCTTCAATGCGTGAAATAGACGAAGAAATATTAAGTGATTTTTTAGCATCACAAACTGCAAATTTATCAGATGCGAGTAAAAAAAATCATAGAATTGCATTAATTTCTTTTTTTGGATATATAGATAAACAAAATGAAGAAGAAAATGGTAATGCATATAGATATGGAATAGAATTAAAAAATTGGGGTGGATTATCAGGTAAAAGTGGAACAAAACTGCCATCTTATATGAATAAAGAAGAAGTTAACAAATTTATAAATGCTATTGAAGAATTCCCTTTTAAAAATCCTATTATTGGTAGCAGAAATAGGTTAATTATAAAAATCATTTTATATACAGGTATTCGAGTAGGTGAAGCAATTAGTATTAAAATAAAAGATATTAATAAAGATGGTGATGCTTATATTGTGCAAGTTAGAGGAAAAGGTAACAAGCCAAGAATTGTTATGATAAAAGAACATATAATAAAAAATGATCTTTTAATTTGGTTGGAAAACAATTGTTGTGAAGAAAATTTACTTTTTTGTAATCAAAAAAACAAAAAAATCACTCAAGCGTACATAGGTCGATTGGTTGAACAAATCTTAATAAGTTGTGGAATAAGAAAAGAAAAAAATGGACCACATATGTTAAGACACTCATTTGCTACATTACTATATCAAAATAGTCATGATTTAATACTCGTTCAAGAATCACTTGGTCATGCAGATATTAATACTTCAAGAATATATACACATTTTGATAAAAATAGGTTAAATAGGACTACAGATATATTTTAAATATTGATATATACATTCATATACTCTTTTTTACTAAAAATTTAATTTATAATAAGTCTCTTTTCATCATAAAATTTTTGCCCAAAATCTTTAAATATCATATTAACACATTTTAAAATGTCACAAAAGTTTCAATAAATTTTAATATTATAATAATAATGAAATAAATTATTCATTTTAAAGTACTATTAAAGAATTAAAATAGTAGAATCCGAAATTAAAAAATAATAAAGGGAAACTATATTGAACTATTTAATTCTAAATCAAATTAATTCTTCTTTGGTTTGTGGTCAAGATTGCAAATATGATGACACCTTTTTATTAATTGAACAAGAAATTGACAAAAGTCATAGTGCAAATCAAGAAGAAGGTACTAATTGGGAATATGTAGTAGAACACTGCGAAAAAATTTTATTAGAAAAAACAAAAGATATAAAAATTTCCTCATGGTATTTATATGGAATTATTAAACAAAATTCATTTAATAATTTTGAAAATTCTTTAAAAATTTATATTGAACTTTTAGAGACTTTTTCAACTCAAATGTATCCAAGTTCTAAAAAAGCAAAAAAAAATATTTTCTTATGGATTGAAGAATTACTTAGTACCGAGTTATTAAATAATATAGGAAAAATAAAGAAAGAAGATTTTTCTAATTTTTCTAATTATTTTATCAGATTAGATTCTGTTATTAAAATAATACTAGAAGATAATTCAGAAAGTTATTTTAAAAAGATTATTAGATATTTAGAAGATAATAAAATAAAAGAAATTTCTCCTATTACTTCTAATAATAAAACAAGTTCTACAAAAGAACAAGAAATTAAAGAAATAACAAATAAAGATGAAGAACTAAAAGTTATGAGAAGCTTTAAAAAATATGCTTCTTTGTTGACAAAATATTATAGAGATAATGATATCTCTGATTTAAAAGCTATAAGAATCACAAGACTTTTATCTTTTTTAGAAATAGAGGGTTTACCGCCATCTGAGAAGAATATTACACTTTTAAATCCACCTTCAATATTAGAGATAAATGAAATAGAAGATAATTATAAAAATAAAAATTATGAAGAGGCTTTTGTACTAGTAGAAGAGATTTTAGAAGTGTGCCCCTTTTGGTTAGATGGACATTATTATGCTTTCAATATTTTAGAAAAAACAAATAATAATTTAGCATCTTTTGAAATAAAAAAGAATTTCTTAAACTTTATAGAAATAAATGAGAATATCGAAAAATTATATTTTAATGATGAGACTCCTTTTGCTTCAAATAAAGTAAAAAATTGGTTAAAAGAAAATCTAGTATGCAAATTAAAAGACTCTGAAAATATATTAATTCAAACCTCTAAAAATCAAAATGATTTGGATAAAGCTTATGAGTTGGCAGAAGAAAATAAAATAAAAGATGCAATGCGACTATTAGAAGAAAATTATAATAATGCATCATCTTTTGAAGATAAATTCAATTGGCGTTTAAATCATGCAAAACTATCTTTGCAATATGATAAAAATGATATTGCATTAATTTTATTAGAAGATTTGGAAAAAGAAATTGATAGATTTTATTTATATGAATGGAACCCAAAATTAGCTGCAAATGTCTATTCTTTAATTATAAATTCTTTTAACAATACAGATATAGATACTGAAAAAATAAACACTATTTATACCAAACTATGCAAAATTGATATAAATAGTGCATATGAACTTAAAATTTAATAGGAGAAAAAATGAATAAACAGTCAGAATCACCAAAAGAGAGAATCAATGTCACATATAAACCTGCAACAGGAGATGTGCAAGAGGATGTAGAAATTCCTTTTAAAATAACATTATTAGGTGAATATAATCCAAATGAAGAAAAAAAACCAGTTGAAGAAATAAAAGCGATAAAAGTTGATAAAAATAATTTTAATGATGTATTAAAAGGACAAAATTTATCTGTTTCATTTAATGTTGAAAATAAATTGGTTAAAGAAGAGGATAGTTCTTTAGGTGTAAATTTAAAAATTAATACAATTAAAGATTTTTCACCAGAAAATGTTGTTGAAAATGTTCCCGAAATGAAAGTTTTAATGGAATTAAGAAAATCATTGATGGCATTAAAAGGGCCATTAGGCAATGTTCCAGCATTTAGAAAAGCTATTGAAAGTGCTATTTCTAACAAAGAAGAAAGAGACAAATTAATGTCTGAATTAAATTTAGATTCAAAAGAATAAAGGAATTTTATGTCAACAAATGAAATTTTAGAACAAAATAATAATAGTACTACAAATAGCTTATTAGATGCAATTGTTGCACAAACAAAATTAACTCAAGATGATGATACATATGATGTGGTCAAATCAGGAGTAGGTGCTTTAATAGAAGAACTTATAAGTTCAAACAATGATGATGAAAAAGTTAATAAATCAGTTATTGATAAAATGATTGCAGAAATTGATAAAAAAATATCTTCACAAATGGATGAAATTCTACATAATAAGCAATTTCAAGCATTAGAATCAAAATGGCGTGGATTATATATGTTAGTTGAAAGAACTGATTTTAGACAAAATATTCTTATGGAATTTATCAATGTTTCAAAAGAAGATTTAATTGAGGACTTTGAAGAAAGTTTAGATATCACTCAATCTGGTTTATATAAACATGTTTATACATCAGGGTATGGTCAATTTGGTGGAGAACCAGTTGGTACAATAATCGCAGATTATGAATTATCACCTTCAAATGTTGATATTAAATTTTTAAATAAAGTTGCATCGATTTCGGCAATGGCTCATGCTCCATTTATAGGAGCAGCTGGCCCTAAATTTTTTGGATTAAATAGCTTTGAGGGTTTACCTGATTTAAAAGATATAGAAGATGTAATGAGTTCTCCTCAATTTGCAGCTTGGAGAGGATTTAGAAAAAATGAAGACTCAAGATATGTAGGTCTTACTTTACCTAGGTTTTTACTAAGAGCACCTTATGATCCAGAAGATAATCCAATCTCTAACTTTGTTTATAAGGAAGATGTATCAAAAGATCATGAAAATTATTTATGGGGGAATACTGTTTATGCATTTGCAAGTAAATTAACTGATAGTTTTGCAAGTTTTAGATGGTGTACAAATATTATTGGTCCTAAAGCAGGAGGAGAAGTAAGAGATTTACCTGTTCATACTTTTGAAAGTATGGGAGATATTGAGATGAAAATTCCTACAGAAGTTTTAGTGTCTGATAGAAGAGAGTATGAATTATCTGAACAAGGCTTTATTCCTTTAATTATGAGAAAAGGAAGTAATACTGCTGCATTTTTTGCTGCAAGTTCTGCTCAAGAACCAAAAATTTTTCCAAATACTCCAGAAGGAAATGAGGCTCAACTAAATTATAAATTAGGAACTCAGTTACCATATTTATATGCAATTACAAGAATGTCTCACTATATAAAAGTTTTACAAAGAGAACATATTGGTTCATGGAGAGAAAGAGCTGATTTAGAAAGAGAATTAAATAGATGGGCTAAACAATATGTTGCAAATCAAGAAAATCCTACTGCAGAAATAAGAAGTAAAAGACCATTTAAAGATATTGCAATTAATGTTGAAGATGTGAGTACTGATCCAGGTTGGTACAAAGTAAGAATTTCTTTAAGACCTCATTTTAAATATATGGGTGCAAGTTTTGAATTATCTTTAGTGGGAAAACTAGATAAAGAATAATATGTATAGTGGTAGTTTATTTGAAAGATTATCTTCTAATTTTAATCCTAATGATTATGACAATGAAGATGAAGCGATATATGCATCAATAGCTAATAATTTATCAAAAATATTTTCAACAAATGCTGGAAGCTCAGAAATATCAAAAGATTATGGGCGTCCAGATTTAAACAATATTGATTTTAGTATGAATGATTCTATTGAAATTATTGAGAAAAGTTCAGAATTGTGTATAAAAAAGTATGAACCTAGACTTTATAAAGCAAAAGTTGCCGTATCAAAGCAAAAACTAATTTTAAATGAAATGAATATCTATATAGAAGGTCATGTATTTATTAACGGAAAAAGTAAAAAAATCAATTACAGAGCAGATTTATTAAAAAATGGAAAAGTGAAGATATATAAAGATGGCATTTAACGATTATTATAAAGAAGAATTAATAAAACTTAGAAATGATGGTGCAGAATTTTCCAAAAAAAATCCTGGACTATCAACTTATCTTTCAAAAGAAGGGCAAGACCCTGATGTAGAAAGGTTATTAGAAGGGTTTTCATTTTTAACAGGAAGATTAAAACAAAATTTAAATGAAGAATTACCGGAAGTTGCACATACTTTAGTTCAATTGCTTTGGCCAAATTATGTAAAGCCAATACCTTCATATTCTATTATCCAATATGACGCCATAAAAGACTCAACTGAAAATGTTCAAATTAAAAAAAATACTGAAGTTTTAAGTAAACTTAATTCAAGTAAAACCCAATGTAAATTTAGAACTATATATGATATTGATGTGATGCCATTTATGTTAAAAAATATTAATTATTTTATTCATGGCAAAAAAAGTACATTAGAATTAAATATGAATATGACTGCATCAGGAACTTTAAAAGATTTAATTTTTAAAGATTTAAGAATTTATTTAAGTGGTTCTAAGTTTATTGCACAAAATTTATATTTATTTTTAACAAAATTTATCGAAAGAATAGAAATATCAATAAATAATGTGGATAATAAATCTATTTATAATATCAATATAGATAATAATTCAATTGTACCTGTTAGTTTTGATTTAAAGAATAATATGACACCTTATTCTTCAAATTTATTTGATGGTTATATTCTGTTGCAGGAATATTTTTCATATAAAGATAAATTTCTTTTTTTAGATTTTAGAAATCTTTCACAAATAGAGAATATTCCAACCGAAATACTTGAAAATAGCAAAAATTTTACAATAAAAATTGAATTTAAAGAATCACTTTCTAGATCAGAGATACCAGATAAAAGTAACTTCTCTTTGTATTGTACTCCAATTATAAATTTATTTGAAACAGATTCTATACCTATTCGAAAAAATGAAGAAATAGAAGAGTTTTTAGTTGTACCTTCAGATTTAAATAAAGATGCATGTGAAGTCTTTTCTATACAAAATGTAAGAGGATGGATTAGTAATAAAAAAACTTACCAAGACTACTTACCTTTTGAATCATTTGAACATATAGATGAAGAAAATGAATACTATTCATCAAGAGTAAAATTAACTTCTGATGGAAAAAGAACAAATACATATCTTCGTTTTTCAACAGCACAAGGAAGAGAAAACAGTTTTTTAACTAGTAACTCTACAATTTCAGTAAAAATATTATGTACAAATTTAAATATACCATCTTCTCTTTTGTTAGGAGATATTTGTGTTCCAAGTGCTTCTTCATCAAATAGTTTGGCTTTTAAAAATATAACCATACCGACAATAAGTTATCCTCCTCCAATAAAGGGAGATTTTTTATGGAAAATTATTTCAAATATGTCATTAAATTATTTATCTCTAAAAGATATTAAAGCACTTAGAACGATACTTGAAACACATGACTTTTTTGGTGCATTTGATGTAAAACAAAAAGATAAAACAAATATGATTTTAAAAGGAATTGAGTCTATTTCTTTTGATACTGCAGAACTTATAAATAAAGGATTACCAATAAGGGGAATGAATATAAATCTTATTATTGAACCAAGTAATTTTTCATGTATAGGGGAAGCATATTTATTCTGTTGTGTATTAAATGAATTTTTTTCATTATATGGAAATATAAATTCATTTCATAGATTAACAGTTAATATGAAAAATGAATATTTGATTGAGTGGGTACCTAGAATGGGTAGCTTAACACTAATTTAAAGGTTATTTATGAGAATTGATGAAATAAATTATAATATAAAACCTTCTACTTTTAAATACACTTTACCTCAAGCAATAAGAATTTGTTATGGATATTTAAAAATAATTTACAAAAATAAGAATTCTGATGATTTATATGACAATCATATAGTTTTTAAATCAAATCATAGTTTATCTTTTCAAAGATCAGAATTATCAAATATTGAATTTATAGAAACAAAAGAAAAAATATATGTAGAAATCACATTAAACTTTTTAGGAATATTTGGAAGTGCATCTCCTCTTCCTGTTCATTATAGTGAATTAGTATTAGAAAGTTTTGATTCAGATAGAGTTTTATATGATTTTTTAAACTTATTCAATCACAATTTGCAAAAATTCATTTATCCAATTTGGGAAAAACATAGATACTATGTTCAATACAAAAAAGGACTAAAAGATAGATTTTCAAAATATATTTTGTCTTTTCTAGGCTTGTATGGACATCTTGAAAACTCATCTTCTTTAAACTTAGAAAAATTAATACCTTATATGGGTATTTTAATAATGAAACACAAATCTGCAGGAACATTAAAATCAATACTAAGACACTATTTATCTCATAATGAAATTGAAATTATTCAATGTATACCTGCAAACTATAATATACCTTCATTTCAATATTCTTCACTAGGAGAAAAAAACATATCTCTTGGAAGTGACTTTCTAATAGGGGAATCAATTCTAAGCAAAAATATTAAATTTAGAATACTTTTGGAAAATGTCACTTCTGAAGATTTAATAAAATTTAGTATCAAAGGGGATAAATTAACTCAGATAAATGATTTAATATCTTTTTCTCTCAATGAACCACTTGAACACGAAATTTGTTTGAAAATAAAAAAAGAAAATAAGGTTAAATTTTTACTGAATAAAAAACAAAATAGATACTTAGGTATAAATACTTGGTTAGGAATATCTGATTATGATGAAGAAATTATAATGGCACAAGAAGGATAATAATGAAAATTGAATTAAATGAAATAATAAACGCACTAGATGTTCAAACAAAGTTTTATATAGAAAGTTCTGCACAAAGATGTATAGAAAGAAGTGGAAATGAAATATTAATAGAAGATATTCTATATACAATGTTAGAAAAAGAGGATAGTCTTTTCAATAAACTATTAGAACATTATGAGATAGATGTGCAAGAAATGCATAATCAATTACAAAAAAGTTCAAAAACAACAAATACAGAAAGTAAAAACCCTATCTTTTCTACTATGTTAGTACAATGGTTAGAAGAGGCATTTTATACTTCTAAAATGTCATTAGCTTTAAATAAAATAACAGAATCATCTTTAATTCTATCATTATTTGATAACTCTGTAAAGTATTCAAATACTTCATATTTTAAACTTATTAAAAATATAAATACTAATGAATTAAAAGAATTAATTTTAGGATTAAATGAAAAGAAAAGAAAAAATACCACTAAACAAAAAATTGAAACAAATGAATTAGATAAATACACAACAAATCTAACTAAACTAGCAAAAGAAGGGAAAATTGACCCTGTTTTATGTAGAGATGATGAGATAAAACAAGCAGTTGATATCTTATTAAGACGAAGAAAAAACAATCCTATTTTAGTAGGAGAAGCAGGTGTTGGGAAAACGGCAGTAGTTGAAGGGTTAGCTTTAAAAATCATAAATAAAGAAGTTCCCAATTATTTATACGAAGCACAAATTTTATCTTTAGATTTAGGAGCTTTACAAGCAGGAGCAAGTGTAAAAGGTGAATTTGAAAGAAGATTACAAGCTGTAATAAAAGAAATACAATCAAGTACTCAAAATATTATACTATTTATTGATGAAGCACATACACTTATAGGTGCAGGTGGAAATGAGGGAGGAGGCGATGCAGCAAATTTACTAAAGCCTGCTTTAGCAAGAGGTGAGTTAAAAACAATTGCGGCAACAACTTGGCTTGAATATAGAAAATATTTCGAGAAAGATCCAGCATTATCAAGAAGATTTCAAAAGATAAACCTGCTTGAACCAAGTGTAGAACAAGCAATTACAATATTAAGAGGTCTTTCAAAAAAATATGAAGATGTTCATAATGTCTATATAGAAGATGATGCTTTAAGATCTGCTGCGATTCTTTCTGCTAGATATATCACAGGGAGACAATTACCAGATAAGGCAATCGATGTTTTAGATACTGCTTGCGCTAATGTAAAAATAAGTAAAACAAATATACCTCATACATTACAAAAAATCAATACAGAGATTATAGAAAAACAAAGGGAAATTGATTTTCTAAAAAGAGATCATGAAAATGAAATTAAAGATTACCAATCAGTTATTTTAATACTTCAAGAAGATTTAAAAGAATTAGAAAGAGAGCGTGAAGTTATAACAAATTTATGGAATGAACAAAAATTATTATTAAACAAAATATACGAAACAAAAGATAAAGAAGAGTTAAGTCTTTTAAATATCAAATTAAATCAATTGCAAAAAGAATATTCATATATTTATAAAAATGTTACAAAAGAACAAGTAGCTGAAGTTATTGCTTCATGGACAGGGATACCTTTAGGAAATATGGTTCAAGAACAAATAAAGAATATTATGAAACTTGAAGATAATATGAAAGAGAGAATAATAGGTCAAAATGAAGCAATATCTTATTTAACTACATTCTTACAAATATCAATGGCAGGATTAAAAAAAGAGGATGCTCCAAATGGAGTGTTTTTGTTAGTTGGACCAAGTGGTGTAGGTAAAACTGAAACTGCAAGAGCAATTGCTGATTTAATGTATGGTGGCGAGCGCTTTATCACTACTATAAATATGACAGAATTCCAAGAAAAGCATACTGTTTCAAGGTTAATTGGTTCACCTCCTGGTTATGTTGGATATGGAGATGGAGGCCAATTAACAGATCCCGTTAGAATTAAACCATATTCTGTTGTATTATTAGATGAAATTGAAAAAGCACATCCTGATATCTTAAATCTTTTTTATCAAATATTTGATAAAGGAGTGGCAAATGATGGAGAGGGTAGAGTAATAGATTTTAAAAATACAACTATTATAATGACTTCAAATTTAGCAACAGAAAAAATAACTGAGTTATGCGTAAATACACCTAATTTAACTATGGATTTTTTAACAAAAGAAATTGCACCAACTCTTTCTTCTTATTTACAACCCGCCTTATTAGGAAGAATGAATGTAATTCCATATTTTAATTTAAAAGATGAATCTTTATTAAAAATTGCAAATCTAAAATTGGATGTAGTAAAAAAGCAATTAATGAAAAAAAACATCTCATTACAAATAGATAATAAACTTTTAGAGTACATTGTTACCCTAAGTAATGCAGTAGATACTGGTGCGAGAAATATTGATTTAATAATTAATATCAATATTATGCCAAAGTTATCAAAATATATTTTAAATTGCATAGTTAACAATATACCTATTGATAAATTAAGTGTGTCAATTAATTTAGACAATGAAATATTAATATCTCATGAATAAAAAGGATACAAAGTGATAAAAAAAAGTTTAATTATTTTAAATATTATAATCGTATTAATGGCAAGTGGTTGTGCTTCTTTTAAAGAAACATATAAACCTCTATATCAAGTAAAACCAGAAACAGAAACAATTGATGGATTTTAATAAATGAAACTTACTTTTGACATAATAAAAAGTGGAAGAGATATTCCAAGTAGAAATAACTATCATTTTGATAAAGATGATGTGATTATAGGTCGTTCAAGTGAATCTGATTGGCAATTACCAGATAGACAGAATTATATTTCAAGTAAGCATATAATTATAAAATATATTGATGGTTCTTACTTTATTCAAGATGAAAGTACAAATGGCACATATCTAAAAGAGCCTTATAGAAAGCTGCCAAGAAACAAGCAAATAAAAATCAATCCTAATGATATTTTTATCGTAGGTGAATATGAAATTCAAGCTAGATTTATTGATAATGATTATTCAAAAAAAGATATTTTGCAATCAAACTATAATAACTCCTCTTCTAGTAAATCCATGGGAACAATTATTCCTGACGATTTTGAAATAATTGAAGATATGAATAGTTCTTTTGTTAAAGAAGATTCTAAAATAGAAATAAATGATAGTCTTTTTAATATATTTGATCAAGAAAATAAGCATAATTCAGAAGTAATTTATGATTTTGAAAAAGAAGAAGTTTTATTTACTATTGATGAAGAAGATAGTGTAACTAGAAATCCGATGCAAGAGCACATTATTGTTCCTTCTTTTAACAAAAAAGAAGAGCAAAAAGAAAATAAAATTGTAGAAGATACTATTCAAGATCATAAAAAAAATAATAATATTATGAAAGAAGATAAAAGTTTAAAATTTTTGGAAGAAAAATTAGGTATTAAGCTCTCTTCTTTAAGTGATATTGAACAAAAAAGAATACTAAATGAAATAGCTAATATCGTCACCTTTTCCCTAGATGGATTAAAAAATTCATTAAAATTAGTTGATAAAGTAAAAAATGATTTAAATATTGAAGATTCTTTTTCACATCAAAATTCTAATAATCCCGTTTTATTAGGGCAGTTTGCATTAAATACAGATAATAAAATAAGTTTATCAGATGCTGTTAAAAAATCATTTAAACAACTGGATAATCATAACATTGCACTACATATGTCAAGTAAAAACCTTGTAAATATTACATTAAATAAATTTAACCCAAAAAGCTTAGAACATCATTTTAACAAGCAAGGTGAAATAAATTCAATTCTACCTAAAAAGCCTCAATTATGGGATTCATATGAAAGAATGTTTGACAAATTAACTAATAATTCTACTCTTGGCATAGATTTAATTTCTGAAGATTTTTCTAAAGAGTACAACAAAATTGTTTATACAATTAAATTAACATCAATTTAAAAGGAAAAAAATGAATATTAAATTTAGTATATTTATGTTAATAAGTTTTATTATACTTATTACAGGGTGTGCCTCTAAACCTACTCATTTAGAGTTAGTAATAAAATCTGCAAAAGATTTAAATCCAGATATTGATACTGTCTCTTCTCCTCTTATGTTAACTTTTTACGAACTAGAGAGTGCTGAGAAGTTCTTAAAATATGATTTTTGGAGGATAGTAGATGATTCTGGTAAAAATCTTGAACCTGAATTGATTTCACAATCAAAACAAATCATTATTCCTTTACAAGAACAAACTTACAATATAGTTTTTGATAATAGAGCAAAATTTTTAGGAATTATTGCAAAATTTAGAAATATTGATGGAAATAATTGGAGACAAGTAATCAATTTAGAAAAAGACTCTTACAATTTTTCTGAGTTTGAAATAAAAAAATTTACTATAAAGAGAGTTGAATAATGCAAAATAATGTTGTATGGAAAGAGGGATTATTTATTAGACCCCAACATTTTCAACAAAGTGATAGATACTATAATAATGAGATAATAACAAGAACGTTGAATGCAAGACCTAATAATTGGGGTTTTTATAATTTAGAAATTGATGAACATTTACTCAATACAGGGAAAATTGTTATAAAAAGAGCATCAGGAATAATGCCAGATGGTACACTTTTTAATATAGACCCAAAAGTTAATAGTCTGATTTTAAATATTGAAAAGATAGACAGTGGAAAAAATGTTTACTTAGCTTTGCCAATATTTATTGACAGAAGCGATACTGTGCATTTTGAAGACCAAAAGAATTTATCTACTCGACTAAAAGCTGTAAATAGTTCAAATATACCAAATACCAATGCAGGTGAGAATAGTAGTTGTGATATTTTAACAGCAGAATTAAATTTCAAACTTTTATTAGAAGATGAATTAAATGAAAATTATACATTTTTAATAATAACAAAAGTAGGTTCTGTTTCTACAAGCAATATTGTTTCTTTGGATACAAATTTTACTCCTACATTTTTGCATTTAGATTCTGCATCAGTGTTATCATCAAAAATAAAAGAAATAATATCTATGATTTCATATAGAATTAAAAAGTTATCTGAAAAAATTAGTGATTCTTCTTTACAAGCAACTGAACTCTCTAATTATTTGATGCTTCAACTATTAAATAAATCAGAAAATAAGTTTCATTTTTTAATTTCACAAAATAAAGTTCATCCTGATATTTTATTTTATGAATTAAGTAATTTAGTAGCTGAACTAGCTGTTTTTATGAAAAAAGAAAAAAGAATCATCAATCACATTACTTATCTTCATTTAGAACAAAATGAATCCTTTGATAAAATAATTGCAGAACTTAAAGATATGCTTACTTTAGTTCTTGATGAAAATAGTATTTCTTTACCTATTGAAAAAAGAAAATTTGGTATTTATATATCTGCTTTAAAAGATAAAAAAATTATTCAAGATTCAACATTTATTTTTTCTGTTTCGACAAGTATACCTTCTAATAAAATCAAAGAAATACTAGTTGCAAGTCTTAAATTAGGGACAATTGAAACAATAAAAAACCTTGTAAATTTTCATTTAATTGGATTTAAGATCAAGCCTCTTTCTACACCACCAAAAGAGATTCCATATAGAGTAAATTTACTTTATTTTAAAATCGAATTAACTCAAGAAAATAGAGATGAATTAATGAAATCTGCTGGTTTTGCTTTTCATTTAGGTTCTGAAATACCAGATATAAGTTATTCACTATGGGCAATAAAAAACAACAATTAAAGGTTTAATGAATATTTATGAATAATAAAAGAATATTAATATAAAATAATCAAAATAGAAATTTTTCTAATAATTTGACTTCAAATCAAAGAAAAACTATCAATAGGGATAATATAAACAATTATCAAAGTAGGTTTAAAAGATCAAAACAATCAAAATTTAAGAATTATGAAATAAGTTTTAATCCATTTATTACAGCAGCAATGCCAATCTTCAAATTAGTCTTTGAAATTAAAGAAGATATAGAAGATGCAAGTATAAATGATATAAGAGAAGAGTTTATAGACAAAGTAAATACTTATACAGAAACTGCTTCTTCTCTTGACATAGATGAAAATGAAATATTAGTAATTCGTTATGTTCTTTGTTCTTTTGTCGATGAATTTATGAATTCACATTTTTTAAGTAAAGATTATAATTGGTCAAATAATAGTTTGCTAAGTATATTTCATAATGAGACTTATGGTGGAGAAAATTTCTTTCATCTATTAAATAGATTTTTAAAAACTCCTGCAAAATATATTCATATCCTTGAATTATTATATGCTTGTCTTGCTTTAGGATTTGAGGGTAAATATAGAGTAATAAAAAGAGGAGAAGTTGAATTAAACAATATAAAAGATAGTCTGTTTAAACAAATCAAAATTGTACAAGGTAGAGATCCCTTCACTTTTTATAGTAAACAAACACCGGCACAAGAGAGCTATAAATTATTTAATAAAATCCCTTATTCAACGCTATTTTTTAGCGTGTCATTATTGTTATTAATCATTTATTCTGGATTAACTTTTAGTTTAGCTAGTCAAAATAATGAATTTATTGATTTAATTAATAATAAAACAACTATAGAAATAGATGATTTATATGCAGGAGATAAAAAATGAAAAAACCTTTTTATAAAAATATTATATTTTGGATAATATTTGTTTCATTTATTATTTCTTTATTAATTATATTTCTATTCCCTTATTTATTTGATTCTTTTAAAGAATTAAATTTTAGATTATTACTCTCTTTTAGTCTATTTTTTGGCACAATAATAGCAATATTACTCTATATTGTGTTTAAAAAAGAAGAAACTCAAGAAATATTAAAAGAAAGAGCGGAACAAAAAGAACTAGAGAATGAATACAAAAAAATTATTTCAGAGAAAGTCAAAGATTTAAAAACAAAATTTAAAGATGCAGTAAGAATAATCAAAAAATCTTCTCTTTATAAAAATAGAAGCAAAATTAATTATGAGTTACCTTGGTATCTTGTAATAGGCGATAAAGCAGAAGGAAAATCAACATTATTAGAATCTTCAGGATTAAACTTTCCTTTAAATGTAAATTTTGAAAAAAGAATAGCAATAGAAGAGACAACTACAAAATCTTTTCAATGGTATTTTTCTGAAAAATCTGTTTTTGTAGATATTCCAGGAAATTATATTGAATTAAATGAGAATCCAGAAGATAAAATTATTTGGAAAGAATTTTTAAAATTATTTACAAAAAAAAGATGGAGAAGACCAATCAATGGAATCATCTTAACAATTAGTGTTGATAGATTATTAAAAAATGAAAAAGAACTAGAAAAATATGCGAAAGACTTAAGAGACAGATTTGATGAGTTATCCGTATCATTTATGTCTAGTATCCCTATTTATTTGATGATAACAAAGCTAGATAAAATAGAAGGATTTAGTGAATATTTTATTAATTTATCAGAAAATGAAAAAGATGAAATATTAGGAGTTACATTTGATGAAAATAAAAAAAATATTGATTCAAATATTTCAAAAATTGAACTTGAAAGTCTACTAAAAAAACTAAATAGTTCAGTATTAGAAAAGATGCATTTTGAATGGGAAAAAGAAAATAGATCTAAAGTATTTTTATTTAC
This sequence comes from Arcobacter sp. F2176, assembly GCF_004116465.1. NCBI lineage: Bacteria > Pseudomonadati > Campylobacterota > Epsilonproteobacteria > Campylobacterales > Arcobacteraceae > Arcobacter > Arcobacter sp. F2176. The sequence goes on from NZ_PDJV01000001.1 coordinate 246,282, forward strand.
AGAATATTTATCTGACTTATTTAATAAAACAAACCTTTTTGTTGATATTTGTTTCTCACAAACAAGATATAGAAAACCGTTACTTTTAAGAGGTATTTATTACACAAGTACTCCGTGTAGTGATAATCATCAACAATTAGTTTCAATTGATAATTTAGAATATGCAAGAGATAAAAAAGGTCTATTTATTAGAAAAGTCTTAAGTGATATTATTTTCCCTGAATCAGAAACAATAAAAATGGATGATAACTATCGAAAAAAAGTAAAAAAGAATCAAACTATTGCGTTGATAGTTTCATTTGTATTTACAGCATTTGTTAGTACTTTTTATATTAATGATTTCCTCAATCAAAATAACAGTTTAAGAAAGATGGAAAAAACCTTTGAAGTATATAAAGTCGCTAAAAATAAATTTCTACCTTCAGATAAAGTTGATGATATTTTAATTTTATTAAATAATATAGAAAGAATTAGAAAATATAATGATATTCAAGATAAAAATTTTTGGAATTTGTTATTTAATAAATCAGAAGAGAGACATGATGAACTAACAAAAATTTATTATAATGATCTATTAACTTTTTTACTACCAAGAATAGCTACAGTTATGGAACAAAATATTTCAAAAGACTTAAATGATTTTGATTCAACTTGGGATAATACAAAAGCATATGTAATGCTTGAAAATAAACAACATCGAAATAGTAAGTTCTTATCTAAATATATGGCAGAAGAGTGGAGTAAACGATACCCTTATAACACTAAAGTACAAAGTGAATTAAACTATCACTTCTCACAATTATTAGATTTTGGGTTTCGTCCTTATTCTCTAAATGTAGATATATTAAAAGTAGCAAGAGATAGACTTACAAAAATAGGCTCAGAGAGGTTAACGTATAAAGAATTAATTTTAAAATCAAAAGAGATGAAACTAGAACCTTTTAAATTTTCTTCTGTTATGTTAAATAATATAAATGAATTCAAAAAAAATGACTATGAAATACCTGGTTTTTATACAAAAAATGGGTTTAATATTTTGATGAAAGAGGGTATGTCTCTGACAAAAAACATATTATTAAATAATTGGGTTATAGGTAAAAAAACAAATCTTAGTCCTATTGAGATTAGTAAACACTACCAAAAAGTTTTAGGTTTGTATTTTTTAGATTATAAAGAATACTGGCTAAATGCACTTAGTAATCTTGCTATTCCTATTAAGACTAATACCTCAAGTTTAAATGCCCAATTAGCTGTATTTTCATCTTCAGATTCACCAGTATTATCTGTATTAAAAGCTTTAAAAGAAAATACTGATATTTACACTCCAAGTGAAATTATAAAAATGAAATCGAGTAAAAGTAATGTTTCTAACCAAATTATAAATGCAACTGTTAGTGGTCAAATTGGAAAAACTATTGCAAAAGAAGCACTAACTGACATTGAAAATGAAGTAGACAATAAAAGTATAGAAAGCTTGAGAAACTTTTTCAAAGATTATACAGCCTTAATAAATAAGGAAAATTCACCTAATGCTATTTTACAAAATTCAATTAATAAATTAAGTAATATTTATCAATTGATGTCGTCAATTTATAGTAGTATAAATCCAGATTTTGATGCTTATAAAATAATAAATAATAGGATAAATGGAAATACTACCTCTTTTACAAATGATTTAAATAAACTACCTTTATATGTTAAAAATTGGTATTTACAATTACTTCGTTCAAATTGGGATAATATTTTAAGATATGGCAAAAACTACATCGAAAAAAGATTTAAAGAGGATGTCTATTCTTTCTATAAAAATAACTTAATAAATAAATATCCAATAGATAGGAAAAGCTCTACTTATGTAAGATTAGATGACTTTAGTGAATTCTTTAAACCAAAAGGAATTCTTGATTCATTTTATAATGATTATATTTCAAATATGGTTTCTATTAATTCTCAATTTAATAGTTATTCACCTAAAGTCTTAGATGGAAGTATCATGAATTTCAATAAAAGTTTCATGATTGGATTATTAAAATCGCTTAAAATAAGAAATCTATTTTTTACAAACTCAGGTATTCTAAAAATAGAAGGGAATATTAAACCTTATGTTTTAGCTTCTAATTTAGCCACTATGGACTTCTTTTACGATGATGACTCTATTATTTATGAACATGGACCAATAAAAACTACTAAAATTGTTTGGCCACCAAAATCATCAAATTATATTGTGAAGTTTGATTTATTTGATTTATCAAATAATTCTGTTGTTGAACACTATTTAGATAATGAATGGGCTTTATTTAAAATAATAGATACATTTAGAATTTCAAGAAATCTAAATAATTCAATAATATTGAAATATTCAAATAAAAAATTCACAGGTTCATATTATTTAAGTGGAGATTTAAGTAATATATTTGGTACAAGCAATTTATTGTCTAACTTTAATTTAAGTGAAAAACTATAATGGGTTTTAAAAGTTATTGCTTTACTCACCCTGGACACTTGAGAACATTAAACGAAGATTCTTTTTATATAAATGATGAAAAAAAACTTTGGGTTGTATGTGATGGAATGGGAGGACATGAAGAAGGAAATTTTGCAAGTCACTTAATAACTGATATTTTTGAGTACTTTCCCTTAGAAGGCAGTTTTGAAAATAAAATTGAGATGATAAACAAACAGATAAAAATTATTCATAATTTATTAGAAAATAAAGTAGAAAAAATGGGTGGAAATATAACTATTGGTTCAACTTTAATGTTATTACATATTGAAGATGATAAAGGTGTTTGTATTCATATGGGAGATACTAGATGTTATTGTTTACAAAATGGCACTTTAAGAACTATTACTAAAGATCATGCTATTCAAATAAATGATTTTTATGGATCAAGAAGATATTTAACATCTGCACTTTCTGCTCCTGGAAATTTGATTATTGAAACTACCAGATTTACTGTTTATAAAGAAGATGTTTTTTTAATTTGTACTGATGGATTATATGATTATATTTCAAATAAAATTATAAAAGAAGCAATGTCTCAAGAGAATAAAGAAGAGGCTTTGTTCAAGCTAAAACAAAGTGTTTTAATAACTTCTGCAGAAGATAATATTACAGTAACAATAATTGAGAATATATGAAAAGTACATTCAAGAAAAACTTAACATATATAAAGAAAGAAAAAATATTTATATTAAATAATAGATATATAATAGAAGAAGAGATAGGAAGAGGGGGATTAAGTATTGTGTATAAATCATTAGATTTATACAATGAATACTTTAATATAAAAAGTAATATTGCAATAAAAATGCCTACAAAAGAGTTATTATCAAAAAATCATATAGAAGACTTTGTATTTTCTGAATATTTATTCTTAAAAGAGATTGACAATGAAAATATTGTAAAAGTATTAGATTTTGGAATTGATAAAAAGTCTAATATCCCATATTTAGTCCTAGAGTACCTCGAAGGAAAACTATTAAGTCAAATAACAATACCTGATTTAAGTAAAAAATTTAAAATAAATCTATTCTTAGATTTATTTACTTCTTTATTATATATTCATAAAAAAGGAATAATTCATGCGGATATTAATCCTTCAAATATAATAATTAATGAAAATCAAAAATCAAAAATTTTTGATTTTGGAATATCTCAATATCTTGATGCAACAGATAAAATTCAGCTTGATTATAAACAATTTAAAGGTTTTAGTCCTCAATATTGTGCACCTGAAATTTTAAATGGAGATAAACCTTCTTTTGAATCTGACATTTTTTCTTTTGCGGTTATGATGTATGAACTTTTCACACTTAGATTACCTTATTCAAAAAACTCATTAGAATTAATAAATCATAAATTTACAAATAAAGAACTTCTTGGAATTCCATTTTTTTTAAGATTTTGGTTTAAAAAAGCACTAAATAGTAATCCACAAAAAAGAAATAATAATAAATTTATTTATTATTTAGCAAAAAACAAATTCTTAAGTGATTTTTTAATTATTATTTAATTATCTTTTAGATATTATTTTGTGCATTTAAAATAATAAGGAAAAAAAATGAACAACCCAATATTTATTTCGATTGAAGGCAGTACTCAAGGATTAATTACCGAAGGTACATTCACACCAGAGTCTGTTGGAAACTCTTATCAAAAAGGCCATGAAAATGAAGCTTTGTTAAAAGGTTTTTCTCATAATATCAGAATCCCAAGAGATCCACAGTCTGGTCAACCATCTGGACAAAGAGTACATGAACCAGTTGTTATCACTAAATTAATTGATAAATCTTCACCTCTTTTATACAATGCACTAACGAAGGGTGAAACACTTACAAATGTTGAATTAAAATGGTACAGAACAAGTTATGCAGGTAAACCTGAACATTACTTAAGTATTGTACTTGAAGATGCTGTAATTGTTGATATGCATACTTCTCTTGATACTGAAGAAGGTCTAGCAAAGACTCAAGTTGCTCCTTTAGAAACAGTTTCATTTGCGTATAGAAAAATCACATGGAGACATGAGATTGCAAGTACTTCTGGAGAAGATGATTGGAGAATTGGAGTAGGATTAAACGCTTAATCTTATTTTCTACTAATAGTGACATATAAGTTACTTTTATATGTCACTATTTATATTTAGTTTATTCTAAAAAGATTAATACTTATTAATTATTTTAGAGTAAATTCTAACAAAAAGAGAATCAATGTCAAAAGAGATAATAAGAAATAATGTAGAAGAGATAGAAGAGGCAATAAAAAGTGGATTAAACTTAAAAGAGCTACGAAAAGAAGTAAAACAAGATATAAGTGCAAGGATAAAACTATTAAATTATAAACCAAACGCTACAGTTGGTATTATAGATGGAAGTTTTAATGTCTATAGACTTTTAGGTTCTAGTAGTGTTAATAATCCTTATTCTTTTACTATTACTTTTGTTAGTGATGATTTTATCAATATTGAGGATATTGTTGATACAGATATTGAGTTAAATCTTAAAGATAATATTAATCCTTTAATTAAAAAAACAATATATGGTAAAATATTTAAAGCAAGTGAAGATTCTATTGTTGCTAAGAAACATCTTTATATTATAGAAGTTGTATCTCCTATGTATTATCTTAGTTTAAATAATAAATACGAGATATTTCACAATAAAAAAACATCTGATATTATTGTTGAGATAATAAATAGATATAACCAATTATTAAATCTAAAAATAGATGTTAAACTAGACCTAATAAAAGCTCCAACTAAAGAGTATACAACTCAATATAATCAAAGTGATTTAGAGTTTATTCAAATGCTTTGTGAGAAGGAGGGTTATAGTTTAATTCTTGATTACTCTTCTAATGATCCATATACTATAACTCTTTGTGAGTTAAATGAGCATGCTATTGTAAATACTTATTCTTCTACTTGTAGTTTTAATCATAGTAAAGAGTTTAAATCTACAAACTATATACAAGATTTTTATGATAAAGATAAACCAAGTTTACAATATAAAATCCAAACAGGTTCTAGTATAACTTCTAGTGTTGAAGACAATGAAAGTACTAGACAGTTAAGAATGGATATAAAAAGAGAAAAATTTAGAGATAAACTAAATATATTAGATGAGTCTTATTATAAAGACCTAAATAGATATAGTAAAATAGACTCTCAAAGGGAGTATGTAAAGTCAAATATCATAAAAGGAACTTCTGAGGAGTTAAATATAAATGATTCTTTATGTATAACCTTAGAAGATGAAAAGGCAAATAAGCATATTGATTCTATTATTTTAGAAGTAAAATATGAAGGCTTCTTTCCAAATGCTTTAGATGAGTATAAACAAAACATAGATGAGACTAAAAAGCATCAACTTCAATATGAAGTTGAATTTACAGCCATTCCAAAAGATATAATATATAAACCACCATATAAAATAAAAAAGCCTAATATAAACTCAATACAAACAGCAATAGTATCTAATGGTAATTCTAATACAAAAGATTATAGCAATACAATAGATGTAGATGAACTAGGTAGAATAAAAGTATTGTTTCACTTTGAGAGTAATCAAATAACTTCTTGTTACTTAAGATTGTCAAATATGTTTAGTGGTGATGGATATGGTTCTCAATTTCTTCCAAGAGTTAACTCTGAAGTAATAGTAAGCTTTATAAATGGAGATCCAGATTTACCAATTATTATAGGAACTTTACATAATGGAGAAAATAAGAATCCATATAACCTTCCAAAAGAGAAAACAAAATCTTTTATAAAAACCCATTCTATTCCACAATATGAAGACAAAATAGGGTACAACGAAATAGCATTTGAAGATAAAAGAGGAAATGAGAATCTATCTTTAAGAGCACAAAAGGATATGAATACCCTTGTACTTAATGATGAGTTTAAACATATACAAAATAATTCAAAAACAATAATAGATAATGATAAAGAAGAAACTGTAGAAGCTAATTCTATTTTAACTGTAAATAAAGACTATACACAAAATATAAAAGAAAACCAGATAAATACTGTAGAGAAAGAAAAGATTACTACTGTTAAAGAAGATTATGAAATTCATGGTTTGAAAGATATTAATACTATTGTTAAAAATGATATGAAAACTATTATTGAAAGAGATATGATAACAAGAGTAAAAGGAACATCAACAGAATACATAGAAAAAGATGTAAAGAAAAAATACTTAGAAAATCTATTTACTCAAGTAGGCAAAGACTATAGACTTGATGTTCAAAATAACTATCATCTTAAAAGTAATAATATAAAATTAAACGCAGATATTATAGAACTAATAGCAGAGACAGGAGTTACTTTAAGATGTGGAGGAAATGTTCTAACTGTAAATCAAGGTGGAATACACTTAAAATCAGGGAATATAGATACAACCTCAAGCAATGGTGGAGTAAATGCACAAGATGTTGCAAAACCACTTATCCCAAAACCATTATATGAAAAGATAAGAGTAGTGTCATTAGATGTTGATGTCTCAAAACAATCAGCTATCGATGAAGTATTAACTTTCACAGCAACAGTAGAAAAATATGAAAATGATGATTGGAGCCAAACTACAGATCTAAATGAAACCCAATTAGCACAACTTCAATGGTACTTCATAAAAAACAATGATGAAAGTGATACAGATATAATAACAGATAATCCAACAAATGATAATATGACAATAAATGGTCTTACAATGACGGTAAATGTAGAAGAAGATAATATCCAAAAATGTGGACATGCCCATTGTTATGTTGTAAATAGTGAAGAAGAAGGGTATGCAATAAGTGAACTTAAAAGATATTTAGAAGTTGAGGATATAGTAAGTTCTCATATATCAAAAGAAGAGGGTGAATGTATTGCTGTATTAAATATAGAAGAACCAAGATCTGAAGAGTTAGCACAAATAAGATGGACAGTTGAAGGAAGAGAAGAATCAAAATATGATGGGAAAGAAACCATTGTCCATAACTTAAAAGAAGAAAAAGTACATGAAATTAACTTTTTAGCATATATTGATGGTAGACCTGAAGATGGTGCAAATGCAAGATTAACTTTTGATGAAAGAAAAAATCAAAAAGTAAAAAATAATACAAAAACAAATAAACAGGAAAAATAGTATGCAAAATATAATAAAAACCCTACTAATAATATGTATAACAACAGTAGTATTAAATGCACAAGAATTAAAAAAAAGCAAATATGATATAACTCAATGTATAAAAATAGAATATAAAAAAGAAGATATAAAAAAATATAAGAAACTAATACAAGAGGGTGAACTACAAGGATATAGTTGTGCAGGTATATACTATGCAAGGCAAGGTGACTTTGATGAAGCAATAAACTACTTTAATGAAGGAAAAGAAAAAGGAAGTATAGAATCATACGCACAATTAGGAAGCTTATATTCTAGCTTTTTACATGATGATAAAAAAGCAGTAGAGAATTATAAAGTAGCAGCAAATGCTGGACATGGAAAATCAGCACATAATTTAGGTGTATATTATTATAGAAACCTTAAATATGATAAAGCATATAAGTGGTTTATGAAATCATATGAAACAGGAGATATGAACTCACTAATTTCTATTGGATTGATGTATGAAGACCAAAAGAAATATGATGAAGAAATAGATACTTTTAAAAAAGTTGGTAAATTGGGTGAACCAGAGGGATATCGTAGTTTAGGGATTTTCTTTATAAAAAATAAAGATAGAAGAAATGATAAAGAAGGAATAAAATATTTAAAAAAATGTTATGAAATGGGATATGGGCTATGTGCAGCAGGACTTGGTACATATTATGAAGAATATAAAAAAGATTACAAAAAAGCAATTTATTGGTATAAAAAAGGATTTGAACTTAAAAATGAAGAGTCAACTTCAAGATTGGGACTTTTATATTCAGATATATTAAAAGATTATAAAAAAGCAATTTATTGGTATAAAAAAGGATTTAATGAACTTAATTGTATAGATTGTGCATTAAGTTTAGGAATAATCTATAAAAATAATATAAAAGATTATAATAAATCAATTTATTGGTATAAAAAAGGCATAAAACTAGGAGATGCAAGGGCTATCCAAAATCTTGGGTTTTTATATGAAACAAAATTAAATAATAGAGAAAAAGCAATTTATTGGTATAAAAAGGCATTAAACACAGAAGTAAAATCTATGGCAAAAAGAAGACTAAAAAAACTAGGAGTATCATATGAGTAATGATATAACTAAAGGAAATGCATTTCATAAAGTAGGTGAAGTAATACACTTAAATGAATATTGTACCAAAGAGAATGAAGCAATAGAAGAAGATATAAAAATAAGAATAGCTTATATGGTTATATCAAATAAAGATATAGAAGAGTTAATAAATTCAAATGATGATAAGCAAATAATCTTAGATAAAGCAGTAGAAGAATATAAACCTTACTTGATAAAAGCTGTAGAAAAAGAGAGTATTAAAAATAATAAACCCTTGATTTTTGATGATTTACGTGGTGTAAATGAAGAGATAATTGATAAAAAGTTGGTAAAACTTTGTACTACACAATTATATAACTCAAAATCTTATGGAAGTGTATTAAAAGCAAAAAAATATCATCATGCATATAAAAAAGTACTAAATAAAGATTTTAAAATAAATGATGAAAAGAAAAGTACTTCTGCTTTGACTTTTACTAAAGATACTTGTAATGAGATTATAAAACAAGAAGTAAATGAAACATCAAAAAAATCAAATGAAGATGAACAAGCATATATAGTCCTATCTATGCCATATGTTTATAATATAAAAGATGATTCTAAAACAAAAGAGTTAAAACTAATATCTTACGAAGATAAAATAATAGCATCATTTATGCCTGAACTAATAGTTGAATATGGAATATTTTTTGATGGTACAATGAATAATATATATAATATAGATTTTTATAAAAACTTTGTAGAGTTTTTGAAAGAGCCTGCAAAAGATATAGAAAATGAAATAAATGAAAATGATGAATTTGGTAAACCAAAAGCAAAAACATTAGATAAAAAAACAATTCAATACCACATTCTATTAACTGATAACCCAAAGTTTACAGATAAAATAAAAAAAATAATTATAAATCAAATGAACAACGCTTCAAAAGAATTAAGATATTTTGATAGTAAATTAGTTCTTAAATTAGATCATGATGAAATTATAACTACTAAAAAAGCAGAAAAAGATTCAAAAAAAGTATTTGATTATTTACTTGATGTAAAAAATAGTAAAAAAGATGCAAAAGAAAAAACTATTTCTGATTATATAATAAAAGAAATACTTCCAGATGATGACGAAGATAGCAGTTTTACAAATGGAAAAACAAATGTTAGTAGATTATATGAAATATATGATGGTGATGATGTAAAGAAAAATGTAGATGCTCTTCCAAATACAAGATTTAAACTTTATGAAAGTGGTTCTGGTACATTTAACCCTTTTATACAAAAAGATTATGAAGATGATTCTGTAATAGGATTAGGTTTTGGAATGGGAGTAAGTGGTGTTATTGGACATTGTATATTTGCTTGTGTAAAAATAGAAGAACAATTAAGAAGTTCATCGATTTCTCATATAGATGAACTTGTATTGGATGTTTTTAGCTTTTCACGAGGTTCTACAAGTGCAAGGTATTTTATTTGTTCAATATTAAATAATGCAGAATTAATCAAATGTGTAAAAAGAGACTATACTGTAAAAATGAAAGACAATAAGGATATCTTTTCTGCTTTGTATGGAGATAAAGGTTATATAGTAATTTCTGATAATGTATTTTTCAATCCACTAAGAACAGATATAAAATATATATATAGAAATAAAAGAAGAGTAGAAAATCCATATTACAATATGAAGAAAATAATTATTGATTCTTTATCTTTTAGATTTGTAGGGATTTATGACACTGTAACACACTATGGACTTAAGCAATCAAATGATTTTGAAGATTTAAATATCAACTTTTTTGAAAATGAAAATAACACAAAAGTAGGTCATATAGTTCATCTAATGGCAGATGATGAATTTAGATATAACTTTGAAGCATACTCTATTTTTACAGATATAAATAAGCATTATTATAAAGATAGTAAAGAAAAAAGAAAAGATGGTGGTGCAAAACTTGAAGAGTTTTATCTTCCTGGTGCTCATGCAGATGTGGGAGGAGGGTATAATGAAAAAGCGGAAACTAGATATTTAGGTAAGTTTTTTGTTGAAGATAGAAAACTACCTAAAGAATTAAAAAATAAAATAATAAAATGGAATGAAAAATATAATTGGATAGAAAATAAAATCAATAAAATCAATGAAATAAAATCAAGTGATGAAATTAAAAAATTAAAAAAAGAAGGTTTTTATTATTGTATAAAAAAAGAATACAGTCTTGAAGTAAAAGAAGATATTTTTGGAAATAAAACTAATTGGCTTGATTATTTATACCTTTATATGTATAAGCCAAAAGTATCAAATAAATATGAACATGTAACAATGAAAATAATGTATGACAAAGCTATATATGTGGATTCAAAAACTCAAGAAAAGAAAAAAGATGAATTTGAGATGGTTCCTCTTGGAAGTTTTAAACCTTACATGTTTAATAAAGAAAATGATACCTTAACCAAAGAAGATGTTGATACATTAACTAACGCATATAAGTGTTTAAAAAAACATGAAGTTTTAAAAATATCAAATAAAGAAGCTTATAAAAAGTTAAAAGACAAATATATCCATCATTCTGCACAAAAAGGCAATTTTGTAAATGATGCATCATATAAAGACAATGATAAAACTGATTTCTATGGCAAAAGAGTTATCTATAGTGCCACTGGTACACAGTTTGTAAGAGTATAGGAAAAGTACATGTCAAAAGAGATAATAAGAAATAATGTAGAAGAGATAGAAGAGGCAATAAAAAGTGGATTAAACTTAAAAGAGCTACGAAAAGAAGTAAAACAAGATATAAGTGCAAGGATAAAACTATTAAATTATAAACCAAACGCTACAGTTGGTATTATAGATGGAAGTTTTAATGTCTATAGACTTTTAGGTTCTAGTAGTGTTAATAATCCTTATTCTTTTACTATTACTTTTGTTAGTGATGATTTTATCAATATTGAGGATATTGTTGATACAGATATTGAGTTAAATCTTAAAGATAATATTAATCCTTTAATTAAAAAAACAATATATGGTAAAATATTTAAAGCAAGTGAAGATTCTATTGTTGCTAAGAAACATCTTTATATTATAGAAGTTGTATCTCCTATGTATTATCTTAGTTTAAATAATAAATACGAGATATTTCACAATAAAAAAACATCTGATATTATTGTTGAGATAATAAATAGATATAACCAATTATTAAATCTAAAAATAGATGTTAAACTAGACCTAATAAAAGCTCCAACTAAAGAGTATACAACTCAATATAATCAAAGTGATTTAGAGTTTATTCAAATGCTTTGTGAGAAGGAGGGTTATAGTTTAATTCTTGATTACTCTTCTAATGATCCATATACTATAACTCTTTGTGAGTTAAATGAGCATGCTATTGTAAATACTTATTCTTCTACTTGTAGTTTTAATCATAGTAAAGAGTTTAAATCTACAAACTATATACAAGATTTTTATGATAAAGATAAACCAAGTTTACAATATAAAATCCAAACAGGTTCTAGTATAACTTCTAGTGTTGAAGACAATGAAAGTACTAGACAGTTAAGAATGGATATAAAAAGAGAAAAATTTAGAGATAAACTAAATATATTAGATGAGTCTTATTATAAAGACCTAAATAGATATAGTAAAATAGACTCTCAAAGGGAGTATGTAAAGTCAAATATCATAAAAGGAACTTCTGAGGAGTTAAATATAAATGATTCTTTATGTATAACCTTAGAAGATGAAAAGGCAAATAAGCATATTGATTCTATTATTTTAGAAGTAAAATATGAAGGCTTCTTTCCAAATGCTTTAGATGAGTATAAACAAAACATAGATGAGACTAAAAAGCATCAACTTCAATATGAAGTTGAATTTACAGCCATTCCAAAAGATATAATATATAAACCACCATATAAAATAAAAAAGCCTAATATAAACTCAATACAAACAGCAATAGTATCTAATGGTAATTCTAATACAAAAGATTATAGCAATACAATAGATGTAGATGAACTAGGTAGAATAAAAGTATTGTTTCACTTTGAGAGTAATCAAATAACTTCTTGTTACTTAAGATTGTCAAATATGTTTAGTGGTGATGGATATGGTTCTCAATTTCTTCCAAGAGTTAACTCTGAAGTAATAGTAAGCTTTATAAATGGAGATCCAGATTTACCAATTATTATAGGAACTTTACATAATGGAGAAAATAAGAATCCATATAACCTTCCAAAAGAGAAAACAAAATCTTTTATAAAAACCCATTCTATTCCACAATATGAAGACAAAATAGGGTACAACGAAATAGCATTTGAAGATAAAAGAGGAAATGAGAATCTATCTTTAAGAGCACAAAAGGATATGAATACCCTTGTACTTAATGATGAGTTTAAACATATACAAAATAATTCAAAAACAATAATAGATAATGATAAAGAAGAAACTGTAGAAGCTAATTCTATTTTAACTGTAAATAAAGACTATACACAAAATATAAAAGAAAACCAGATAAATACTGTAGAGAAAGAAAAGATTACTACTGTTAAAGAAGATTATGAAATTCATGGTTTGAAAGATATTAATACAATAGTAAAAAGAGATGAAAAAACATATATAGAAGAGGACTTATCTTTATCAATAAGAAATATACTCTTAAAATATATAGAAAAAGATGCAAGTGATAAATACCTAGAAAACCTTTTTATCCAAGTAGCAAATGAGATGGGAGTAGATATAAAAGATAGCTTTCATCTAGATACCACAAATGCTTTGTATGAAGCTTCAAATGAGATAACACTAGAAGCAAAAACAGGTATAAGCCTAAGATGTGGAGGAAATGTAGCTACAATAGATAGTTCAGGAATATTCTTTCATACTCCTAATTATGTTAAGAATTCTACTGATAACGGGGTTGATGGAAATATAGTTGGTAAAGAAGGAGATGTTATAAATATACGAATCAATAATATTAATAATGAATTTATAACTAAAAAGATTGCAAAAGATATTGTTCTAAATGCAGATACAAGTTTAAAAGAGGGGACTAGTGTAGAAACAACTATTTTTATTTTAGATAATAATGAAAAAGAGTTAATAAAAGAAACAAAAAATACAACTGTTAAAAACTCTAAAATATCTCAGGAGTATGATATTGATAAATTGATAGAACAATACAATATTTCTATTGAGGATATATATGAAATAGAAGGTGAAATGCAATGGTAAATATTTTTGATGAAAAAGGCTTGTTATATGGCTGCTAGTGGAAAAACATTAAATAGAGTAAAACAACCAAATGATATTTTAAATATATTGGTTTTAATAGCTGGAACTACTGATCCTGTTAATGCATCTACTGCAAAAAGTAAACATGCAAATAGTTATACAAAAGACACTTCACAAGATTTAGCTTTACAAAATCATGAGAGTTATACTCAAGTACCAGTAAACTATTGGGATAAAAAGTTTAAAGAACAAATAGAAGCTTTTGATGATAAGTATGTAAATTTAGTGTTGTTTTCTTTTCATGGATGGAGCGGAGACAATTCTAAAGAAAATAGAGAAATAGCTGGGGCATATTTAATTAATAGATTTTGTGGTGCAAATGGAGAAAAAGCATATTATGAAGAAACTTGGCAAAATAAGCCTATACATTTTCATCTTTTAGGGCATTCTCATGGTGGAAATGTTATCAATGAGATGACAAAACAAATAGAAGCATTAGGTTCTAAATGGCCAAAAGAATGGAAGATAAAATCTATTACTTACCTCTCAACACCATTTTTTAAAAAACTTCATCAAGTAAAAGTGAGTGAAAAATTTTTTCATAAAGATGCAGAAGTATTAAGTTTATATAATGACTTTGATATGACACAAAGAATGTTGGCAGATTTTTCGATGGAAACACTTTCTGCTGAGTTCGAGAAATTAAATACTAGTGCTTTATCTGAAGTTATAAATAAATTTAAGACCTATATTGAGTCTTTTCCCATTGAGAATCTTACTGGTGGGTTTAGTAAACTTAAAACATTTATAAGTCCAGCTTGGGGAATTTCAGATTATAATCAAATGGATTATAAAGAAGGACTAGAACTCTATACCTTTACTACAGAAAAACTTTTACTAGAATTGAAAAAAATTTTAGCTGAAATTATAAACATAATAGACCAACTCTCAGAGCAAAAAACTTACGAAGTAAATCATAAAGATTTAAAAAAGAAGATTGATAAAAAAGAGCATACGATTATAGAGGCAACTGAAAATAAAAACTTAAAATCTTTTATAAAGAGTATTGATAAAGATGTAGATAAAATCATTAGAGACCTTAATCAAATTGTGGCTAAAAATACAAATCAATCCAACTTTTCTAAACTAGAATATTTACTTTTATTATTAAATGAAAATGAACTTATTCCTCATCTAATAGCATTTTTAAATATCAATCCTGAAACATTACAAGGTACAGGCAATCCTTTATGGAATATTCTTTATAAAATACTACAACATAATATTGCTTATTATGATAATACTTATGCTAAGCCAAATATTCAGTTTGAAAATAGTTTTTTAAAAGATAGGATAAAAAATGTTGCTGTAACAAGTGATGATATATATAGCTCTAAAAAAGAAACTAAAAACTATTATGAGTTTATAAAATATATTGAAGATGTAGAGGAGAGATATGAAAAAAACAAAACTCAATTTAATCTATTAGATTTACTCTTGACTCTTATATCTAATGATAAAAAAGCTCAAGAACTACGAAGTACCTTACCAGATATTATATCTAAAATAGATAAGGCAGAATATATTGCGACAGGTGAAGTTGATGTGAAATTAAAACTTCTTAGAAATTTATTGACTAATATTAATTCAGTGTTTGAGTTTAGAAATTTTGGAGAGCTAGAAGATAGTACTCATAAACTTACCCCTAAACAAGAAAAATTTAATGAAGATAAAAATCCTTATAATGATACTCTCAAAAGGGGAAGTTTAATGTATCTTCTTATAGAATCCCACTCCACAAGTAGAAGATGGCTACACAAAGAAGTAAAAGATTTTTTGCAAAGATTAGGAGCAAAAAGATGAAAAAAATACTATTAGGATTTTTTATAACAAGTAGTTTTTTATTTGCAGGAGAATTGGCAAATGAAGAAGATTTTATGAAGATGTGTAATAATCCAACACCTTCTCAAAAAATTACATTTGAAGCTATTGCAAAATATAAATCTATAAAACATGATAAAGATATGTGTGCGTATCTTTATGCTCGAACTGGTAGTAAATATTTTTCAGCAGATGCAGATATTTACAATGTTACAGATTTATCTCCTTTAAAATTTTTTGTAAGTCTTACCTCTCTTTCCCTACCAAGAAGTAAAGTAAAAGATATTTCAATTTTAAAACATCTTACAAAACTAAAAGAGTTAAATTTATCAGATAATCCAGTCAGTGACTTGAGTGCTTTAAAAGATTTAAAATATTTAGAGGAGTTAGATCTTTATAATACACAAGTTAAAGATTTAAGCCCAATAAATAATATTAATGCTTTACAACAATTATCTTATGGTTACATTAAAAATATTGATACTATAGATATATCTCAAATAAAAGATTTAACAAATTTAGAGTTTTTAGTATTAGGAGGTATCAAAGTTAAAAATTTTCATATGATTAATAATTTTAAAAATCTAATAGTATTTCTTCCTCCTAAAACTACTACTATGCAAGATATGAATTCTTTAACAAATCTTAAAAAACTAGAAAGATTAAGTTTAAGAAATAACAAGTTTATAACAAACGTTGACTTTATACTTAACTTTCCAAATATGCAAGAGTTATTTATTAACAATACAAGGATAAAAGATATATCTGTTTTAAAAAAACTATCTAAGTTAACTATACTCAATATATCAGGTACGCAAGTTACAGATGCAAGCGGAGTAATGGCAGACACAGATAGAGATCCAAAGTATTTAACATTTACTGCAAGTAATACACCACTAAGATGGTGTTCTCCAAAAAACACTCAAGATATACGAGACCGTAAATCATGCTTTGAAAAAGATGGCACTTTAAAAACTTTTTGGAAAAGATGGTTAGGGTTATAGAATTTATATAATAAAATCTCACAATTTCTATAAAGACCCATTCTATTTCACAATATGAAGACAAAATAGGGTACAACGAAATAGCATTTGAAGATAAAAGGGGAGATGAAAATCTCTCTTTAAGAGCACAAAAGGATATGAATACCCTTGTACTTAATGATGAGTTTAAACATATACAAAATAATTCAAAAACAATAATAGATAATGACAAAGAAGAGACGATAGAGTCTAATTCTATTTTAACAGTAAATAAAGACTATTAGGGAGCCATTACTGGATTATTCTCGTCTCTAAAGGGTTTTCCAATATGTTTTTTTCTAATTAAATCTTTGCCAACAATCTCACTATAAAGATCAAACTCTTTATAAGTAATTTCATATTTTGAAATGGAAAAATTATCTAAAGTCACTTTATGAATTTGTTATCTCTAAAAGCTCTTTAGTCTTCTCTTCTTTTGAAGAGCAAGAAGTAAAAGTTAAAACTATTAATACAAGTATAAATATTTTTTTATACATCTTTATCCTTTATTTTTTTCAATTCTTAAATTAATTTCTTTTATTATGTTTGTCCAGTCTTTTGCAAATCTTTTATATTCTTTTTTTAATTCATCATTTAAAGATAGATATGTTCTTAGATATGTCCTTTTTTTTGCGAAAGACTCTGTGATAATTTGATTACACTTTGATAAACCTAGTACTTTTAGTTTTTCAAAATTTGGGTATTTACTTTTTATTTTATTAAACTCAAACATTGTATCTTTTAATCTATCATTTTCTATTCCTGTAGTAATAAATAATATATTTGGATTCAAATCATACAGGTTATTTGCTGTAATTAAACAACCCGTATGATCTAAATATGGATTTTCTCCAGTAGGCAAAATAATTAAGTTTGATTTTTCTATAAGTCTTAAAATAGTTCTATCTAAAACAAAACATCCCGCTAAATCAATCATTACGATATTTGATTTAGCAAGTTTTTCATCTACTTTATAATCATAAGTATAATATGTATTTTTATAAAACTGAATACCACCAGATAGGGCAGAGCCTTCATCATTTGTAATATAGGGAATATCAAGTTCTTTTGCTATTCCTAATGAAATTATAGTTTTACCTATACCACCTTTATATCCTGCACTAAAAATTACAAACTTATTTTTTAGTGAATTTATTAGTTTTGTATTAGTTCTAAAAAAATCAATCAAAGGAATCCTTATATTATATAATATTAAAATCACAATTATATAATTAATTTGATTACATTTTACTTTATTTAAACTAACTTTAACTAATTTTAAGCAATAATTTCCCTATTATTTTAAAGGAGTAAACTAAAGTGAATTATGAAAACTATAATAATATTTATAAAGAAATACTCGAGGATAAAGAGGGGCAGTTGTCTGCAAATTATTTATTAAATAAATACACCATAATTCATGATGAAGAATTAATCAATATTCTAAATCAAATTAAAAAGAATGAATATATTAATAGTGATAATGAATTAATTAGTAAGTTAATAAATGAATTAGATGAAAATGAAGATATTTTAAATATTAATGAAATAATTGATTTAAAAAATAAAATTATAAATTTAGAAGAGTTAAATGAAAACTATATAGAAAAAGATGAGTCAATAAAAATCAATGAAAATAAAAATGTAAGTGAAAATCATAGAGAGAAGGGTAGAAAAAATCAATATCTTGATAAGATTATAAAAAGTATTAGTCAATTTATAAAAAACCTTAAAATGATTCTTTTTAAATATTTTTCCAAAATCAATTACAAAGAAATAAAAAAGTATTTTTCTAAGATTGATATAAATTATATAAATAGCTTAGGTACAAAAAAATATATTTTGCTAATAATTCCTATATTTATTTTATTAGTTTCTTTCATCTCTTTTAATAACAAAACATTGAATCCTTCTGATATTCAATTAGCAAATAAAGATATTATTTCTTTACCAATTGTAGAAGAAACATTTGAGAAAAAAGAGATTGAATCATCTCCTAAAGATAAAATTATCATGCCAAAAGAAAAAAATCTAGCAAATTCAGAAAAAATTCTTAATGCACTAGATGAAACAACAGTAGATGTAGTAAATAATGATGAAACAACAATAGATGAAACAATTAGCCAAGAAGATAACATATCAAAAGAGCAAAATCAAGAACAAGTTGCTTCTAATGATACTGTAAAACTTGAAGATTTAAATGACATATCAAAATATATGAAAAATATAACATATAATGATAATAGTATTATTTATAAAGATAAAATATTCAAAGAAGGAGAAGATATGTTTGGATTTACTATCTATAAAATATCTTCAGCATATGTAAAATTTGAAGATAAAATAACAAAAGTAAGAAAAAGATACTTATATAAATAGAAAGAGGGGAATATGAAAAAATTTAATTTATTAGTATTATTATCAGTTTTAATAATTTCAGGTTGTGCAAATGTATTTCAAGTTAAAAAAGATAAACCAAAAGAAGAAGTTGTAACTACAAATGTAGAGGAAAAAGACAATAAAAAAGAAGAAGCACAAAAAAAACTTAATGAAAAATGGATATATTACACAATGATAAATCCAAAAACTGAAATATTTGTTTATAATGGTAATTATTCAAAAAATGATAGTTTACTAGAAGATAGACAAATAAAGAGTTCATTTTATTTGAGTGGTAAATCAGTTAGAATTTCAAAAATATTTGACACTAAGCTTGGAGATAGATATGGGAAAATAGCTAATAAGTCTCTTTTTATTTCTATGGATGACTTAACAACATACAAAAAGTAAGGTTTTCTTTTTGTATGATATAGCTTAGAAGTAAATATACAATTAGTTTGAAAATTATAGTTTTCAATACTAAATAACATAAGTATATTATTAAATATATCTTTTTAAATTCTTAGAAAAATCAACTATATATTGAGCTATTTCATCTAAATGTACAATATCTTTTACAGCACCAACTTCGATTGCTTTTTTAGGCATTCCAAAAACTACACAGCTTTCTTCATTTTGAGCGATTGTATAAGCACCATTGTCAAATAACTCTTTTATTCCTATCATTCCATCATCTCCCATTCCTGTCATCATCACAGCCATAGCAGAACTTCCTATAACATTATTAACGGATCTAAACATAATATTTACACTTGGTTTATGATGTGATATTCTTATTCCATCAATAAGTTTTGTATAATATTCATTCCCTCTTTTTTCTATACTTAAATGCATATTACCAGGAGCTAAAAAAGCTTTTCCTTTCTCAAGTTTCATTCCATCAGTAGCTTCAAAAACTTCAAGAGCTGATTCAGTATTTAATCTTTGGGCAAAAGACCTTGAAAAACCATATGGAATATGTTGTGTAATAACTATTGGAGGTAAATCATTTGGCAAAGATTTAAAAACTTTAAGTAGTGATTCAACACCACCTGTTGATGAACCTATTGCAATAACTTTAGAACCTCCTAATCTTGCTGGACTTGAGAGAAGTAACTCATCAGGATGATTTTTTGTATTTGTTTCTATCTTTGTTTTGTTCTTTTGGATAAATTGTGCTTTAGGCTTTTTAAGTGTATATTGTTTTAATAAAAAAGTAAGATTTAGTAAATTGTCTTTTACTCTTGATTGAAATGACATCATTGATTCACCATTCGCAGGCTTTTCTATATATCCAACAGCACCATCATCAAAGATATCATTTCCTCTTGCACCCTCACCTGATACTACAACAGCTGGCATAGGATGAAGTCTCATTAGGTTTCTTAAAAAAGTAACTCCATCCATTTTTGGCATATTTATATCAATAGTTACCATATCTGGTTCAAACTTCTTGATTTTTTCTCTTGCATCAAAGGCATCAACTGCTTCATCAATAACTTCAAATTCATCAATAGAATTAATAATATCTTTTAAAATTCTTCTCATTGATAATGAATCATCAATTACTATTACTGTATACATTTAAATAGCCTTAAAATAGTTCAATATCCATCTCAGGAGCTGGTTCTGGATCATTGCCAAATAAATCCACACCACCAACATACTCTTTGAGAACTGGTGCTTTTGTAATTTCCACTTGTAAAGATTTTTCTTCTTGAATAACTTTTGAATCTGTTTCATTTTTATTTGTAACTTTTATAAATGTTTCAAAATCATTAGTCATCAAAATTAATCTTGCATGATCACCTCTTGTATGTTCAGAAAGTATTTTAAAACCTTCTGATTTACAAAAATCTTTAGCGAATTCAACATTTCTATGTCCAATAGAATTAATACTACTAGCCATTAATTGCATAATATCTGCACCTCCAGAAATCTTTGCTCTTAAATCTTTCTTTTGGCATCCTAATTTATACATTTCATTTAACATAGCCTCAACTGAATAAAGCCCATATTTCATATCTTCATTTGAATTATTAGTCGTCGGAAGTAAAAAATGGTTCATAGCTTTTATTTTTTTAGCTGTATCATAAAACATAATAGCAACACAAGAGCCAAGTAAAGTCTTAAAAGCTACATTATCATTATCTGAACTAACCGCAAATTCTCCACCAATTACAGTATGTGCCCGATATCCTTTTATTACTTGAGTAGAAAGATTATTAGAGATTTTTTCAATGCTTCCATCTTTATGACCTAAAATTATCAAGATACTTCCTTCTCTTTAATAAAAATATTTTGCCCTATTCTTCTAACATAAGCCTCAAGTTTACCAGGACTTTCAGAATGCCCAATATATAGCGTTCCTCCAATTTTTAGATGTCTAAACAACCTAAATAAAATCTTTTCTTGGTCTATTGCAGAAAAATAAATTAGTACATTTCTACAAAATACTACATCAAATTGATTTTTTGCAAAAGGATAATTTGCATCATTTAAATTCATAACTTGAAAAGTAACCATTTTTTGAAGTTCTGGTTTTACTTTTATAAGAATCTCTTCCGATGCTAAACTTTTTTCAACTCTTTTTTTAAAGTATTTTTGGGGTTTTAACCAACTGGGAAATTCTTTTGAACTTTTTGAAAACCGGTATATCCCATTTGCTGCATATTGTAGTACATTAGTATCAATATCTGTTGCGATTATTGATGCATTTATTCTTTTTCCTAATTCTTCTTGTGTTTCTAAAATTGTCATCGCCATTGAATAAGGTTCTTCTCCAGTTGATGAAGCAGAACAATATAATTTTATATCCTGACTATGCTTTAACAACTCAGGTAAAACCCTATTTTTCAAATCAGCAAAATGGAATTCTTCCCTAAAGAAATGTGTTTTATTAGTTGTAAAAGCATTTATAAATTCTGTTTTATAATTACCCTCTTTAATAGCATCCAGTAAATCATCTAAAGAACCTTGAAATGAAGCATTCCTCTTTAATTTATGAAGTCTATTTGAAATCATAATATCTTTATTTTCAGTAAGAGTTATCCCAGTAAAAGAGTATAACAACTCTTTTACTTTTTCATGTAAATGTAAAGTATCATCCATTTTTATGAAGCTTTAACTATACCTAATTCTTTTTCTTTTTTGATTTGTGCATTTATTATTCCTAATACATCTAAAATCAAGCCAATACTTCCATCACCTCTAACAGTTGCAGCACCTATACCTTGAACTGGTCTAAAATTTTTATCCAAAGGTTTAACAACTACTTGATATTGATTTAAGAATTCATCAATAGCAATTGCAATTTTTGTGTTACCTTGTTTAACGACTATTAACATTCCATCTTCAAGTTTAGGATATCCTGGTTCTACTCCAAAAAGTTTATGAAGTTTTACAATTGGAATGAATTCTTCTCTTAACATTAATAAATCTTGAGCACCATCACCAATCTTCTTAATCATTTCAGAAGTTGGTTGTAATGATTCAACAATAGAGTTTAAAGGTAAGATATATCTTTCTTCACCCACTGCTATATCAAGACCATCAAGAATTGCAAGTGTTAATGGCAACATAATAGTAATAGTTGTACCACCACCAATTGTAGTATCTAAATTAATTGCTCCACCTAATTTATGAATATTAGTTTTAACAACATCCATCCCCACACCACGTCCTGAGATATCTGTAACTTGATCTGCTGTTGAAACACCTGCTCCAAATACTAACATTGCTTTTTCATTATCTGTCATTTTTGATAATTGATTTTCATCAATCAATCCATTTTCTAGAGCTTTTTGAGCAACTCTTTCTCCATCAATTCCTTTACCATCATCTTCAATTGTAATAATCATTTGACCATTAGCTTGTTCTGCAGAAATGATTATCTCACCCATTTCATTTTTTCCAGAAGCTACCCTATTTTCAGGAGTTTCAATACCATGGTCTAGTGAATTTCTAATAATATGCATTAAAGGATCTGTCAAACCCTCAATCATAGCTTTATCAATCTCAACATTATCACCGAAATGTTTGAAATCAACTTTTTTATTTAATTTCTTAGAAATATCTCTTACAACTTTTGGGAACTTAGAATAAATTGATTCCATAGGTACCATTCTTATACTCATAATAGAATCTTGCATATCTCTAATATGTCTTTCAAGTTGTTCTAATCTTTCATATACTGAATTTTGTACTTTATTATCTTCGATAGAAGAAGTAAATTGTTTTAACATTGCATTTGTAATAACTAAATCACCAACATTATTCATTAATAAATCAATTTTGTCAAGATTTACTCTAATGTTATTAGTTGCAGCTGCAGGTTTTTTTTCTTCTCTATTTCGTGCAGCAGCAGCTGGTCTAGTAGCAGTTGGTGCACTTGCAGGAGCAACTGCTTTTGAATTTGGTGTTGAAGACTCTTGTTTTTTTTCTACTATTGGTGTTTCTTCTTTTTCTGGCGCTTTTATAGTTGCAGTTGGTGTAATCTCTTGAGCATCATCAAAAAATCCAAAATTCTCATTATCTAAACTTTCAGTAGATGCATTTGAAATTTTAATATTATCATTGAAAAATCCAAAAGAATCATTTTCCAATGAATCTTCAACATCAATATCATCTTCAAATATTCCATAAGAATTAGAATTTAAGTTAATTTTTTCACTAGAAGATTCTATTGGAATAACTTCAGGATGTATCTCTTCTTGTTGAATAACCTCAGTTGGTATTTCATTTTGTTGAGAAATAGATTCTCCATTAATATATGCTCTTATTTGGATTAAAAGCTCTGAAGTCATTGATTCAAAAGTATTTCGATCAATATCTTCTGCAACTTCTAATTCCAAAATCTCTTTCATAACATCCATGCAGTCAATTAAAACACCTGCCATTTCAGGAAGATATTCTATTTGG
Source organism: Arcobacter sp. F2176 (assembly GCF_004116465.1). Classification (NCBI taxonomy): domain Bacteria; kingdom Pseudomonadati; phylum Campylobacterota; class Epsilonproteobacteria; order Campylobacterales; family Arcobacteraceae; genus Arcobacter; species Arcobacter sp. F2176. The sequence continues at coordinate 270,415 of NZ_PDJV01000001.1, forward strand.
TGGTTTCTCAATTTATCCATCATATTTTCAACATCATGAGTAAATTCTGCAAATATTGGAAGTTCTACAGAAGCTCCACTTCCTTTTAAAGTATGTACATCCCTAAAAAGCTGACCCATTTCTTCTTCAGTAAGTGAGCCATTTGTCTCAGCTTCTAATAAAACATTATCAGCTGATTCAAAAAGTTCTACAGCTTCTTCTAAAAACATTTCTCTATATTTTGATATATCAAAACCAGACATAATAACACCTTCCTATCTATTTAAAACTATATTAACAGCTTTTAGTAATTGATCTGGAACAAATGGTTTTACAATCCAACCAGTAGCTCCTGCCGCTTTCCCTTTTGCTTTCATGTCATCACTTCTTTCAGTTGTTAAAACTAAAATAGGTTTTGTTTTATATTTATCTACTTTTCTTAGTTCACCAATTAATGTCAATCCATCCATATTTGGCATATTAACATCAGTAATAATTAAATCAAAGTTATTTCCATTTGCTTTTTCTAAACCGTCTACACCGTCTACTGCTGCAATTACATCACTATATCCACCCTCTTTGAGAGCGTATGTTAACATGTCTCTTAACATAGTCGAATCATCCACTATTAAAAGCTTTGCCATAGTATTTCCTTAATACGAAAAAATAATATTCATAAATAATAACTAAAGAACTATTAAATTAGTATAAAAATTAAATATTAGCCGAAGCTAATTCAATTCTATCTCTACTAACTTTTAATACTTTTAATTCAACTTTATCACCAACACTTAAAACATCAGATACATTTTTAACTCTTTCTTTTGATATTTTAGAGATATGTAATAAACCTTCACCACCTTTTGGTAGTTTCATAAATGCACCAAAATCAACTATTCGCTCAACAATCCCCTCTAAAACTTCTTCTTCTTTATATAAAGAATCAAAAATAATTTTCTCATTTTGTTTTCTTGAAGGAGCATTATCTGAAATTGTTTTAATATGTGCACAAGCGTCTAATACATTCTGTTTATTATCACCAGCAACTTTAACATTACCACTATCTCTATCTAAATCAATTGAAACAGAAAATTTTTCTATAATCTCTTTTATTGTAGACCCTGCTTTTCCAATCACTACCATAATTTTGCTAGGATCAATTGCAAATTGTTCCATTAATGGTAAAGCTGGGCTTGGAACGATTTCAACGGCTGCTTCTTCCATAAGAGTTAAAATATGCTCTCTCCCCTCTTTTGCTTGTAAAAGAGCTTCTTTTAAAACACTTAATTCTATTCCACCAAGTTTTATATCCATTTGTAAAGCGGTAATTCCTGTTTTTGGACCAGCAACTTTAAAGTCCATATCTCCATCATGATCTTCTAGTCCCATGATATCAGTTAATACACAATGTTTATCACCTTCAACAACCATACCCATAGCAACACCTGCAACTAAAGCTGATATTGGTACTCCTGCTGCTTTTAAGGCTAAAGAACCACCACATACTGTTGCCATAGAAGAAGAACCATTTGATTCTAAAATTTCAGATACTAATCTAACAGTATCACCAAAATCTCTATCAATAGTAGCTTCCAATGCTCTTTTACCTAAATTACCATGTCCTAATTCTCTTCTTCCTACACCAAACATAGGTTTTGCTTCACCTACAGAAAATCCAGGGAAATTATAGTGAACCATAAAATTTTCCATAGAAGTTGATTTTTCATTTAATGTTTCAAACATTTGTCCATCTTTAGCACCTGCTAAAGTTGCCACAACCAAGGCTTGTGTTTCACCCCTTGTAAATAAACAAGAAGAGTGAGCAGATGGCAGAATATTTGTATCAATAGATATAGGTCTAACAGTTTTTAAACCTCTCCCATCAGCTCTTACATGCTCATTTACGATCATTGCTCTTACAACTTCTTTTTTTACAATTGAAACAGCTTCATAAACATTTTCAAAAGGAAATTCATTTGAAGTACAATATTCATCTTTTGCAATTTTTTTAGCCAAATCTTTTAATTCAGTTGCTCTTTCACTTTTAGCTAATTTTTTAACAGCACCTTTTACATCATCTAAATATGTGTTTTTTACATGTGTTATCAAATCTTCTGGAATTGTAAATTCTACTAATTCAACATCGAATTTTTCTTTACAAACATTTTCAAATCCAGTCTCATATGTTGAATTAGCTTCTTTTAAAGCAGTTTGGGCAACTGAAATAGCCTCAACTAATTCTTCTTCTGTCATTTCATTTGTTTTATGGATTTTTGAAAAAGCTTCAATATCCACTTCAACCATATCTTCAGATGAAATAGCTCTCATTTCAATCATAAGAAGCTCATCTTTTGATCCAGCTACATATAAGTCTAAAGTTGAATTTAGCATATCTGTAACATTTGGATTAACTACATATTTACCATCAATTCTAGCAACTCTAACACCAGCAACTGATTTTTTCACAGGAATATTAGAAGTATATAAAGCAGCACTTGCCGCATTTAAAGCTAAAGTTTGTAAGTCAACATCTTTATCCGCACTTAAAACCATTACTGTAATTGTAGTAGGATAAACATAACCTTTTGGGAAAAGTGGTCTTAAACTTCTATCTATAATTCTTGATGTTAAAGTTTCTAATTCACTTGGTTTACTTTCTCTTTTGAAAAATCCACCAGGTATTTTTGCTGCTGCGTATGCTTTTTCTATATATTGTACTGTTAGTGGAGTAAAATCTTCAGAAACAGGATTATCAAACTCACTTACAACTGTTGCTAAAACAACTGCATTACCACATTTTGCTAAAACTGACCCATTAGCTTGTTTTGCAACTTTATTAAACTCAAAAATCTCATCTTTTCCATTTAATTCAAATTCGCATACTGTTGACATAATTATTTATCCTTTATATTTTTAATATCTTCAAATGTTACCTCTTCTAATTCATTATAATAATAATTAATGGAGATAAAATGATCTAAACTCTCTACATAATACAAATCATCAGCAATAGATTCAATCGTTTGTATACTAGCATTTGGTAGTATAGGAATTGCAACTGAAACTGATTTTGCACCTAAATTAATAGCTGTTTTAATACAAGCCATCATGGTAAGTCCTGTATTTAACCCCTCATCAACAAGAAGAATATTTTTATCTTTTATATCTTTTATTCTTTCTCCTGATCTAAATTTACTTAGTTTATTTAAAATCATACTCTCATAAATATATTTTGACTTTGAATAAATAAAATCTAAACTTAAATCAAAAGAACGAGCTAGTTCTTCATGAATTACAACCTCTTCACTTTCTGTTACAATTGCAATTTCACACTCTTCATTATTTGGGGCTAATACTTTTTCTGTAAAAAGTATTTTAAATTGAGCATCTAGTTTTTTAGCAATTATTTTAGCAATTGAAAATCCACCAAAAGATGAGGCAACAACTGTCCAATCTTCTAACCTCATTTTTTCTATTGGTAAGATTTCTATTAATTTATTTGCTGCATCTTCTCTATTTTTGAAATATATTTTACTACCACTGCATCTTACTTCAAAATCATCCAACTATTTATCCTCTTTAACTGTATATTGTTGTTTAAACCCACCAATTGGTTTTAGTGTTAATTCCAGAAAAACTATATCTTGTTTTTTTGAGTTAACTCTTGTTGAAGAACTTGGTTTAATCTCTTTTATATAACTTAAATTTAAATCCCAACATTTATCAAAAATACCTAAAATAAAAGATTGTTTATTTCTAAGTTTTTCTTTTATATTATAATCTTCTTGATATGTAAACTTATAATCCTTATAAAAAGTAAAACCAGTATTTATAGTATATGATTCTAAATCTTCTTTACCTGAATTAGGAGTATCTTTTGACATATAATGTGTTGCATTAAAAAAATAATTTTCATAGTTAAATGAAAAACTTGTAGATGATTCTGTCAACTTATTATCTAAATTACCATATACAATTCTATTTGAAATAGATCCTAGAAAATAATTATATCTTATTTCATTTTCCAAATCACCTAATTCAGTATTATTAAAATCATCGTAAATTATTGATTGGCTAATCTTATGATTAATTATCTCTTTTAAATCTTCAATATCAGTCCAAGATTGATTTACTGAAAAAGTTATAGTTTTAGTTGTTTTTGATAAAGGAAATGAAGATAATTCTGTTGATGTTGAATTTAATGGATATATATCACCTTTTGACTTAACAACATTTGGTATAACAAATGCAGTGTCAAAATTAATTGTATGTATTCCTGTATCATATTTTTTTACTAAATTGGTATTAAAAGTTACCTTATGTCTATTTTCAATAAAAGTTGCATTTTTATAATTAGCATCTCCTTTTGAATAATCAATTTTTGATAAAGAAACTTCTTCTTCCAAAATCACTTTAATATAATCATCAAACATTGAAAAGCTATAAGAGATAGGAATATTTAAATCTGTTTTTACAGCATTTAGTCCTGTATCTCTTGTATAGTTTGTTGTTTGCAAGTCTGTTGAATATAAAAGTTTATCAAAAAATAAACTATTAGAAAAAGAGTGCAACTGAACTTGTGGTAATTGTTGAAGAGTAGTTTTATTTGATTCTAAAGAAGTATCAATATAGTGTCTTAAATATGTACCAAAATAATAATCATTATTTTTATAGTAATAATTAATTTTTGATTCAACTTTTTTTTCATCAGAGTTATTTTGACTATCATCTTCTAAATTATAATATTCTATATCATTTAACCATTTGATTGATGCATATAATCCATCATCACTATTATTTCCACTAAATAATTTATTTCTTGAATAATCAATATTCCATCCAAAATGGCTATCATTTTCTAAAGAATTTTCATCAGCATAATCATTTTTTTCTTTAAAATAACCACTTCCAATTTTTAAAATAGAATCTGGAGAATCAGCATATCTATAATATGCATACATTCCATAACCTCTAGTTGTTCTTATTTGAGGAATAAGTTCAACATCATAATTATCAGCAGGAGCTATAAAAATTGGTTGAGAATAAACAAAGCCCTCAGATGAAGAATATCCAACCGTTGGTCTTAAAAGTCCAGTTCTTCTTGTGGTATCGGTTGAAAACCCTATATAAGGAGTATACATTACGGGGATATCTTTTATATAAAGTCTAGCATTATATGCATTTAACCATTGATCTTTTGTATCATAATCTGCACTAGAGAATCTTATATTCCAAGCTGGATCTATACAATCACAACTTGACATAATTGAATCTTTGAAATGATAAGAATCTTTTTCTTTGTTTGCTTCATGAGAAGTTACCCATAATTGTGATTTATTATCTAAAAGAAGTATTGGATTTTCTGTTACATTTTCATCATTTAAATCAACAAAAGCATAATCACTTTGAGTTTGAATTATATTATCTTTTAATATTACAACATCATCAAACAGTTCTAAAGTACCCTTTTCCTTATCATAAATTACTTTTTGTGCAGATATATAATACTTAGGAGAAAATATTACTACATCACCATTTGCTATTACTATATTATCTTTACTATTTAAATCATTAGACAATATCTGAAGTTTTTCTTTTTGAAAATCTTTTGAATATAAACTACCAAGAAGTATTGGCAAAATTAGAAGTGTTTTATGCATTTACAACCAATGTTTTTGAAATTTTATCATGAAATGTTTGTTTACCCTCGTTAAAAAATGCGAATATAAAGCCAATATAAAAAAACATTTCACTTAAAATTCTACCAAATGATCTTAACGCAGATTGTACCAAACTAACTTTAGAAAAGTCATCATAATCGATAACTCTTATCTTTGCTACTATTTTACCAAGTGTAGCACCATAATACCACACAAAAAATGTTTGATAAACAAATTTTAAAACTAAAACTTGAAAAACAAATTTATTCATTAAAATTAAAACTGTAGTTAAATCACTTCCATTATTAGTAATTGTATCCCAAAATATGGCTAATACAATAAAGGTAATTAGCATATCATCAATTATAAATGCTATTATTCTCGAATTAATTGTTGCAAGTTCAAAATTATCGTTATTCTTTTGTTCATCTATCATCTAACTACTTTAATGCTTGATAAGCGATATCTGTTCTACATTTTTTGCCAGCAAAGTGAACTTGCCCACAAAGTGCATAAGCTCTATCTCTTGCTTGTTTTATTGTTGTCCCAAACCCCACACAAACTAAAACTCTTCCACCTGTTGCAAAAAGTTTATCATCTTCTTTTTCAACTCCAGCATATGAGATATGTGTATTATTTAAAATATCTTCATCTACTATTTCATCTACTATTATTTCAGCAGGCTCACTTGAACTATATGGATAATTTTTACTAGCCATAACAACACCAACACTAAACTCATCTTTTATTTTAATATCAAGTGATTTTAAGTTTTTTGTTGCACCTTTATAAAAAAGTTCAGAAACAGGAGTTTCTAATAATGGCATCAAAATTTCACACTCAGGATCACCAAATCTTACATTATATTCTAAAATAATGGGTTCACCTTTTACTACCATAACACCTATAAAAAGAACACCTTCATATGGAGCTCCTTCTTTTTTCATTCCTTCTAGAGTTGGTTTAATAACTCTTTCTTCAACTTTCTTATAAATGTCATCATTTACTAAAGGAGTTGGAGCATATGCTCCCATTCCACCAGTATTTGGTCCTGTATCACCATCCCCTATTCTCTTATGATCTTGGGCAGCTGGTAATACTTTATAGTTTTCTCCATCACAAATAGCAAAAATTGATAATTCATAACCATCTAAAAATTCTTCTACAACAACACAATTCCCAGCATCTCCAAAAGATTCACCACTTAGCATATCAGAAACTGCTTTTTTTGCTTCATCTTTTGATTGGGCAATTATTACGCCTTTTCCAGCACATAATCCATCAGCTTTTACTACTATTGGTGTATTTTCCATGTTATCAATGAAACTATAAGCTTCATTTTCATTACTTGTTTCTATAAATGCAGCTGTTGGAATATTATATTTTTTTAATATATTTTTCATATAAACTTTTGAACCTTCAAGTCTAGCAGCTGCTGCACTTGGTCCAAAAATAGTTAAATCATTCTCTTTAAAAATATCTACAACTCCATCTACTAAAGGAGCTTCTGGTCCTACAATTGTTAAATCTATACTATTTTCTTTTGCCCATAAAGCTAATTTTTTATAATCTTTAATATTTATATTAGTACCTAAATTCTGCGTAGCCCCATTTCCTGGCATAAAATATATATTGTGTTTATTCTCTTTAGATATAGCTAATCCAATAGAGTATTCTCTACCACCGCTACCAAGTATTAAAATATTCACTATGATTTTCCTTAATAATTGTAAGTTATCCAAGTAGCCGTTAACCATCAAACCGGCCCTAAAAGCCAACTCTAGCACATAAGAACTGATACTTTAGGAGCAGAAATACTAAAAGTAAACGCTGCACACCATATCGTTACATTACGCACAAAAAAACAGTATCGGACCCTCAACGATGGAAATCCCGAACTACTTAGATAGTATTATTTTACCTAATTATGATTGAATTAAAGATTAATTTTATTGAAATGTTTTTGCAAGTTCAATACATGCTTCAATTGATTGAGTAGGAGAGACTTTATATTTTACATTTTTTGGCATATATTTTGCAGTTGTATTTCCTATTACTATAGCTTTATAACTCTCATCCCAAGCTATTTTGTCAAAAAAACATTTTATACAAGAAGGTGAAGTAAAAATAATAGTTGAATTTAAAGAAGGAACTTTTAACTTATTTTTATTACAAATAGTTTTATACACTATTAATTCATTAATATCTATTTTATTCTCTTTTAAAATATCAAATAGTTTTGATACACTTTTCTCACCTTTTACATATAATACTTTTTTATTTTTCAAATAAGGAATTAATTCATAAGCAAAAGCATCTCCATGAGAAGAGATACCAGAATAAACTACATTTGAGTTATATTTTTTTAAAATATCAGAAGTCTTTTTTGCAATAGCATATGAATCTAAATTAGTCCAAGGCAAAGAATTTTTATCAAGGGCATAAATAGCATTTTTTGATGTAAAGATCAAAGAATCATACTTTTTTAAATCTATATTTATATCTAAATATTCTATATCAAATACAGGAAGATTTTCTATTCCTTTATATTTTGCATTTGAAAGTAAAACTATATTATTCATTTATTTGTAGATTCTCTCTTTGAATTTTATTTATTGCTAAATCCATATTTTTACATATATGTGTATTTTTAAATATCGCACTGTCTTCTATTTTTGTAATTCTTCTTCTATCTCTTTCTTTTAAAACTAATGAAACATCAATATTATAATCTTTTAATAAATTTATAATTTCTTCAATTGTAATAATTGCAGAAATATCTAAAAAAACTATATCTCTACAATCAATAATAATATATTTAGCTTTTAAAACTTTTTTAATTCTTCGTTCAAGTATCATTGCACTTCCAAAGAAAAAAGCTCCATCAATTCTTAATATTCTTATTTCACTATTATCTATATCTATATCAAAAGGGCTATCTTTAAAGGCTTTTATTGTTTGAATTCTGGTCTCTTTTGATATTTTATAAACAGCTGATATTGCAGCAAAAGTGATACCTGCACCAACTGCCATTATTAAATCTACAAATACAGTTAATAATAAAACGGTAATCATAATTAGTATGTCATTTTTATGCAAGACTTTCATGATTCTAAAAAATCTATAATCAATAATATCAACACCAACTTTTATCAAAATTCCAGATAAAACAGCTAATGGAACTTGCGAAGCATATTTAGCAAAAAATACAACAGTAATTAAAAGCATTATAGAATGAGTCATTCCAGAAATTCTACTAACTCCTCCACTTTTTATGTTAATTACAGTTCTCATTGTAGCCCCAGCACCTGGAATTCCTCCAACAAAAGAACATAAAGAGTTACCAATTCCTTGCCCTATTAGCTCTTTATTTGGTCTATGTTTAGTTTTTGTCATGGAATCTGCTACTAATGATGTTAATAAAGTATCAATTGTTCCTAATAAAGCTAATGTTAATGCATATACAAAAATATCTTTTAACTTTAAAATGTCAAAATTAAAAGGTAAAACAAAATTAGGCAAAGATGTCGGAATCTCACCTATTACTTTTATATCATACCCATAATAGATACTAAAAGATGTCATAACAATCAAAGCTACCAAGGCAGAAGGTATAATTTTTGTAATAAATTTAGGAGTAAAAAACATAATTATTAGAGTAATACAAGCAATAACTAAAGAGTCATTATTAACTAAATGAAAAGTATTGGGGATCTCAATTAAAGTATGAAGTACAGAACCATAACCATCAACTCCTAAAAAAGGGTTGATTTGTAAAATAATTATAATTATTCCAATTCCAGTCATAAATCCAGAAATAACAGGATAAGGAATAAATTTAATCCACTTCCCAATACCAAAAAGACCAAAAGAAATTTGAATTATTCCTGCTAAAAATATCACTGTCATAACAGAGGCTAAGTCATCTTTAAAAGCTACTATAGCAGCAGCTGTAATAACTGTCATAGGACCAGTAGGTCCTGATATTTGAGTTGGTGTTCCACCAAATAAAGCTGCAAAAAAACCAAGTATAATGGCTCCATAAATACCAGCTTGAGCCCCAGCTCCACTTGCAACCCCAAAAGCTAAAGCTAGTGGTAAAGCAACAACTGAAGCTGTTACTCCACCTAAAATATCATTTTTTATATTTTTAAACAAAAAGTTCCTTTGTTTATTAATTTGTCTCTTCGTCTTCTTCTCTTTGACCTTTTTTTCGAGTTAAAATATGAATAGGTGTTCCCTCAAAATTTAATTGCTCTCTTAAAATATTGATCAAATATCTTTTATATGAAAAGTGTAATAAATTTGGTTTATTCATAATAAGCGCAATTCTTGGAGGTTTAGTCTCAAATTGAGTTGTATAATATATTCTTAAATATGCACCATTTGGACTTGGAAGAGCATGTCTAATTAGTGCATACTCTATAATTCTATTTAATTCAGATGTAGATATTCTTTGACTATAATTTTCATAAATTTCAATTAATTTATCTTTTAATTTATCAATACTTCTACCTGTTTTTGCAGATACTGCAATTATTGGTGCATAATATAGAAATTTAAATTTACTTCTAATTGTTTCTTGTATTTTTTGGAATGTATCCATATTTTCATCCCATTTATTTAAAACAATTATTGTTCCTAATCCATATTCATCAACCAACCCAGCAATTTTTTCATCTAAATCAACTAATTCAGAAGAAGCATCTAAAACAACTAAAGCTAAATTTGCTTTTTGTAGCATTTCTTTAGTTCTCATTAAAGCAAACTTTTCTATCCCTTCAATACTTCCTCTTCTTCGTAAACCTGCGGTATCAACAAAAGTAATATTCTTATCTTTATATTCAAATGATTCATCTACAGGATCTATTGTTGTTCCTGCTATTGGAGAAACAACTGATCTTTCTTGACCAATTAAAGCATTAAGTATAGATGATTTACCAACATTAACTCTACCAATAATTGCTACTTTAATATTATTATCATCTACTTCTTCTTCAACTATCTCTTCTTCTAAAGGATATTCACCTTCTTCATATTCAGAATCATCTTCATCTAAAATTTCTCTATTTATAATTACTTCACTCTCCGGTAATTCAGGTAAAACATTATAAATCCAATCAAATAAATCTTTTGTTCCTCTATTATGAGAAACAGATATTCCAAAAAGATTTTCATCCTTAATACCAAACTCAAAAAAGTCCCAAAGTCTTTCTTTCTCTTTGTCATTATCAATTTTATTTACAACTAAAGCTAATTTCTTTCCTAAAGCTTGAAGCTCATAAAATAATTCTTTATCTTTTTCATCTGGAAGCTTTTTACCATCTACCATAAAAAGTATTATATCAGCCTCTTTTGCAGTCTCAACAGCTTTTCTTTTTACTGTTGAAAAGATTGCATCATTTGTCTCATCAATACCGCCTGTATCTAACATCAATGCTTTTTTATCAAATATTTCTACTTCATGTTTTCGAATATCTCTTGTTGTTCCTGCTTGATCTGATACTATGGCTATTCTTTGTTTGGCTATTCTGTTAAATAGTGAACTTTTACCAACATTTGGTTGTCCCACTAATGCTATTTTTTTCAATTCATCTTTATTATTAATTACTTGCATCTATTTCCTAATTTTTTCAATTTTGTATTATAACAAAAAAAAGGGCGTTAGCCTCAAGACTAACACCCTTTTTTAATAATTCTTTAAAAAATTTTAGTATAAACCAAATTTTCCTTCATCACTTGTTTTGTATAATACTCTCATATTATCATCTTTATCATAGAAAACTTTAAATGCAGAACCAGATGATTTTAGATCAATTAATGCTTCTTCAATATCAATTGGTTTGTATGAAGTTAATCTAACTGGAACTATTTCAGCTTCAAGTCTATCTAATTCATTTGCAATTGCATCTTCAATTTCTGTAGAAACAACTTCAGAAAGTTTAGTAGCTTTGTGAGTACTTACTTTATCATGATGTCTTCTTAATACTTTTGAAACTCTATCAACTGCAATATCAACCGCAGAATATAAATCTTTATCTTTTTGTTTTACAACAATTGTATCTAAATGTGCTACATTGATTGTAAATTCGAAAACGAATACAGGTTTACTATTTCTCTCTTCTTTATCAATAATAGAATTAACTGAAATAATATCTAAGTTATACTTTTTAAAAATTTCTACTGAACTATTTACATAGTCTTTTATCGCATCTGTTAATTCTATGTGTCTTCCTACAATACTTGTATTCATAACATACTCCTTAGTCTTAATATAATTAATATAATAACACAATGATTATTAAAATAATAATAAATTTCAATTATTATTTAATAATTAAAGTAATATCTCACGATTACCTTTTGCATTAACTTCTGATAAGACACCTGTCATTTCAAGTTGTTCTACAATTGTAGCTGCTCTGTTGTAACCAATTCTTAGTTTTCTTTGTATATATGAAATAGAAGTTTTTTTATCTGTTAATACAACTTGTTTTGCATCTTCATAAAGTTCATCTAAAGATGACATATCACCACTTGAAATTGCAGTTCCATTTCCATCTTTATCTTTTACAAAGTTCATATCATATTCAACTTCTCTTTGTGATTTTAAGAAATCAACAACTTTTTCTATTTCATCTTCTTTTGACCATGGAGCATGAAGTCTTACAAGCCCTGAACTTCCAGGAGGAGTAAATAACATATCTCCTCGTCCTAGTAAAGACTCTGCACCCATTGCATCAAGTATGATTTTAGAATCTACTTTTTGCCCTACTTTGTATGAAATCCTACTTGGTAGGTTTGCTTTAATTAAACCCGTTACAACATCTACAGATGGTCTTTGGGTTGCAACAATCAAGTGAATTCCACTAGCTCTTGCCATTTGTGCAAGTCTTGCAATAGAAAGCTCAACATCTTTTCCACTTGTCATCATAAGGTCAGCTAACTCATCAATAATAACTACAATATATGGTAAAGGATCAAATATTTCTTTTTTTGATTTTTCATTATAGTTTTCGATATTTTTAGTTTTTGTTTGAGACATTAATGTATATCGTCTTTCCATCTCTAAAACCATATTAGATAAAGCGGTAATTGCCTCTTTTGGTTTTGTTATAACAGGAGTTAATAAATGAGGAATATCATTATAAATAGAAAACTCTAACATTTTTGGATCTATCATAATTAATTTCAAGTTATCAGGTGAATTTTTATATAAAAGTGAAAGAATCATTGCATTTAATCCAACTGATTTTCCAGAACCTGTAGTTCCAGCAATAAGTAAATGAGGAAGTTTCTTTAAATCTGTAATAAAAGGTTTACCAACTATATCTTTCCCTAAAATCATAGTTAAGGGAGAAGTTGCTTTATTAAATATTTCGCTATCCAATAACTCTTTTAAATAAATTACATGCATGTTTTCATTTGGAACTTCTATTCCAATTACATCTTTTCCAGGAATTGGAGCTTGGATTCTTATAGTTTCAGCTTTAAGAGCCATTGCTAAATCATCTTGAAGATTTAATACTTTTGATACTTTTACATGGGGTGCAGGTTTAAACTCAAAAGTTGTAACCACAGGACCGGTATAAGTTCTAACGACATCACCCTCAATTTTGAACATCAAAAGTTTTTCTAATAAATCAGCAATTTTTCTATCAATTATCTCTTCATTAATTTTTGAAGTTGAAATTTTAGGAGGTGTTTGAAAGAAGTTACTACTTGGAAGTTTAAAGTCCTTTGGTTTTTCTGATTCTCCAACTTCTATTTCATCTTGTAATTTTTTATTTTCTTCTAATTCATCAACCATTATAGAGTGTTTTTCTTCTATATTCTCATTAACTTGTGGTTCTGTTATATTTTCAACATTATCATTTTTAGATTTTTTATCTTCTTTATTATCTTCTTCAATAATTAAAATTTCAGCTGTATCACCTACTTCTTTAACTGTTATTTTTTTTCTTCTTTTTTCTCTTCTAGAATCATTAGTTTTGGGTTGAAATAAGACTACATCTTTTTTTATATTTGAAGCTATTTTTTGTACATTGACTGTTTTAATCTCTTTTCCATCTATAAATATTAAAAATGTAATCAAAAAGCCTATTAGAACTAATAGCCATAAACCTGCAAAACCAATAAAAGGGAATAATACATCAATAATCCCATCACCGATTAAACCTGAGAGTCTATCTGCTTTTGTGAAAACTAAAGATTGAAAAATAAGTGCAGATAAAAGAAAAATAAATATTCCAAAATACTTCAAGTATTCTTTTGTTGGTTCATGTTTAAAATTAATTTTATATATAGGATATAAAATCAAGAATAAATAAACATAAGATAAATAACCAAAATATAGATGAGAATATGAAGCGAAAATAGAGCCTACTTTTCCAACAGTAACCTTATCAGATACAATTGTTGCATACTCAAAATATACTATTAAAAATAGTGATATTAAAGATAATATTTTCTTAACTATTTGAGACCCTTTATTATAATAATTTAGAAATTTTAGCTTGTACTTTAAGCCAAGTTTTATGTTCAAACAAAGGGAACCCTGCCCATTGTTTTTTTGGTTCTTTTATACTTTTTGTAACTCCACCACGAGCAGCAATTGTAGTAAAAGGTGCAACTTCTAAATGTCCTGCCGTTGCACTTTGTCCACCCATAATAACATATTCATTTAATGTTGTTGTTCCTGATAACCCAACTTGTCCTGTTAATATACATCCAACTCCCAGTTTACAGTTATGAGCAATATGTACTAAATTATCAATTCTTACCCCATCACTTATAATTGTTGATTTAAAAGCAGCTCTATCAATAGAAGTATTTGCACCAATTTCAACATCATTTCCAATTTCAACATTACCATTTTGATAAATTTTTATATATTTACCTTTACTTTGGGCAAAACCAAAACCATCACTACCTATTACAGTTCCTGCGTGGACTATACAATCATTGCCTATATTACAATCTCTATATACAGAAACATTTGGATAAATAATAGTATTATTTCCAATAGTAACATTATCTCCAATATAAGCACCAGTCATAATAGTACAACCTATACCAATACTAGAGCCTTTACCTAAATATACATTTGGCATTATTGTAGTATTTTCACCTACAATACAATCTTTCCCATCACTTTCTACAACTTTAGGTGCAAATAGTTTTGAAGCAAGAGCTAGCTTAACATAAGGTTCATCACATACAAGAGCAACAGTATTTGTAGGAACTCTTGAGATAAAATCTTTTTTAACTAAAACAGCTGCTGCTGTAGTTTTTTCTAAATCATTTGCATATTTATTATTTTCTAAAAATGTTAGTTCTTCTGAAGTTGAATCAAGTAATGTATTTAATCCACTTATCTCTATGTCGCTGTCGCATTTTATATCTAATGCTACTGCTATATCTTTTAATTTCAAATCATTATCCTTTATTCAAAAAACGAAAAGAGAAAACTCTTATCGTTCCATTGCAACTACACCACTTTTAACTATTTCTATTGGGTTGTAGTTTTTGATAACTTTTACAAAGTTTGCAATTCTGCTTGGTTCATCTGTTGCAGAGATAATAATACAATCTTGAGTTACATTTTGAATTGAACCATTATAAGCACGAGCGAGTACATCTACATCACTTAAATTTTGATCAACTGGTATTTTTACAAGAACTGTCTCTTTTTCTACAACATCAAAATGCTCATTTACTCTTAAAACAGGAATTAATTTATTCAATTGCTTAACAATTTGGTCAATCACTCTTCTATCACCTGTTGTCACAATTGTCATTCTTGAGTATTCTGAATCACTAATAGGGGCAACGGTTAAAGAGTCAATATTATATCCTCTTGCAGAAAAAAGACCTGCGATTCTAGATAAAACATTATTTTCATTTAAAACAATTACAGAGATAACTTTTCTTGCATTTTCTGAATCATAGTAGTGATTAAAATTATTCATTGTTATCTCCTAAAAGCATCATTTCATTTAGTGCATGTCCATTTGGAACCATTGGTAAAACCTCTTCATTTCTATCAACTATAACTTCTATCATTGCAACTACTTTTTTCTTCATTGCATCTTTTAATGCTTCATCAAACTCTTTTTTAGTAGTAACTCTATACCCTATTCCACCAAAAGCTTCAACAAGTTTTACGAAATCAGGTTGTGCACTTAAATCAGTTTCAGATAATCTATTTTCATAAAACATTGTTTGCCATTGTCTTACCATTCCAAGATAATTATTATTTAAAATAATATTAATAACTGGAAGTTTTTGTTCAACACAAGTCATAAGTTCTTGAATATTCATCAAAATAGAACCATCACCTGTAAAATTTATAGAAACTTTATCAGGTCTTGCTTTTGCAACACCCATAGCACCTGGTAATCCAAATCCCATAGTTCCTAATCCACCTGAAGTATTCCATTGTCTAGGATAAGAGAATGGATAAAATTGAGCTGACCACATTTGATGTTGTCCAACATCAGTTGAGATAATTGCTCTATCTCCAACAAGTTCACCAACTCTTACTATTGGCCATTGTGGTTTAATTTTTACATCAGAGTCTTTAAATGCTAAGGGATGTTGAACTCTATAATCTTGTAATAGGGCTACCCAATTAGTATAATCATTAAATTCGAATTCCCCTATTGAATCAATCATTCCTTGAACAGTAACTTTTAAATCTCCAACTATTGGAAAGTTTGTATGTACAAGTTTTGCAATAGAAGCTGGATCAATGTCCACATGAATAACTTTTGCTTTTTTAGCAAATTCATCAAGTCTTCCAGTAACTCTATCGTCAAATCTTGCACCTAAAGAAATAAGCAAATCTGTTTCATGTGCTGCCATATTAGCTGCATATTCTCCATGCATTCCTAACATACCAAGTAGTAATGGATTTGTATGTCCCATAACTCCTCTTGCCATAAGAGTTTCAACAGCAGGGATATTTAGTTTTTCTGCTAATTCCCTTATCTCATATGCACAATTTGATAAAATGGCTCCACCACCAATATAAAGCAATGGTTTTTTAGCTTTTGCAATAGCTTGCATTGCTCTTTTTAGTTGCTTTTTATTGTAATTAACTGTTGGTTTATAAGTTGGTAAATTAACCTCTGCTGGATATAAGAAGTCCCCAACTTCAGCTGTAATATCTTTTGGAATATCAACATGAACTGGCCCTGGCCTTCCAGTACTAGCTATATGAAATGCTTCTTTAATAATTCTTGGTAAATCTTCAAGTTTATTAACTAAATAGTTATGTTTAGTACAAGGTCTAGAGATTCCAACTGCGTCAATTTCTTGAAAACCATCAGTACCAATGATTGTTGTTGGTACTTGTCCTGTAATTACAACTAAAGGAATAGAATCCATATAAGCATCAGCTAATCCTGTAACTGCATTTGTAAACCCAGGTCCAGAAGTAACTATAGAAACACCTACTTTTCCTGTTGCTTTTGCATATCCTTCAGCTGCGTGAATAGCTGCCTGTTCATGTCTAGTCAATATATGTTCAAAATGTGTTTGTTTGTAAATTTCATCGTAGACATTCATAATAGCGCCGCCAGGGTAACCGAATACAACTTCTACCCCTTCATTTTTTAATGATTCTGTTACCATTTTTGCGCCTGTCATTTTCATTATAATTTTCTCCGTTGTAAAATAGGTATTTATTCTACAAAAATTTAGTTTAATACATCTTTAAAGCGCACTTTCTAGCACTTTTGTATTTAATGGCAAATTTATTATTTTTCTAATATAATTTACAATAATCTAAGGAGTCTAAAAGTGGATGTAAATAATCTTACTAATGTAAGTAATGTTGGCGTAAACAATATACCTAAACAATATGTTGATAAAGCACGGTTTAATGGTTCAGTTAATGCAGTTGATAATGAAGATGCATTAAAAGTCTCTATCCATGAAGTTTACAATAAAAAAAGAGATGAATTATCTCATTCACTTAGAAATTTAAATGAAGGTATCGCAATTACTCAAATTTCTATGAACTCCCTCTCAAAACAACAAGACAACTTAAAAAATATCGGAAATGCTTTAGTAAAACTAGATAGTAGTGGAGATTATGAAAATAAAAGATTTGAAACAGCAGAAGAGATTTCAAATCAATTAAATAGTTATAATCAAGAAGCAGAAAAAGCAAGATTTAATAAAAAACTACTTTTAGATGACCAATATGGTGATGAAATAATAAATGTAGTTACAGCAGAAAAAGATTTTAAGATAACTGGCGTAAATACAAAAGAAATATCTCAAACACTAGTTAATAGTTTGCAGTCTAATTCTTTATCTTCAAGTGAAGATGTAAATAGTGCCTTGGAAAATCTAGATACAGCATTAAGTAAAAGTGAAGCATTTACAGAAAATTTTTCAAAAATGAATAATGAGATGAAACAAGTGGCAAGAGGGACATTAAATGAACAAATAAATTTACTAAAAGAAAATAGTAAATTAAAAGATTTGAGTTTTGGCTCTGATTTTAATAATTTTTCAAAAACAAATATAATGAGCCAATTAGGAAATTTAGCAGCATCACAAGCACATATTATTCAAGAACAAACTTCAAAATTAATTGGATAATTTTAAAGCATGATCTATTGCTACACCTTCTCTTAAACCATCGTCAAAAACTATTGACTTGTCTTTATTCAAAATAGTATAAAACAGTTTAAAAATAAATACTCCAGACTCAATAAAATCGATTCTTCCACCACCTACTAAATCAAATATTTCTTCTTTTGATAATGTTCTAAATTTATATAAAAAATTTTCTATTTCTTCAAGTGATAATTGGGTTCCATTTATAAGATTTCTATCATAATTATTAAAATTAAGTCCCAATTTTACTGCAGCAATAGTTGTAGGTGTTCCAGCAGTTGCCACAAAATTAAACTTATCTAAGTTGATATTTAAACTTTTTATAAAAAGAGAAATCTCTTTTTTTCTTCCATCTAATTCTATTAATAATTTATTTTGATTATTTTTATACTTTTGAGATAAAGTTACAATTCCAATATCAAAACTTTTTGCAAAGTATTCGTTCCCATTATTAACAATTAACTCTGTAGAACCACCACCAATATCAATTAAAGCAAAATGTTCAGACTCTTTTTTTTCTCTTTTTAAAGCATATTTAACAGCTAGAAGAGTCAATCTTGCTTCTTCATCACCATTTATTATTTTAAATTCAAGACCACATTCATCTTTAAATCTTTTTAATACTTCTTTAGAATTATCTGCTATTCGCATAGCTGCAGTTGTTACACAAATTGCATCTTTTGGATTAAATTTTAGCTTTTCAATCGATCTTTTAACAGCTGCTATTACTCTATTTTGAGCTTCAATTGAAATTTTTCTAGTATCAATCAATCCATCAGCCATACCTACAACTTCTTGATATTCATCTATGATTTTATGATTTAAACCATCATAAAGTAAGGTTCTAAAAGAATTAGAACCCAAATCTACGGATACAATATTTCTCATTAAGGATGTGGAATTTTAATTTTTGAATTAAGTAAATAACCTATAATAATCATAGATATTAAAACTATAGTTTCAGGTAAAATTCCTGTTAACCAAATAAGATACACAACAAAAAGTAAAATAGCACCAAGGGGTGTAGGAATACCTGTAAAATATTTTTCTACTTGACCTTCTTGTGCATCGATATTAAATTTTATCAATCTTCTAAGTCCTGAAATAATGTAATATATAAAAGTAAATAATACAAGTATTGTATTTAACTCTAATTCTTTACCATCAATTATCGCAAAATAAATAAACATACTAGGCACAATAACAAAAGATAAAAAATCAGCATAAGAATCTAACTGTATTCCAAACTCTGTTGATAAGTTATATTTTCTTGCGATTTTTCCATCAACGATATCAAATGCTCCTGCAATCCAAGCAAAAAGCGCCGCACCAAAAAACTGTCCATGTGTTATAAAATATATTGCTAATATACCAGCACCTATATTAAAAAATGTAGCTAAATTAGCTAGATTAAAATGATTATATTTATTAAATAAAAAACCCAAAATTTTCCTTTATATTGTATATTGGTTTCTACCATTTTGTTTAGACTTATATAACTTTTCATCAGCAAGTTTATACAATCTATTTGTAGATATATTTGAACCTGGTTCATAAATAACAGCTCCAATAGATACTGTTACATATTTATTTGCTTTACTCTCTTTGTGTTCAATTTTTAAAAACTCAACTAGTTTTAAAATTGCACTTAAACAATTTTCTAAAATTTCTTTGTCAACATCAAATAATATAGCACCAAACTCTTCTCCACCTAACCTAAAAACATACTCATACTCTTTGTTAAAGTATTTTTTCAATTCATTTGCAACAGCTTTTAGGGTTTTATCTCCCATATCATGACCATAAGTATCATTATACTGTTTGAAAAAATCAATATCAAACATTATAAAAGCAGTTTGCCATTTATTTGAATTTGATACAACTGGAATACTATCAAATATTGTATCAAAATATCCTCTATTATATAACAATGTCATTGAATCTGTTATAGATTCTATTTTATATTTTTTGTTCAATATTGTTAGATGGTTATCTTTTTTTATAATACTATATGTTAAATAAATAAAAATAGCAAAAGAGAAAATAACTAAAGCAATGATATTATAAAAAAGTAGTTTTTTCATATTCTCATATCTATTTAAAAACTCTTTTCTTTGTTTTCTAGCATTATTTATTTCATATTCAATTAAAAAATTTATTTTTTGAATCATAATTGTATATTTCATGTTATTCTTATCCATAAATGAAACTTTTATATCTTCATCTATAGAATCAACAACTTTTCTCTCTTGTATAGTTTTATAAGCTTTAAAATATGCATTCCAATTTGATTGAATTATTCTTTGACTTTTTTTGATTGAACAAAGTTTTTCTCTATTTTGAAGACAGATAATCATATCTTTGTAACTTGAAGATATGTTTTGAAGATTTGTAACAGGAATAAAGTTGCCAAAATATATTTTATCTATTTGTTTTTTTAGGTTTTCAATTTGTGAGTTGAATATAAAACTAGCCATTACGAGCATCATTATTATAGTTATTAACAATAATACCAATTTAAAACTAACTGAGTCAAAAATACGTTTTTTCATTATTTCTATTATATTAAAATAATTATTAAACCAAGTAAAAATTATATTTGCTATTTATTAGAAAATTTAGATAAAATTAAGAATATCCTTCGAAAGGACACATTATGGAAATAAATAGCAATCTTGGGGCAATGAAAGTAGAAGAACTTAAACTTAATGATTCTGCTAAAAATATTGCAAATCCAAGAACTAATGCAAAGTCAAGCAATGAAGAAGTTACACAAGAAGTTACTCCTGATTTAATAAAATCTATTACAGAACAAATACCTATTCCTATAGCATATCAAGCAAATGCTACTAGTATAAAAGTGCAAAATGAGATTTTTGCATCAATAATAAATATAAAAGCATAAAATAATGGATAAGATAAAAGTAGTTTGTTCTTTTTGTAATAGTGTAAATTCTATTCCCAAAAAAGATAGTTATAAAGTAGCTAATTGTGGTAAATGCAAAGAATCACTTCTAAATACAAAACCACTTGATTTAAATGACTCAAACTTTGATTTACAAATTGTAAATTCTGATATTCCTGTAGTTGTAGATTTTTGGGCACCTTGGTGTGGACCTTGTAAAATGTTTGCACCAACATTTGAAGAAGTTAGTAGTAAATACCCTTTAAAAGCAAAGTTTGCAAAAGTAAATACAGAAGTTGAACAAAAATTAGGCTCTAAGTATCAAATACGCTCAATTCCTACTTTAATTATTTATAAAGCAGGAAAAGAGATGGAAAGAGTATCAGGAGCATTGGATTCTGCAAGATTAAATATGTTGATTAATAAATATATTTAATCTAATAACTCTTTATCAAAAAAAGTTGAAGTTTGGATGTTTTTAAATGCTGCTTTCATAGAAACAAACATTTGAGGATTTTCTTCTTCCATTTTTTCTAATAACTCTTTTGTTGCAGCTCTTGCATGTGGCATTTTAATATCAAATCGCATTGCAGGACAAGCTTCATCACCTATTACACTTATTTCATTTGTTGTTGCAAAAGCTCTTAATTGTCTCTCTCTACAAAAAATAAGAGGTCTTATTACTTCTAGTCCATTCTCAGCTTTATATCTAGGAGGCATAGATCTCAAAGCTCCATTATATAAGAAATTCATAAAAAATGATTCCATTGCATCATCTAAGTGATGTCCTAAAGCCAATTTATTATATCCTTGTTCTTGTGCAGTTGAGTATAAATACCCTCTTCTCATTCTTGAGAAAAATGAACAAAAAGAAGAGTTTTTTCTTATTTTTTCTTTTGATAATTCAAAAATTTCTGTATCAATAATCTCATGTTCTATTCCATGCTTGGCACAATGTTTTGACAAGAATTCAACTTGTTCTCCCATACCATAAGTTACAGTAACTGCTTTAAATTCAAAATCAAATGGTGTAACTCTTTTTATATGATTTAATGCATGAATTAATGTAGTAGAGTCTTTTCCACCTGAAAATCCAACTAAAACTCTATCACCTTCTTTTATTAAACCATACTCCGCATTTGTTCGTCCAACTACACTTGAAATTTTTTTACTTAATTCAATCAATTTTTTTTATCCTAAACTTTTTTCGCGATTATATCATAATTTATATTTATTTATATATTTAATATTCATCGATAAAATATATAAAAATTAACTACAATTTTAGAAAAAGTTACTATAATTTGAATATAATTTAAAATAAAGATAAAAAATGACAACAGAAGAAATAAGCCAATTTAGACAAAAAATAAGTGAAACAATCATGCCTCTTGCTGCAAATATGAAAGATGTCGATATAAAAGAGTTAATAGAACATATTGAAAAAGAAAATCCCGAACTTCCTGAAGGCTTTGGAAATATGCTTTATGAGCAAGTTCTTATATTAAAATATAAAAAATAAATTTATTTTTTATATTTTAACCTTCAATATCCTAAATACAAATATCAAATTTCTTCGTGAAATTCTTTTTTATTTGTATTTTCTACAACTTTCTCTGCTATTTTATTTACTTCATTAGCTACATGATTAGCCTCAGATGCAACAACTGCATTTTGTTGAGTTACTTGATCTAATTTGTTAATCGTACTATTAATTTGTTCCATCGCACTAAATTGTTCTTTTGAAGCATTCGAAACTTCTGAAATAAGAGATAAGGTATTATGAATATTTTTATTTAATCTTTCATATCCATTTATCATATCAGTTGATATTTTTTTACCTTCATTTGTTTTTTCTGTTGCATTTTCAACCAACTCTTTTATTTCATGTGCTGCTTCAGCACTTCTTGAAGCTAGATTTCTAACCTCTTGCGCAACTACAGCAAAGCCTTTCCCAGCTTCACCAGCAGTTGCTGCTTCAACTGCTGCATTAAGACTTAAAATATTTGTTTGAAATGCTATTTGATCAATTATTGTAATTGCTTCTGCTATTGATTGAGTTTGTTCATTTATTTTATCCATAGAAGAAGCTGTTCTTGAAGCTAACTCTTCGCCTTGTGTTACTGAATTGGAAACTTCATTTGCATAAGTGTTCATTTGTACTATATTATTTGAACTATTTTTCATATTTGATGTTATCTCTTCAATTGCAGCAGCAGATTCTTCTAATGATGCAGCTTGGTTATTTGCTGAAATAGTTAAGCTATCTACACCTTTTGACAATTTATGTGCATTTGTTGATAAATCTACTCCCATCTTTTTATTTTCAATTAACATAGTCGTTATTGCAAGCCCTAAATTATTTATATCATCACAAAGTGCTTTTAAATCACCTTCCATATGAGTTGTATCTATTTTAGCTCTATAATCATAATTTGTATAAGAAGATAATACATTCATTGCATTTTGAATATTCTCTTTTACTACAAAAAGCATTTGGTTAATAACTTCTTTCAATTCATGTAAAGTAGGATTTGGAGTATCTCCACTAATAGATACATCTAAAATACCTTTTTTTGCCTCATTTGCACAATGAATTGCACTATCAACTAATACTCTATCTTTTTCAATAGTAATTTTTGTTTTTGTAATACTATTATTTATAATCTTAGCCATAGTTCCTAACTCATCAGAAGAATTTAATTGAATCTCTTTTGCATCACTTTTTTCTTGATTTAAATATTGGAAAAAATCTAATAATCCATCTTGAAATATAACAAGAGGCTTTTTAATTGAATTAGTAACTCCAATAATAATAAAAAATAATAAACTTATAACCACAGCAACAAGTGTATATAGAGTATATCTAGTCTTTTCTATCTTCTTTAAAGCCAATTCATAACTTAAATTATTTTGTTTATATGCAAATTCATTGATACTATTTAAATCTTTAGAAATTTTAGTAAAAGGAATATCACTCTCTAAAATTTTATCTAAGTAAATATTCATAACATCATTCATTGCATCAGTAATTTGTCCATTATAATCTTTTAAATTAACATCAATATCTTTAATTAATTTTTTTATTTTTTCATCATGTACAACTGATTTTAATAGTTTTTTATAATCTTCATCAACTACTGTTCTAATATCATTTAGTTTTTTTATTTCTGCATTGATTTCTGGTTCATCATATGCACCAGTTACATAATTAAAAACTTTGTATAAAATTCCATTATATAACTCAATATCAGCCAAAAACTTACTACTTGTTTGATAAAGTTCAAACTTCACTTCAACTATTTCTTTTAATGTATTTTTATTTGAAGTTAAAGAGTTATTTGCAAATATTGCTAATGTTAATAAAAATAGTAAAGCAATACTTGGTGCAATTAGAACTTTAGAACCAATTTTTAGATTTTTTAGTCCAAACATAAAAATTTCCTTCTTATTTTTTGATTAATATTCTTCTCTCAAATAAAGCATCCATATCATCATGAATAATTGAATCTTTATCTAAGAAAATTAATTTATCTTTATTTAGTTGATTGACATTTTTCAATCCCATTACTGCAAGTAAACTTTTCATACTTTTTAAAATATTTTTATGATAGTTTTTAACATTACTAGCATGTTTTTTTACAAAATAATGCTTTCTTTTTTTAATGTCTTGTGTTGCTAATCCAACAGGACATTGATGTTCTCCAGCACCTGAACAATATCTTGCACGAATACACCCTGCACTCATCATAAAGCCTCGGGCAATTTGTACAAAATCAGCACCTAAACAAAGTGTAATTATTACATCATCCGGAGTCAAGATTTTACCACTTGCTGATAATTTAACTTTGTCTCTAACTTCATAATCTTTTAAAACTTTATCTACTAAGTATAAAGCATCTCTAATATCCATACCAATTCTTTCCATCATATCTAATGGTGCAGTAGCACTACCTCCACTTCCACCATCAATAGAGATATAATCAGGATAAGGTAAACCTAACTCTTCTCTTCTTTTTATCTCTTTTGCAATTGGAACTATATTGTCATAATCAGAAATAACTATTTTTATTCCTACTGGTTTTTTTGATGCTTCTTGTAGTTCACCTATAAAATCAAATAACTCTTCAGTAGTATTAGCATAAGGAAATCTATTAGGAGAAAAAGCATCTTTGTGTGCTTCAATATTCCTATAATAAGCAATTGAAGGAGTTACTTTTTCAGCGATTAATTTACCACCTGTTTGTTTAGCACCTTGAGCAATTTTTATCTCAGTCATTTTACAAAAACTCATTTGTTTTTTATAACGCTCTTTATCAAACTTTCCATCTCTTGATCTAACACCATATAAACCTGAACTTATTTGTAAAATAATATCTGGCATATCTTCAGGTACTTCATTTGGGAAAGCTTCAATAGGTGCCTCCCAATTAGGTCTAAAAAAACACTCTTTATCTTTATTAAAAACATAAGTATCTGCTTCTAAGTCCTTTTTAAATAGACCTCTTCTATAAAAATCAATAGCTACTGGTTCATTGAATAAGATTTTCGATAATCTAAAAATCTTATGCTGTAAAGCATTACCAGTAACTTCTTTCATATACTTTGTATCATAATTATAATGTGTTACGAAAAAGTTTGAAGTCAATCCACCCTCACCTGAATTTATTGGAAAATCACCATCTTTTGCTCCATAAACAAAAGCTCTAGTCCCCTCAGGAGAAATAGACCCATCACTCATCGGCCCACGACCTAAAATCGAATTTGCCACAAAGGGTTTTTCTCTATTTTCACCAAATGTAACTGAAAACTCATTATCAATTTCATCTTCATTTAATACAATGTTCGTGTGTCTTAACATAAATTTTGGTTTAGGTAATGGCTGAGAAGGTGAAAAAGATGCAAAATTGACTTTATCCCTTGAAGCACTATATACCCAATCTAGTTTATCCATTGATTCATAAAATTTTTCATCACCAAAATATTGTCTAAAAGGTTCTCTAAACTCTTGGAAAACAAATCTCAAACGGCCAACAATTGGATAATTAACTAAAATTTGATGTGTTCTTTGAACATATTTATCATGGACATACCACATAAATATACCTAAACCAAAAACTACTAATACTATAAACCAAGTTTCCATATATAATTCCTATTATATTTTTTAGGGCTTTAACATCACGAAATGTATAAAAGTGGGGTTAAAATTAAAAGTGGCAATAAGAAGGAAAATTCCTTCTTATTTTAAACCTCTTGCACCAATATTTCCATATCTATGGAAAGAGTGAGAGATTGATTGCTCAATGAAATAGTTAAGAAGTTCTAGTCTTCCTTCCATCATTGGAGCTTGTCTTACTATATATGTAAGAGATTTTGATGCAGCTTCAAAAATTGAAGAAGGAACTTTACTAATATTTGAGTAAATAACTCTTTGATAATCTTTTATTGTATTTGCAAAAGATTTATCATCTTCTTCAACAACTTTATTTGTTCCTAATAGAATAGCTGATTTAGCTAAGAAGTCTTTAATAGTATCATTACCATTAATTGAAACAGTAAAGCTTACATTTGAAATTCTTGCTGCTAAGATTCTAGATACTACTTCAAAAATTGTATCATCAGAGCTTACTCTAATTACAACTTTATCCAATGGTAAATATCTAAAGTGATTATCTTCACCTCTTACTTCACAATAATCTTTTGCTTTGCTAAATTCATTTTCATAATTTTCATAATATGATTGAACAGCAACTGCTAATTTTTCGAACTCTTCTTTATTTTCACCTTTTGATTTACAAGAATCAATAAATTTAACTAAATCAGAGTTATATTTTTTACTAACAGTTGGATTTGATTTTTCAGTAAAATTAACAAATTGAGTAACATAGTTGAAAATACCAACTTTTCTTCCTGCTCCAATTGCAGATTTACCCATACCACCAAATGGTTGTCGCAGAACAATCGCACCAGTTGTTCCTCTATTTACATAAAGGTTACCAGCTTTAAGATTTGCTTTCCAATAAGAAACTTCTCTTTCATCAAGAGATTCAATACCAGAAGTCAATCCATAACCTGTATCATTTACAATTTTTACAGCATGTGCTAAATCTTTTGCTTTAACAACGGCAAGAACTGGTCCAAATAACTCATTCATATGAATAAAGTTACCCTCCTCTACGCCCCATTTAATTGCTGGTTTTAACATATACTCATTACCTTCTGCATATTCAGGAGCAACTAACCACTCTTCTTTACCTTCTAATTCACTAATTGCTTTTTTAAGATTTCCAGATACAGGATTTGCTAAAGTTCCAATTCTATTTTTTAAATCCCAAACAGAACCTACACTCATAGATTTAGCTGTATCAATTAATGCTTTTTTGAAACCTTCATCATTATAAACTTCTTCTTCTAATACTAAAAGTGATGTTGCAGAACATTTTTGACCTGAGTTTGCAAATGCACTTTGACAAACATTTTTAACAGCTTGTTCTCTATCAGCCATATTTGTTACAATTGTTGCATCTTTACCACCAGTTTCAGCAGTCAATAATAAATCAGGTCTAGTTTTTAACATAGCAGCAGCTGTATCTTCACCACCTGTTAAAATAACAAAATCAACATCTTTATTAGCAATTAAATGCTCACCTGCAAGTGCACCTGGACAAGGAACAAATTGAAGAACATTTTTAGAAATACCAGCATCCCAAAAACATTTACACATCTCATATGCTGTTAATGCTGCAGCTGATGCTGGTTTAATAATAACTGTATTTCCGGCAGCTAAAGATGAAGCAACTCCACCTAAAGGAATAGCAACTGGGAAATTCCATGGTGGAATTACAACCCCTACACCTTTTCCTGAAAACTCTAAGTTTTGATATTTTTCAAAATAATGTGTACTATATGGATAAAATTCTAAGAAATCAACCGCTTCAGAAACTTCAACATCTGTTTCAGTAAATACTTTACCAACTTCAGCAGCAGCAACACCGATTAAATCATCTCTTCTCTCTCTCACCTTTATAGCTACAAGTTTAAGTGCAGCATGTCTTTGTTCATGAGTTAAACTTCTCCAACCATCTTTGTCAGCCTTTGCAACTTCTACAGCTTTTTTAAGATCATCAGCATTTGCATTTGCAAATTTACCTGCTAAAACACCATCTTTAATTTGAGATTTATCAATTGCATCTACTACTTTTCTATCTTCTGAAATATCAACTCCCCCAACAACTATTGGAGTAATTTTGTGTTCTGTATCTTTAGAAAATTGCCATTTTTTAATAATATTTCTAGCCCACTCTTGATTAGCTGCTAATACGAAATCTGTATCAGCTTCAGCATGATACTCTTTTGTATCATATGATGAGAGTGAAAAATCATCCCATTTTTCTGTAAGTCTATTTTGTGTTCTATGAGCACCTACAAATGAAGTTTTTTCATTTTCAAAAGATTTTAAAAATAATTCTTTTTGCATATTCCAATCTTTTGAACCAACTGTAAGACCAAAAGAGTATCTAATAAAGTTATTTGGACCTGTATTTTCATCAAGTCTTCTCACTAAATATGCAATTGCATTTGTGAATTGTTCTTTTGCAGCAGTTGGTGCATATAAAATAACAGATTTAGAAATTTCTCTAATTGCTAATCTTGCAGCTTCACTCATACCTTCTAACATCTCTAAAGTATGATATTCGCTTGTTTTATTTTCTTGAGCTAATGTTGTAGCAAATGCTAATTCAAATAAGTTATGAGAAGCAGTTCCTATATGCATAAATGGAGCATTATCTGGTTGTAATGCAAATCTAGCCATTCTTTTATAATTTGAATCTGTATCACTTTTATCTGTATATGTAACCATTTCCCAATGTTTTTGGCTAGCTTCAGTTTCTTCCATCTCCATATTAGCACCTTTTACAAGTCTAAACTTCATAGGAGATCCACCATTTTCTACTCTTTTTTTAGCCCAAGCTAATAAGTCTTTTTGTACCAAAAATGAATCAGGAATATATGCTTGTAATACAATACCAGCATAAAAATCTTTAAACTGTGGTTTATCCAATGTTCTTTTGAATACTTCAACTGTAATAGCTAAATCCCTATACTCTTCCATATCAAGATTTATAAATTTATTTGATTTAGTTCCATCTGGAGCTATGTAAGGATACTTAATTGCTTGTTCATATATTTTAGTTAATTTTTCAACAAGCACTTCAACTGTGTGCTCAAAATTCAAAGGACTGATTTGAGAATAAATAGTTGATATCTTAATAGAAATATAGTCAATATTTGGATTAGATAAAGCTTTTAAATATTTTTCCATTCTCTCACTTGCTTCTTCTTCACCAAGAACAACTTCACCAATAAGGTTAATATTGACTCTAGTACCCTCTTCTTTTCTCATAATTAAGTGTTTATTAAAAGGCTCTTCTTCTCCTTTAATAACTACTGTCTTAGTATCTTCTCTTATTTGATTTACAAACATAGGAACAGATAAGTTTGGTAAAAATTTTCCAAAGTTTTGGAATAACCATAAAAGTGTCTTATCTTTTGTTGTAAAAAAGTGAGCCATCCCATGCTTTTCTAATAAGAAAATAATTTGATCAGCGACTCTTGCATTTGAATCACATCTAAAACATTGATCCATTAATTCTATTAAAAGAGCTTTATCTTTTGGATGATCAAGCATTTTATTCATTTTTACATAAAATTCTCTATCCCAATCGCTAACAAGTTCTGTTGCTCTATTTTGCCATTTTTCAGCTAGTTTAACTGCTGATTCTACAATTTCTGTTTCATTTTTCATTTATTGTCCTTAAAATTTATTGTTTTTTAATTAATTTTGAGTAGTTTTGAGCACATTATTAATTGTGCTCAACTACTAACTTGCTACTTTAATTAAGGATTCCCTGGCCTTTATGTAAATCTTGTACTTTTGATTGCAATCTACGTTTATGTCGCATATTAATGCTTTTTACCCAAGTAAGCTTCTTGTATAGTCTTAGAATTTAATAGTTCTTCCGCTGTACCTTCGTGTGTGATTTTCCCAACTTCTAGTACATATGCTCTATCTGCTAATTTAAGAGCTGCTTTTGCATTTTGTTCAACTAATAAAACTGTAACACCATTTAAGGCAATCTCTTTTATAGCTTTAAAAATCGCTTTAATTAAAATTGGTGCTAAACCTAATGAAGGTTCATCCAAAATTAAAAGTTTGGGTTTACTCATAATTGCTCTACCAATTGCAAGCATCTGTTGCTCGCCACCAC
Organism: Arcobacter sp. F2176; assembly: GCF_004116465.1. Classification (NCBI taxonomy): domain Bacteria; kingdom Pseudomonadati; phylum Campylobacterota; class Epsilonproteobacteria; order Campylobacterales; family Arcobacteraceae; genus Arcobacter; species Arcobacter sp. F2176. The sequence goes on from NZ_PDJV01000001.1 coordinate 300,864, forward strand.
TTAAAGTTCCAGCAAGCTGTTTTTTTCTTTCTTTAAGTCTTGGTAAAATATCATAAATCCAATCCAAAGTCTCTTTATCATGTCCTTTTAATGTATATGCACCCATCATAAGATTTTCTTCAACAGTTAATGTTCCAAAAACTCTTCTTCCTTCTGGTGAGTGAGACATACCAAGTGATACAATATCATGTGCTTCACATTTTGTAATATCATTTTTATCAAAAATAATATTCCCTGATTTTGGTTTCAAAAGTCCAGAAATTGTTCTTAAAGTTGTAGTTTTACCAGCACCATTAGCACCAAGAATTGTTACAACTTCCCCTTTTAATACTTTTAAATCTATACCTTTAATAGCAGATATTGCTCCATATGACACATGAAGATCTCTAACTTCTAGTAATATTTCATTATTTACCATTATTCATCCTCCTCATCATCATCTGTTCCAATATAAGCTTCAATAACTTTTGGATCATCTTGTACGAATGATGGAAGACCTTGTGAAATCTCTTTTCCAAAGTTGATAACAGTGATATAATCAGTTAACTTCATAACCATATCCATATCATGTTCAATCATCATAATTCCAAGACCCATTTCTTTTATTTTCAAAATTATGTTAGTAAGTTCTATGGTCTCATTTTCATTAAGTCCGGCTGCTGGTTCATCTAAGATTAAAAGCTCAGGTTCAGCCGCAAGTGCTCTTGCCATTTCAATTTTTCTTTGATTTCCATAAGATAAATCTCCCGCAGGAGTTTTAGCATATTTTGTTAAACCAAAAAAGTCCATAAGTTCTCCAACTTTTTCCCATTGTTTCTTTTCATCTGTTCGATAAAAAGGTGTATGAACAATAGCGTGATACCATTTTTGTTTTGATTTTGTATGACATCCCGCAATAATATTCTCTGCAACACTCATCTCTTTAAAAAGTCTAATATTTTGGAATGTTCTTAAAACTCCCCTTTGGGCAATTTTATGTGGCTCCATTCCTGTAATATTCTCACCTTTATATTTTATACTTCCTTGCTCAGGAGTATAGATACCTGTTACACAGTTAAAAAGTGTAGTTTTACCAGCACCATTAGGACCAATAATTCCATATATTTGACCAGGCTTTACTTTAATAGTTAAATCATCAATTGCAACTAATCCATGGAAAAACTTTGAAACATTTTCTATTTCTAATACATATTTCATTATTTTGCCTCCCTAGCTTTCTTTTTAAGAAAATTTGGAATATTTCCAAAAGTTGCAGGCCATACACCATTTGGTCTTAAAATCATAGTAAGAACCATAGCGGCACCAAAAATTAAGTATCTTGATTCTTTAAACTCTGTAAATAGTTCAGGTAATACAAACATAACAAATGTTCCAATAATAATTCCAGGAAGTGAAGCAGATCCACCAACTAAAACGATTGCAAAGAACATAACTGATTGCATAAAGTTAAATGATTCAGGACTTACAGCTGAATACTGAATAGCAAAAACACATCCAGCAGCACCTGCAATAGCAGCACCTAAAGCAAAAGCAAAAAGTTTATAATATGAGATATTTATTCCCATAGATTTTGCTGCAATTTCATTTTTGTTTATATAATATAAAGCTCTTCCATATCTTGATGTATCTAGATTTCTAATTATTAATAAAGTAACAATTAATAAAGCAAAGGCGATATAATAAACACCCGTATCACTAGTTATTTCATATCCAAAAACCCTAAAGAAATCAATTCCAAAAATACCATTAGGACCACCAGTTAACCCAAATACATCATTAGATAATACTTGTTCAAATATGATATTAAATCCAATAGTTGCAACAAGTAAATAATCACCTCTTAAATGGATAATTGGACCAGCAAGTAAAACTGAAAAAACAACTGGAACTAAAATTGCAAAAGGAATAGTTTCAATAATTTCAAGCCCAAAATGTACATTTAAAATAGCTGTTGTATATGCACCCATCCCAAAGAAAATTGCATGTCCCATATTAAATACACCAGCACGACCAAGAATAATATCTTGAGAGAAGGCAACAACGGCAAATACTAAAAATGTAATACCAATACTTAACCAAGCAGAATCAACTAAAAATGGGAAAACTGCCATAACTACTAAAAATAAAGTAGCAATAATTGTAGTTCTATTCATTATACTTTCTCCGCTGTGTTTTCACCAAGAAGTCCAGTTGGTTTTACAATTAAAATTATAATTAATAAAATAAATGTAAATGTCTCTGCCCATTCTGTTGAAATATATCCTGATATTAGTGCATTAAATAATCCAAGTAATAATCCACCAAGCATAGCTCCTGGAATACTCCCAATACCACCAATAATTGCTGCAATAAATGCATTTAAACCATAAAGCCATCCCATGTCAAATGTCAAACCTCTATAGTAAAGCCCAATAAATAAACCACCAATAGCACCTAACATAGACCCTATTATAAAAATAGTCATAATTACTCTATTAACATTGATACCCATAAGCTTTGCAGCATCTTGATCTATAGCAGTTGCTCTAATGGCTGTTCCCATTTTTGTTTTATTGATGAAAAGATAAAGTGCAACCATTAACACACCTGATAATGCTAAGATTACCAATTGAGTAAATGAAATTATAACTCCACCAAAATTCCATGAAGTAGCAGGGAATACATTTGCTGGGAATATTTCCATATTTGGTCCCCAAATTAACATTATTGCATTTTGTATTACAAGTGATGCACCAAGAGCAGAAACAACTGCACTTAATCTTGGTGCCGTTCTTAAAGGTCTATAGGCTAGACGCTCAAGAAGAACACCTACAAAAGCCACAACGATTGCTGTTAAAGTAAATACTATAACAATATTCACTAACGTCAATGCATTTGAACCATAAAACTGTGTAAACAAAGTAAGTCCTACATAAGCAGAAAAGGCAACAAGGTCACCGTGTGCGAAGTTGATTAACTTCATCACACCGTAAACCATTGTATAACCTAATGCTACTAATGCATACAGACTTCCTACTGTTAAACCATTAATTAACTGTTGAAGAAGAGTATCCATTATTTTAAAACCTCATTATTATTCAGTAACAACTTGTTTTGTACCATCATTTTTCATTTTGTAAACAACAAATTTAGCACCAACTCTCTCACCATCTTCTCTAATATTAAATGGTCCAGTAATTCCTGGAAAATCTTTCATAGATCTAATGTATTCAGCAATTTTTTTGGTGTCAAAAGATTTTGTTTTTTCAACACCTTCAATAACTGCTCTTAAACCATCTGCATTAGTTACTGGCCAAATTGATGGAGGATCCATTTTAAATCTAGCTTTGTAAGCTGCAAGATATTTTTTAGCTTCAGGGTATGGTAAAATTTCAGGTGTGGGGAAGTTAATTAAAACTGTTCCAGCAGCTGCTTTACCTGCTAATTTATAGAAATCAGGGTTATCATTTGAATCACCACCAACAAAATCTGCATCTATTTGTAATTGTTTTTGTTGAGCTCTTAATAATCCACCATCAGTATAATAACCTGAATAATAAATTACATCTGGGTTCATTTCTTTTATTTTTGTTAAGATTGCTGAAAAGTTTTGAGTTCCAGATTTAATTTTCCCTCTATAAATAACATTTCCACCAATAGCTTTGATTGAAGCTTCAGTTGCGTCACCAAGTCCTTCTGAGTAAGAAGAATAATCAGATAAAACTACAATTTTTTTGTATTTTTTAGTTTTCACCATATACTCTGCTGTAAAATCACTTTGAGAAGAGTTTGGAAAAGAGTTTCTAAAGAAAGTCCAATATTTTTTAGCAATTAAAGAATCACTTGTACCATCAGAAGTTTGTAAAACATTTTTTCTATAATATGTAGTTTGAGCAGCTTCTGTAGCACCTGAAGTATAAGAACCAATTACAGCAATAACACCTGCATTAGTTAATTTTTTAGCACAAACAGCAGCTTTTTGAGCTTTTGCTTCATCATCACAAGTAATAACTTCGATTTGTTTACCTAAAAGCCCACCTTCTGCATTTTTTTCATCTGCAATAAGTCTTACAAAGTTTTCTATACTTTGACCTTCATTAGCATATTGTCCTGTAATTGGCGCTTGTACACCAATCTTAACTGTATCAGCTGCAAACAATAGTGTTGAAACAGCAGCACTAAGTGCTAATGCACTAGCAATTTTTGTTAATTTCATTCATTCTCCTTTTTTTTGATAAATCTATTTTAAAGCAGGTTCAATTACATAGCAACCCACACACCATTCTCCGATGTTTTGAACAACGTGTATCTCTCCTCCTTTAAAATAAGATTTTAAATTATTATAATCACTTACTATATTATCAAATGTTTCAATGATTTCATCAAGTCTTTTTTGTGTCTTTTTTCTTGCACTATTTGAAATATCTAAATAAAATGCAAAAAGGCCATAATCTAAAGTTGAGTCCTCTATTTTATCTCTATCTAACATTTTGCACATTTTTTCAATTTCACTTTTATACTCTTCTTGAACATTTCGTACACCATTTTTTATACTCATAATTACTCTTGATATAGAATCATTATCTGATTTATGTTCAAATCTTTCATCAAGTGTTAAAGATAAAATATCTTGTGTTAAATATTTTTCTTTCATAAAGCTTCTAAAATCATCTCTTTTTGGTAATGAACACCTTAATATATCTGCAACTGTTGCATCTATATAAATTTCTGGTGCATTTTCTAATTTAGCAATTTCTTGAGAAACATGAATTGATAAAAACTTTGGTGGTGCATAAGATAAATATAACTCATCTGCTGTCCAAAATGAATAGTTCTTTTTAGCAATGTAAATACCACTTATAACAGCATTTATAACATCAACTTGTAAAGGAAAATTAGTCATTTTTTATTCCTACAAAATTTTCATCCACTTCTTCTAAAATACCACTTTCATATAAAATATCTTCAATAAGTCTGTTTTTTGATATGCTAAGTTGAGTTGATAAAACAACTAAGGCTTGATCCAATTTTTTATCAATCTTAATTGTTAGTTGTGAAATCTCTTTTTTTGAGCTATTAGTATGTTTATTTATTACATTCTTTATTATTGTTCTATTGTTTTTTTGCTTAGCCATCTTTTCTCTTTTTATATTTCTTTTTTAGTAGTATAAAAGGTACTACTAAATTATAGTTATAAATTATTGCATGCGAAAAATTAAATTAAACTTAAGATTTCACTAAAAACTGTATATTTTTTATACAATTTTAAATAATAATGAGAATTGCTATGTTAATGCTATTTTAGAGAGAATTATTTGAGTTTTTGTTGAAAAATAAGACCAAAAATTATTAATATTAATCCTACTATTGTAGATAACAAAATTGGCTCCCCTAATATAAAGTAAATAAAGATTAAAGACAAAAATGGTGAAATAAAAATTAAATTCGCAATTTTAGAAGTATTTATAGTACTTTGCATAGCTTTTAACCAAAATAAAAATGTAATTCCCATTTCAAATAGTCCTACATAAATTGCACTTAATAAGCCTGAAATATCAGGTAATGTTAAAGGTTGAGTATAAATAAAATAAATAATTATCAGTGGAAAAGAAAATAAAAAGTTACAAAATAAACTTACTGTAGAGTCAGATTTAGATTTTGTATTAAATATCCAATACAAAGACCAAAGAACAGTACTGGCAAGTGCTAGTATCAATCCCTCGATATTTGAGAAATTTAAACTAAAAGGTGCACCTTTTGTAGCAATTATTAAAACACCAAAATAACAAATTATTCCAGCAATTATGTCATATTTACTTAATTTATGTTTTAAAAAAGGAACTGATAATAAAGATAACATTAAAGCCCATGTATAATTTATAGATTGTGCTTCTTGTGCAGGTAAGAGATCATAAGCTTTAAATAGTACTAAATAATATAAAAAAGGATTAATTGTACCTAAAACAACTATTAATAAAGAATTATTTTTTATATGAACAATAACTAAAGGTAATTTTTTTTCAATAACTAATATAACAAAAAGTACAATTAATGATGTAGTTGATGCATATAACACAAGTGCTTCTGGGGTTAAATAAGATAAGGATACTTTAAATGCTGTTGCAACAGTTGACCATAAAAAAACAGAAATAAGTGCATATTTGTATGCTGAAGTTAAATTATTTTTATACATTTACCAATTCTAACATCTATTAATATAATATATCTTAAATACAAACAGAAAATTTAATATAATTAAATTCTGCACTTTTAATTTTGATGTATTTGTGTTAGAATCTATATGTAAAAATATACAAAAGGAATGATGATGGAATATAAAAGAATATTTTTCCCTCTTGGGGGAGGTGGAGAACTTAGATCTAGAATTCATGGAGCATTACTAATAGGAAAATACTTTAATGCTCATTTGGAAATCTTTAAATCTCAAGCAAGACCAAGTCAAATAATGAAGTTTGATAATAGTTTACCAGATACTGTACTAAAAGAGTTAAATGCAATGACAAAAGATAGATTAAAAGAAGAGATAAATGAACATGAAACTATTTTTAAAGAAGAAATTAAAAAAGTTGGAAGTTCATCTTCATCAAAATCTAAAAAGAATGCAGCAACAGCTACTATTATAACAGGAGAAGGATTTAGGAGTAAATTAGTGGAAGAAGAGTCTAAATATTGTGATTTAGTAATAGTTTCAACTCCACATGAATCTAGAATAACAGCTACATTTGAAACAGCTGTTACAAAAAGTGGGAAACCTGCTTTAATGTTCCCAAGAAAGATGAAAAAATTTAGTGCTGAAAAGATATTAATTGGTTGGAATAATTCACCAGAAGCTGCAAGAGCAGTATCTGAGTCTATACCTTTATTAAAAAATGCAAAAAAAGTACATATAATTTCATCTAAGAAGTATGGAAAAGATTTAAATCAAGTTTCAAAATTACAAAACTATTTAGAAGATCATGGTATTGATACAAGTTATGAAATTGTTAAAACTACAAAAACACCAGGACAAGCACTTTTAAAATATGCAAAAGATGGTAAATTTGATTTGATAGTTGCAGGTGCATTTGGACATAGAGGCTTAAAAGAATTAATGTTTGGGGGAACAACTAAATATATGTTAAAAAATAGTGATATTCCAATATTTATGGCACATTAATAAAGAAGGTTTTAATTCCTTCTTTATAAAACTTTTTTTAAATCTTCAATAATAGACAAATCATAACTATCATCTTTTTTTGCACTATTTTTCAATATTTCTATTGCTTCTTCTTTATTATATGCATTTCTATAAGTTTTATTAGAAGTTAAAGCAGAAAAACTAACAATTACTTCTAGCAGTCTATCTTTTAAACTTAAATCTTTACCTTTTAAACCAAATGGATAACCTTTTCCATTTGGTTTTTCTTGCACTTTAGATGCCCAAGAAGCTATCTCTGAAAAGCCCATAATATTTGATAATACTTTTTTTGTATAGTATGGATAAGATTTTATCTCTTCATATTCCCAAACTTCCAACTTGGCTTTTTTCTTAATAATTGAAGAAGGCACACATAGTTTTCCAATATTACATAAAGATGCAGCAATAAGTAGTGTAAATTTATCTTTATATTCAAAATTATAAAAATCAAGCATTTTTTCCAAATTAATGAGCAATTTGGAATCTATATTATCTATCAAATAAAAAGAAGAAGTGATTTTAAATAACTCTTCATACGTTAAAATAGTTGTAAAATCATGTAAATTAGTAAAGATAAAAAATAATATTTCATTTTCATTTTGTAAATCAAGCCAAAAACTAGTTTTTTGAGATATTTTTAAAAATATTTCTGCTAACTCTTCAGAAAAAAGTTCATTTTTACTATTCTCAATGAAATTTAAAACATTATTTCTATCTTGAACTTTAATAGTTGAAAGATTAAATCTATTTTCAATAGCAATAGCAATAGATAAAATTTGTGAAAATAGTGGTATTTCTTGAGCTTTTAATCCAAAAAAACCACTTCCGTCATAATATTCATTTTGATATTTTAAAATATCTTCTTTTTTTTCATCTAAAAAAGGCAATTTTATTGCAATTTTATTAGAAGATTCACAATACTCTTTTGATACATGTGAAATATTAAGTAAACCTATTGAATGAACCAAAGAAAAAGAACATAAATCACTCATCTCTTCAGGAGTGAACTCTAATTCTTTTGCTATATTTAAAGCAATATATGCAATTCTTTTTGAATAGTTTAAACTATTTGAGTACTTATCTTTTCTCAAATAATCTAAACTAAAAGATACTGCCAATAAAAAATTATTAAGATTAAAACTAATTTCTCTTTTTTTATCCATTATTCTTCTTCAAGAAGTTTTGTAATAGCTTCCAGAGAAGTATCCGTCATATCTAAGTCTAAATGCACTCCTTTTTTTACTTCTACAAGTTTCGCATCAAGACCTTTTTTTATAGCTAGTTTATAAAAATTTTTTGTAATTTCAGGAGGTGAGATCTTATCATTTTCTCCATAAATCAATATAAACTTAGTTTTTTTACTAACTTTATTGATAACATCAACCATCGAAATCAACCCAGGAGATTTATCTTCTTCATGAATATCATATCTTCCACCAACTAAAACAGCATTATTTATCAATTTTGGTTCAATACCTGTAAGAGTTGCTCCCATCATTGCTCCAGCACTGTGACCAATGTAGGTTATTGTTTTGGCTTCAAATCTATCTTTTAATTCACTTATTAACTCACCCAAAAACTTTATATATTCTTCTTTTGCAGCTAAATTTTTAACACCTTCATGGGCTAATGCTGTAAAATTATTTGTAGAAGATTCTGAATACCCAGGAAGAGCAACAGCAACTGTTGTAATATCTGTATTTAAAGTAAGAGTTTCAGCAAAAGTAGAATATCTACCTAATGTATTTGTACCATCTGGCCAAGTACCATGAACAATTATATTTAAATAACCACCTCTATCACCATTACTTTTAAAATATTGAATACACTCTCCACCTGCAAATATATAATTATCACCTTTTTCTAAGCACTCTTCATGACTTACTTTTTGTCCATATAAATTTAAAGTTAAAAAAATCAAACTTATAAATATAAAAACTTTATTCTTCATTTTTCTATCCCCCTTTTATTTTATTAGTATGCTAGAACTCCAACATATCCAGCAATTTTTCTTTCAATCAACTCTACTATTCCAGCTTGAACATAACTTACATCATCAATAAAATCATCTTCTTTCCAATGCATACTTTCCATAGTATTTTTACAACCTATAAACTCTACATCATATTCCATCAATGATGATATTCTTATCAATGTTTTTTTATCATAATCCTTTTTTAATGCCCTCATTCCATTTCCATATACAACTACTGCTATTTTTACAGTATCACTTGGATACTCTTTTAAAATATTATAAATTCCATTTAAATTATTATTAACAACAACCAAATCAGAATTATATATTTGAAATACTACTTTTCTAGGCTTATCAAAAGTAGGTTGAGGATCGCTAAAAGTTGAATTTGCATAAGAAAAAACAGTTAATAAAACTACTAAAATAATTTTTTTCATATTACTCCTTTATATATACATCAAAGTCTATTTTAATTGTACCATTTTTTAATATTTTACAATACAATCCTCTACAATCTTTTACAATTTTGGGTAATCGTTTGTGGAAAATACTCAAATGATCACACATCGTACATTTTTGCATTATTTGGATTTGACACTCCCCTATTTGCAAAACTGTTCCTATGGGTAAAATATGTGGATTAAAATCAAAAATGATATTTTCGCCTAAACTACCAAACTTTAAATTAACACCATTTTGAAATGATATTTCATAACTATTTAATCCCAAAATCATAACGGTTTTATCCAAATCTTTTTGTGCAAACTTATCATTTTCAATACCAAAATCTTTTATAAGATTTAAACTTTCCACTTTCGGTCTTGGAGTACTACTTTTTGATTCTTTTGTTGCACTAAAAGTACCAATTACTTTCCCTATTTTCTTCATTTTTTAATATTCTCATTTAAAATAAATATAAAATCTTTTTTTGTCCAAGCACCTAAATATCTATTTAGTATTTTTTTATTCTTTGAGATAAAATAAAAAGTAGGAGTCATTCCTTGAAAATTTTTATCTAATCCAAAAGGTAAAGAAGCATGGTCAATATTAACTTCTAAAAATATGAAATTATTATCTATTATATTTTTAACTTCTACTGTTGGAAAAACTTTTTCTTTCATTATTTCACAATATGGGCAATCATCCCTTGAAATAAATACAAGTATTTTTTTATCCGATTTTTTTACTTCTTTTAAAATCTTATTTTCATCATAATTATTTTTGGATATATTTTCTGCTAATAAATTTGAAGTGAATAAAAAAATAAAAAATATCAAAAGTCTAAGTATCATTGGAACTTCCTAATTTCTTAATTTAAAATAGAGTTCAATAACTCTATTTTAAATTGAGAAAAGTACAGTTTAACTGTACTTTTTCAATTTTTATGAAACAATTCCAGGATTGCCTTTTATTCCTATGATATCGGGAGTATCAATTTTTAAGTTTTTCACATGTTTTACACTATTTAAATATGTTTCAACTGTTTCCCATACTGGCTCACCTGGTGATTTAGCACCAACAGTTGACCAACCAGCAACTTGGTACTCTTTACCTGCTTGAAGTTTTTCACCATTTCTTGTAAGTGTAATATCTGAAATTCTATTACCCATTTGGGCTGTAGGATTGATTTTATAAGAGATTCCACCTGTTCTTACCATATCACCACCTTGTTGATAGAATGGATCTGGATTAAACAAGTTATCAGCAACATCTTCTAAAATAGCTTTAATATCTTTTCCTGTGATTCCTCTTCTATAAGTTTCAGGATAAGTCATAGCAGTTTGAGTAGCTAAATCATCAAAAGTAATTGCTTGACCAGGCATAACAGATGTTCCCCATCTAAATCCAGGAGATAGTGCTATCTCAGCATCTTTTACATCAACTAATGCATCACAAATAATTTGATCCCAAGAACCATTAAAATTTCCTCTTCTAAATAGAGTTTCATCAGTAGTTGCAATTTCTCTAGTTAACTCTTTTTTAAATGGAGCTCTTACATCTTCGATATATTTTTTCATCTGTTTATCTTCTGGAATCAAATCAGAAAAAATAGGTAATAAAGTAAATTTGAAATCTTTAATTTTACCATTTTGAATATCTAAATCTAAAACATTTAAGAACTTACCATTACTTCCTGCGTTACAAACATAAGTTGTACCTTCTTTATTTTTAACAGGAACAGCTTCAGGAACACCATCATGAGTATGTCCACCCATAATAAAGTCAATCCCTGTACAAACTTGTGCCATTTTTCTGTCTGTATCATAACCATTATGAGATAATACAATTACTGCATCTGGTTTTTCGCTCTCTTTTATTTCATTAACTAACTCTTGCATTCCATCTTTATTAATAGAAAAAGTCCAATCAGGAATAAATCTTTGAGGATTTGCAATCGTTGTATAAGGAAAAGCTTGTCCAATAATAGCAACTCTTGAACCATTAATCTCTTTGATTGTATATGGTTTAAAAGCATAACCTTTATCTTCATCATAAGCTTCTGCCGTACCATTAAATAAAGCATCTTCTTTTACTTTTACATTTTGAGCAAGGAACTCTGCATTTAGAAGTTTTACATTTTCTAATACTTCTTTAGCAGTATAAGTAAACTCCCAATGCCCAACAGCAATATCAACACCAAGTAAATTCATAGCACCAACCATATCTTTACCTCTTGTTTGTAAAGCTGTCCATGAACCTTGCCAAGTATCGCCACCATCTAATAAAAGAGTTTTATCAGCCCCAAAACTATTTTTCAAAAAGTCAACAACAGTTTTTATTTGAGCAAAACCACCTGTTCTTCCCATAGCTTTCGCATGTTTTTCAAAATTAACACATGTGTAAGCATATTCTAATCTTGGATTATCTTTTATTCCATAGTAATCTAAAAATTTTTCACCTACTATATGTGGTGGTTTACCTAAATTATCAAAAAAACCAAGATTTACACTTGGTTCTCTAAAATATACAGGTACTAATTGTGCATGACAATCTGTCAAATGAAGAAGTCTAGTATTCCCAAATGGTTTTAACTTATAATAATCTTCTAACTTATTTGTATTTGTCATTCTTGTGTGAGAATTAGCAAATACAGGAGCAGCACCTAATACTGCCATCATATAAACAAATTCTCTTCTACTTAGCTTACTCATATACCCCACCCTTTATATATTTATTTACCATCACCAATTACAGTGAATCCTAAAGAAGTCCATGCTTGCATTCCACCTCTATAGTATTTGATTTTTGAAGCTGGATAGCCCATTTTCAATAATGAATATTTTGCATTATTTACCATTGCAGGAGTTTGTCCACACCAATATCCATTACAATATAAAGCCAAAGTTTTTGCATTTGAAAAATCAAGTGTCCCATTATCTTTTTGAACAACTCCCATTTCATCTTCCATCATCTCAATTGCACTTTCTTTTTCATTAAAATTTGTATATGGAACATTTACAGCTCCTGGTATTCTTAATCTTACAAACCATCCTGGAGTTCTTGTATCAATAATTGCAATACTTTTATCAGTTTGTGCTTTTTTCATATAATCAATAAGTTCTAACTCTCCCAAAGTCTCTACCCCTTCTGATAAAATCATCGGTTGAGGCACTCCATTATCTGTTCTATTATAAAGTGATGTAATTTTATTTCCAACAGTTTGATTTCTCATTAGAGTAAATTTTTCACCATTTAAATTCATCTCAATAGATTTTACACCCTTTGAAATAGGCACAACACTTTCTGCAAATACCGAACTTATACACATAGTTGAAACTAGTGTAGCAATAGTTATTTTTTTTAAAATTGTCATACTACATTCCTTTGTTATTAATTAAATGAGAATACTAAAAAAAGTCAAGAAAAACTTGACTTAATTTATTTGAGAATTAATATTTAAGTCCATCACCTGGAACAGCTTTTCTCCAAGTTGATTTAGCTTCAACTGATTCCATTAAAGGAACGATTGCAAATCTACAAGCTCTCTCTGCTGCAAAATTTGTATCTAATACAGTTTTAGAAGGTTTTCCTTTAAAATCTTTAGGATTAACTTCTTTTGCACCTGTTTTAATTGCTTCTTCTACTGAAGTAATTAAAGCACTATTATTAACATCTAATCTTCTAAATTCTAAGCCATTTGCTTGTGCAATAGGATTATAAGTAGCAGCTGTTTTAATAACACTCTCAATTCCACTTTTTTCAACACTACAAACACTGTTTAAGTCTATTTTTGTAGCTGTTGCAATACTTGGTTCAGATGTACAACCGCCTAATATTGCAGCAATACTTGCCATTACAATTAATGTTGTTAATTTTTTCATAGTAAATACCTCCTACTTTCTTATATCTGGACCATCTAATTTCATACCATTTGACATGTATGACATAAAGAATAGCAACTCTTTCATATCTTTACTTGTATCACCTGGTGGAACTTGTCCTTGATCTTTAATACATCCAGACATTCTTCGCTCTAAAGTTCCTACGCCTTTCCATTTTAATCTATAAACTGGGAAATGAGTAACTTGTCCTAAAAATGGAGATAACTTTTCATTTCTAACTCTTTTACCTGATCCAGTCACATGACATTCAGCACAATTAAGTTTTAAGTAACCTCTTTGTGTATAATAATATTCTTTACCTCTTTCATATGCATCAGCTGCAGCTTGGCTATCAATTTTTACATCAATAATTTTATCTTCATCTTGAGCCGATTTTGCCATATAAGCCTGAAGTTTAGCCATATCACCTTTTTTTGTATTCCATGCTTTTTCACCATTTGAAGTTAGACATTCATTAACAGCTTGTGTTAGTGTAACAACTTGATTTCTTGCATCATCAAAATATGGATATTTAGATAAAGCATCAGGAGTTCCAAAACATGTTGAAAATGATTTACCATTTGCAAATGCCTTATTCCACAATACTTCACCTGCATCTATATCATAATCATAAGGTGGCATTTCTCTTAAGTCTTCATATTGAGCTTTTCCATCGATATTATAAGAGTAATTTCCTTTTGCAAAATCTTGAAACTTCAAATTTTTTGCAATTCCATGTTCCAGCTCATCATCAGTTGCATAAGGAAAGAATTCTGCTCTATTTTGTAATGGATCTTTAAATTTAGTTTCAAAATATTTAACTAATTCTATTCTATCTTTCTCAGCTTGTGCAGAAAAACTTGTTGCACTTAAAGTACTTTGAAATGTACCAACAGTTAAAGCAACTAAAGCTGTAGTTTTTGCAATTTTTAATAACATTTATATCTCCTTGTCATTTTTGATAACTACTCAGAAGAGTAGTTATTATTTAATCTCAACTGTATCAGTTTGTGTTTTACCTTTTAAATCAATCCATGTAAAAGTCAAATCATCCCCTGCTTTACCTTTAAACATAAATTTAACATATGGATTTTTAGATAAAAATTGACTTGTTGATACTTCATATACAACTTTTCCATTTGAAGTTGCTGTAATATTAGTAATAAAATTCACCTCTTTTTTAGCATTTTTTGCTTCTATATAACTTAACATTTCATGTTTAGCCATAGCTTTTACAGTAACTATACCGTTTTTCTCTTTTGCTTTTATTCTAGTTTTAGCCATTTTAATTCCTTTGAATCTTTTTATATTTTTTTATTTATTATTTGTGTAGTTGGAATAAAATCACCCACCACATCCACCAATAGTTACTTTAACTTCTTTAGAAGCAGAATATAATTTTCCACCAGATTCTACAACAGCTTTAACAGTTCCTGTTTTAGCTAATTTTATTCTAATTGAATAGTCAATAATACCACCTTCTGGTACAGTAAATACAGCAACTGTTGTTTCAGGATTTGCATCTTGAAATATTGCAACTTTTGAACCAGCTAGTTTTGAAGAAACTGTTACAGGAATTACCGCCCCATTTTCTGCAATATCAGGAGCTTTAAGTTTAACTTTTCCTTCAGTAGTTGAACTTGTTCCAAAAACTTCTTTAATCCCCTCATCTAATTTAACAGCAGTCCATGCTTTAGGTAGCGTTTTTCTAAAATCAACTGCACTTAATGTACTTGGTGCGAAAGAAGCTACAGCAACGGCACCAAATCCTAAACTTAAAAAATTTCTTCTATTCATGTTATTTCCTTTTAAATACTAATTAATTGTTTTTAAATAAGCAACTACTGCTTTTATTTGAGTATCACTTAACCACCCAGCTTTTCCAAATGCTGGCATTGATGTATTTGTTAATCCCCTTGCACTATAAATGTCAAATACTGTATCGTAAAGTGTTTTATCATCCCAATAAGATAATCCAGTCAATTTCGGCCCCATACTCCCTGGTCCATCAATATTTTTACCATTAACAGCATGACAGGCTAAACAATTTCCTAAATTCTTAGTATTAAAGATTTTTTCACCTTGTGCTACTAAATCAGCATTAGCAAGTACACTTGAAGCAAGTATACCAGTAACAGCTGATGCCATTAAAAAATTTCTAATTAATTTCATCTATTCTCCTTTTATTTACTTGAGTTAACCATATAGTCAACAACTGCTTTAAACTTTTCATCAGATAAGTCAGTACCACCTTTTGGAGGCATTGAATTTATTCCATTGATAGCATTTTTATAAACAGCTTCCATACCTTTTTTCATAACATTTGTCCAAGCTTCTTTGTCTCCAAGTAATGGAGCACCTATAGCTTCATTACTATGACAAGTACTACAAGAAGTTTCATAAACAGTTTGTGCCACAGATTTTTCTTTTCCTTTTTCTTCAGGTAAAGACTTTTCTGTAGAAATTGGTGGAACAAAGCCTGTAATATTTTGTTTTATATGAACAGGTTCTGGTTGTATACAGTTTGACATACATCTCTCCCCTTGTGCTAAAGGGGGTCTTTGCTCTTTTAAGTCATGTCTGTCTGGACTAACAGGATAAAAGCCATCCGTATTGTTCATTTTAATACCATTAAAGTTATGTTTACCTAAAATAAATTCATCATCCATTTCTTTTCCACTAACTTTAATATCATTAACTGATAATAAATAAGCAGTGATAGCATAAACTTCATCATTACTTAAACTTTTTGGTGCTGGAAAGGGCATAGCCGTTTTTATATACCAAAATAGTGTACTAGCATATGGCCAATAAGAACCAATAGTTTTTCGTGGAGCTTCATTACCCGTTAATCCTAGTTGGTATTTTAAAGTTCCCATTCCACCTTGTAATGGAGGATAACCTTTTCCACCCACACCAAAATCACCATGACAAACAGCACATTGAGAATCATAAAGCTCTTCACCTTGAGAAACTGAACCCTCACCTTCGGGTAAATCTTTATTATCCGGTTTAATATCAACATTCCATGCTTTTATTTCATTTGCACTTGGAGTTCTTCCATATTTAGAAAATCCACTTTCATCTTGAGGATTTACATGATATTGAGTATATTTATTATTAACAACTGGATAAATAACTGCACCATCAACATTCTTTTTTAAAGTAGTAGAATCAGAACTTGGAGTATCTAATTCTACACATCCTGTTAAAATTACTGCAGTTGCTAAACTTAAGCCTATTAATGTTTTTTTAACTTCTAATGTGAACATTATTAACTACTCCTTTTGATGTAACTTCCCAACCTACGATAGGATTTCTATGATAAATTCCTTCAACCCCAACTTTTGATACTAATTTATCAATAGAAGGTTGAATATGTCCAGAATCATCAATTGCCCTACTTAGTAAAACTTTCGGATTTCCATCCCAAGTTATAATATAAGAAAATCTTGTCCAAGACTTAGGGAGTATCAATCCTTTAAAATAAGCTTCTACCCAGTTTTTACCTCCATCTAAAGAAATGTCAACAGTTTTAATGGTCCCTCTTCCAGACCAAGCGATACCAGTAATTTCTACTTTATCACCTATTTTTAAATCAGTCCAAGGAACCTCAGGACATGGAGAAGTTATTATTGAATTTACTTCCATTGGCCAGAAAAATTCAATTGCCTTACCACTTGGTTGTAACATTGTATATTTTGAAGTTTCTTCTTTTGAGTGCCATGGTTTACTATCGAACTTAAGTCTTTTTAACCATTTTACATTTAGATTTCCTTCCCAACCTGGAACTAATAATCTCACAGGATAACCCTGCTCTGGTCTTAAAGGCTCACCATTTTGCCCCCAAACAATCATTGCATCATCTAAAACTTTTTCAATAGGAATACTTCTTGCCATCTCAGAATCATCACTTCCTTCAGCTAACATCCATTGTGCTTCGGGTTTTAAACCTAAATCTTCTAATATAACAGATAATCTTACCCCTGTCCATTCGGCACTACTCATCATACCTTTTACAAATTGTAAATTATTAAATTGTGGTCCTCTCCATCCAGTAGAACCATTGGCAGGACACTCAATAAAATATATTCTTGACTCACTTGGATATCTTTTTAATTGCTCTAAAGTTAAAACCAATGGTTTTTCAAGAAGACCATGGAGCATAAGTCTATATTTACTTGGATCAACTTGTGCAATACCACTATGACTTCTACAAAAAAATAAACCGTTTGGAGTGATTATTCCTTCTTGTTGATGCAATGGTGACATTGAAACTGTTGCATACCTATCACCTGAAGATAATAAATCATGAATTCTTCTAATATTATTATGTTCATATGGTGAAGGAAAACCATAAAGATTTTTATCAAGTCTATCCCCTAATTTTGTTCCCCACTCCACTTGATTAACTATATTCAAATCATCAGCTTTAAGTTTAACTGGAGCCAAAATATTAGCAGCAGTAATTGCACTAGCAGAATATATAGCAGTTTTTTTAAAAAAATTCCTTCTACTTATTTTATCATCTTTTTCAAATGGAATTTTTTCTAAACTGTCAGTCTTAGTTGTCATTCATACTCCTTAATATAATTATCAAGTATAAATAATAATTATCTATAAACAAAATTTATAAATAAAATTACCTAACCTTATACATATCATAAATAATAATTATATAACTTTTAGTTATATAATACTTCTCATATTATTGCTCATTTTTATTGCTATGTCAATTATTTTTGTGGAATTTCATAAAAAAATGTAATATGCTATGCTAATGCTATGTTCGGGCTTAAAAACAACTATTTGTTGACTTATAAAGTTGTTTTTTTTCTTCATTATGCTACTATTTCTTCTCAAAATTTGGAGGGATAAATGAAAAATATAATAAATTATGAAGATTCATTAAATATCTTAAATAATGTTTTTTTAGAAGAAAAAATTAAGGAAAAGTTATTTTTAACAAACTCATTAGGAAGAATACTAGCAGAAGACATCATTGCAAGTGAAAACTCACCAGCTTTTGTTACATCTGGAATGGACGGTTATGCCATCAAAAGTGAAGATCAAAAATTAAGCACTATCAAAATAACAGATGATAACCCAGCAGGAAGTGTTATTGAATCAAAAGTTGAAAATGGAACTTGCATAAAAACATTTACTGGCTCTTTGATGCCAGAAGGTGCAGATACTCTTTTACCAGTTGAAAATATTGAAGTAATAAATAATTCTATAAGAATCAATCAAAAAGTACCCAAAGGTTTTGCAGTAAGAGATATTGGTGAAAATTATAAAGAAAATGAAGTTTTATTAAAAAAAGGTACTCAAATAGGTTTTGCAGAGATTGGAGTAATAGCTTCACTTAATATATCACAAGTAAGTGTTTATTCTCAAGTGGTAGTAAGTATTGCAAGTACAGGAAGTGAAATACTAGATATTGGAGAAGTTCAAACAAATATATCACAAATAAGAAGTTCAAATCATCTTACCGTTGAAGCCTTAGCTAAAAGAGCTGGTGCAAAAACTATTCAAATGGGAACAATTAAAGATGATATGGATTCAATTACCCAAATGATGAAAACAGCTTTAAATAACTCGGATATAGTTGTTACCACTGGTGGTGTATCAAAAGGTGATTATGACTTTGTACAAGATGTTGTAAAAGAGAAACTTGGAGCTGAAGTTTTATTCCATGGAGTAACTATTAAACCAGGAGGTCCAATATTAATAGCTAAAAAAGACAATAAGATAATTATCTCCCTTCCAGGATTTGCATATAGCTCAACAGTATGTGCTATTTTGTATCTACTTCCTATGATTTATAAATATGAAGGTTCTAAAAAAGAACTTCCTATAGTAAAAGCCAGAATAAATCAAGACTTTCCTGTAAAAATAAAAAAGACTGTGTTTACAGCTTGTAATGTTAAATATGAAAATGGTGAATATACTATTGACTTTGAAGGTAAAAAACAAGGAACAAGTGCAATATTGACAAATCTTTTAGGAAGCCCTGCTTTACTTATACAAGCTAAAGATAGTGATGACATAAAAGCTGGTGATTTTGTTGATATATTATTATTAAATGAGTTGAACTAATGTTTGAACACTTAATAATCATCTTAATGGGAATAGTATTTTTAATAATACTTCCTATTATGTCAACAATCAAATACTGGAACTATAAACCTTATATGAAATATGCACTTTCTTTAATATGGATATCATATATTGTAATAGCTTATGAAGTTTTTTTTCCAAGAGAAAGTTATTATATTAATAATCTAAATAAATTCTCAAATATAACATTTAGTAAAGAGATAAAAGTAATCAAAAAATACACTTCTTTTTTAAATATAGAAGGTGAATATTCTTCTTGTGCAATATTTGAAATACCAAATAATGATAAAGCACTTTTAAATAATCTAATAGAAGATAAAGTAACTACTTTACCAAATATGAACAATAAATGCTCTAACATTATAAATAAAGAGTTTAAGAATAATAATCTAGTAACTTTTAAATCAATTGATGAAAAAAATTATAGACAATGGGGTTTTTTGAAAAACTCTAATAAAGCCTTTGTTTATTACAAATCATTTGGGATGACTAAAAAATAACTCTACTCCAACTCTATCAATGCTTCTATTAAAGAAGCATTGATAATCGAACAAATAAATTTAACTGTACCACTCCAACCTATATATTCAACCAAATCATCCACTTTTTCATATTTTTCTTCAACACTTGGGTCAGAATTTATTAATTTAAGTATCAAATTAAAAATATCATTATCATTTATTTTACAAAGTTCTAAAATATTTGTTTGAACTTCTAAATTCCCATATGCATTATTCTCTTCTTCTTTTGTAAAGTTTTCAACCAGATTTCCAAAAATTTGTAAAGTTCTTCTTAAGGCACTTTTTATTAATTCCATTTTATAACACAAATCAACTTTTGAGGAATAAGACATTTGAGGTAGTTCAGCTTTTGCTGATACTTGTGCTAATTTAACTTTGAGCAATTTATCCAAGGTATCTTCCAAAATAGCCACAGATACAATCATAACCTCTCTATCGTTCTTATTTGCTATTTTTTTTGTATATATTTTCATATTTTGTGTAAATCTTCTATTTACATCTAAGCCCTTGTCATATATCATATTATTTTACTATGAGCAACATGTTGCTCCTTTTTTAGGAAACTTGATTCTATATAGATGATAGACTATTAGTATTAACATAAATAAAGAAGCTAAAGATTTCAAAAGGCTTGTCTCATCCATATCACTAGAAATAGATAGTAATTCCAAGTGTTCAAAATAAAAATCAAAGGCAAATCCAAAGACTAATGATAATATAGCAATAACACTTACATAAATTATCAATGATCTTCTACCTAACATTTTATATACAATACTCATAGTAACAGCACTAGTAGCAGGTCCTGCTGTTAAAAATATAAACACAGCCCCTGCACTCATTCCTTGAAGCATAAGTGCAGCTGCAATTGGTAAAGATGCTGTTGCACAAGTATATAAAGGAATAGCAAAAACTAAAATAACAAAATAAGTTAATATTTGGTTATCAAACAGAAATTTTGCATACTCTTGAGGAATAAATGTTGTAAAAAGTGCCCCTAAAATAAGTCCTATTAATAAGGATTTTGCCATATCAGAAAAAAGAGTTCCATAACCATAAGCCAAAGCCTTTTTTATAGAAAAACCTTCTTTAGTTTTTGATGAGCTATCACAACAACTAGAACCACTACAACAAGAATCTTCTTTTTTAGTAGTTTCTTGTGCTTTAAAGGTAGGATTAACTGCAAAACTTGAGTTTGGAGTAAAAGCTTGAAATTTTGGTTTCTCATCAACCGCTTCCTCTTTTTTCTCAAAAAAGTTTTGTATAAGTCCTACAATTATGGCGATAACTACAGAAGAGACAACTCTAAAAATAGTAAATACAATACCAAAAAAAGAAAAAGTAGCTAATATAGAATCAACACCAGTTATTGGAGTTGAGATTAAGAAACTCTGAATTGAGCCCTTACTTGCACCCTCTTTTTTTAATCCTTGTGCCAAAGGAATAACAGAACAAGAACAAACAGGTAATGGTATTCCAAAAATTGTTGCTTTTATAACTGACATGGTTGAGTTTTTACCCAAATGAGAAGATATAAAATCATCAGGGATTAATTGTTTTAAAATCCCTGCTATAAAAAGTCCAACTATTACATAGATACTCATTGCATCTAATAGTTTTAAAAAATTTGTTGTAAATTCTAATATTAAGTCCATTTATTCACCTAACAGTTTACTTTCATCAATAGTTTTCTTAGCTTTTACACCCAGCTCCTCAAACTCTTGAGCCCTTCTTAGAAGATTTCCTCTTCCAACACTTAACTTATTGATAGCTTCATCATAAGATTTTTTACTTCTATCGATATGTATACCTATATTTTCTATATCTTTTACAAAAGAGGCAAATTTATCATATAAATCAGCTGCTTTTTTTGAGATTATCAAAGCATTTTCATTTTGATGCTCATATCTCCAAATATTCTCTATTGTTCGTAAAGTCACAAACAAAGTTGAAGGAGAAACAAGCATAATATTACTTTCAAATGCTACTTTAAAAAGATTGCTATCTTTAGAAGCTGCTAACATAAAAGCCCCCTCAATAGGAATAAAAAGCAAAACAAAGTCTAAAGTTTTCAAATCACTTATTTCATCATAGTTTTTAGAACTTAGTCCTTTTATATGAGCATAAATAGATTTTGTCAAATCTTTTGCATATTTCTCTTTTTCTATTTCCTCCTCACTCTCCACATAATTTGTATATGCAAGAAGTGAGACCTTTGAGTCAATTATTACATCTTTATCCTGAGGAAGATGCACTATTACATCTGGTCTTAGCCTTTTTCCCTCAACATTTGTAAAACTTCCTTGTGTCGAGTACTCTACTCCTTCTCTAAGCCCTGTTTGTTCTAAAATCTTAGATAAAATCATCTCACCCCAGTCACCTTGGGTTTTATTCTCACCTTTTAATGCTTTGGTTAGATTAACTGCATCTTGAGATATCTGATTATTTAAATCTTTTAGATTTTTAATCTCTGTTAATAATGTAACTCTTTGTTGTGTTTCATCATTATAAATATCATTTACCCTCTTCCCAAAACTATTAAGTTGCTCTTTAAAAGGATTTAGTACTTGATTTAGATTTAGTGATGACTTTTTTGAGTTCTCTTCAAAAAGTTTATTTGCCAAAGATTCAAACTCTAACTTCATTTGTTTTTTAGAGTCCTCTAAAAGCTGAAGTTTTTCATCATAAGACTCTACTCTTATTTTAAACTCACTATTCATAGCCTTTTTAGACTCTTCATATCTAATCTTTTCATACTCTAGTCTTTGAAGTATCTCTTTTTGTATAGACTCTTTTTCATAAACTAAAGTTGATAATTTTTTCTCATAAACTAATCGCACAACAATGTATGTGATTAGTATTGATATAAAAACTACAGTCAAAAAGATTAGAATTTCATTAGACATTTAAATTAAATTCATCTTTCAATGCATTTTCAGCTTCTGAATGTACATCATAACCCAACTCTTTAAATCTCTCTACCAATGGTGGATGAGAATAATAAAAGAAAATATATATAGGATGAGATAAGGGAAATGACTTATTCTCATTTGCAAGTTTTAATAAAGCACTTACTAAATCCTCTTTTGTTTGAAGATTTGAACCAAACTCATCAGCTGCATATTCATTATGTCTAGAAATCAAAGACATCAAAGGCATAAGGAAAAACGAAAATATAGGTGAAAACATCAAGAATACTGTAATAATCGCATATGGTTCATTTGAAATATTAAGCCCTAAAAAGATTTCATCTCCAAGATTTCCAAATATTGTAAAAAATATAAACATAATAAAGCCCATAATTCCAATATTTTTCAAAATATCACCATTTTTAAAGTGTCCTAATTCGTGACCTAAAACTGCCAATAATTCATTATGAGAAAGTTTTTCAATCAAGGTATCAAATAAAACTACCCTTTTAGTACTTCCCAAACCTCCAAAATAAGCATTTAGTCGATTGTCTCTTTTACTTGCATCAACTGAAAATACACCAGAACTTTTAAATCCTACTTCATTTAGAAGGTTATTGATTTTTTCTTCTAGTTCTTTATCTTTCAAAGGTTCAAATTTATCAAACATCTTATCTCTAATCACTGGATAAAGCATATTTATTAAAATAATTACTGCAAAAATAAAAATAAAACCCCAAATCCACCACATAGGAAAAGATTGGATTATAAAAGAAATCGCAGCAATAACAATAGATCCAAAAACTAAAAATAAAACACCTGTTTTAAGCGTATCCATAATATATAATTTTGCTGTCATATTAGAAAAACCATATTTTTTATTTAATTTAAATGTTGAATATAAGTCAAATGGCAAGCCTAAAATCCAATTTATGATAATAAACGCATCTACAAAAATAATGGCCTTCAACCAAAGTTCTTGAGTAGTGATGATTGAATCTAAAAATCCTAATCCAAATTTTATCCATAAAAAGAAGATGACAAAGTCATATAAAGTAGAAAGAATTGCAACTCTTTCTTTTTCAATAGTATAGTTTGCTGCTGTTTTATATTTATCATCTGAAAGTATTACAGGTTTCAGATTCTTTGCATTTTGTACAAATCCAACTTGCATAAATGAAGTATAAATATTAAATAAAAAATAAAAACAATAAGCAATAACAAAAGTTCCTAACACAAAATATCCTTTTATAATTTTAGATATTTTATCTACTTGTAACTTGCATAGTAGTAAAAAAAATATAGTAGTTAATAATTTTTTTCCAAGCTATTAAATATCTCTTTTATTTGTTTTATATCTTTATGTTCATCTGTCATATAAATAATCTCAAAATTATCTTGAAAAGACTCTTTTGTCCAGTTTGCACTTCCAAAAACTGCTGTACTTTTATCAAACAATGCCAGCTTTAAATGATTCTTTTTCTCTAATACTTTGTATTTAATACCACTATTTTTTATTAATTTATTGATTTTATCACTTTTCTTAAATTTAGATTTATCTAGATACAAGTTTATAATAACTCCTCTTTTTGAAGCTTTACTTAAGCCATTTATAAGCTTTTTATACGACAAATTATACATAGAGATATCTATCGAACTCTTAGAATTATCTATTAATGAGATAATTTTTTCACTTGATATCTTTGCATCTTTAGGCAAAAAATAAATTTTACTACTAGCAAAACTAGAAGAAAAAAGAAGAAATAAAACTAAAAAAATCTTACTCATTTTTAAATACTTCAAACATTTCATCTGGTATTTTTGATGGCTTTTTATTTTTCAAATAGACAACTTTTACATCCATTTCAAATATAACTTTTTCATCTCTAATTATCTCTTGATGTAAAGTTAATGATGCAGCTTTTTTTTCAATAAGTTTAGTCTTAATAAAAAGTTCATCTCCAAAAACTGCTGGACTTATATAGTTTGCTTCAAGTGATTTCACTACAAAAAACTCACTCTCTTGATGGGGAGTTAATCCCTTTTGAAAAAACAACTCACTTCTAGCTCTTTCACAAAAGCTTAAATAATTTGAGTGATAAACAACCCCACCACAATCCGTATCTTCATAATATACTCGTATTTTCAATTTTATTCCCTTTTTATATTCAAATTACTACTTACTTTTTTCATCTTTTTCATGGAGTTCTTTGATTGTTTCGTAATCATTTTTTCTAAAGTAAGTTAAGATATCAATTACATCTTCTCTTGTTCTTCCAAGTCCTAGTAAAGTCTCTGCTCCTAGTCTTAGCGCACCTTCAGAAGATACTGGCATTGCCCAAGATACTCCATGTTTGACTAATAAGTCTCTTGTTTTCATACTTTTTGTTCTTGAAAGTATACGTAAATATGGATATTCATTTCTAATATGCGAAATAATTTTTACTGTTGTATGGTGATTTTCGATTGTAAGAATAACTGCTTTTGCATTTTCTAAGCCTATCCTTGTAATAAAGTCTAAATCACTCAACTCCCCATAATATACAGCTCTTCCCTCTTTCTCACCTATTTCAACTCTTTTTGCATCTATATCAAAAGCTACAAAAGGTATATTTGCATAATCAAGCATAGTAGCAGTTAATCTTCCAACTTCTCCATATCCTGCGATAATCACACCTTCCCACTCTGTTTTAGGCACATATGCTGATTTTATTTTTATAGGAGATGTATCAAATTTAAGTGCAAGTTTTTCACTTAAATTTACAAGAAGAGGAGTTAAAAGCATACTAATAGAGATAATTGTAATACTTGCTACAAAAAGTTCATCGCTTATACCTCCAACTGCTTTCATTGCACCAAATACTACAAAGCCAAACTCTCCACTTTGTGCTAAGAGAAAGGATACTGATATCGCAGTTGATTTTTTATATCCCATAAAAACCATAAAAGCAAAAAGTGCTACAATCTTTATTGACATAATAACAACTAAATGTTGTAGTAAAATTAAAGGTTTATCAACCATAGCTTCTAAATCTATAGACATACCAACAGCAACAAAAAACATAGCCATAAGTAACCCTTTATAAGGCTCTACATATGCTCTGATTTGATAATGATATTTAGAATTTGATAAAATCATACCCATAATAAATGCCCCAAGTGACATAGAAAGACCAGAATGTTCCATAGCCCAAGCTGCAAATACTACAGCTGTTATCACAAAAAAGAAAAAAGCATCTTTATTTTGATGTTTTGCCAAATAATCTAATAATTTTGGTACAACATATTTACCAAATAAAGTTAAAGCAACAATTGAGCCAATCGCAATCAATACTTCTATCCAAATTGACTCACTTGATGATACTTGATTTATTGCTACAATTGGAACTAAGGCTAAAAGAGGAACTACTGCTAAATCTTGCATTAATAAAATAGAAAAGCTAGTTTGTCCCTCTGGGGTATGAGTTATCCCTTTATCTTGCAATATTTGCATTACAAAGGCTGTTGATGAAAGAGCAAAAGTAGGAGCGATAAGTAAAGCTACTTGCCAAGATTTTGCATAAGATACGGCATATAAAAATATGAAAAATCCTGAAAATAATATTTGTGCGCTTCCTAATCCAAAAACCTCTTTTCTCATACTCCAAAGTTTTTTAGGTTGCATCTCTAATCCAATAACAAAAAGTAAAAGTACTACACCAAATTCTGCGATATTACGAACAGATCCTACTTCTTTTGTCAAAATTGGTCCAGGAGAAAATGGTCCAACAATTATACCAGCTATTAATAGACCTAAAATACTACCAAGCCCTAGTCTTTTGGATAGAGTTACTAAAATTGCAACTATAGTAAAAAGATATAGAAGAGAGCTTAATAAATGACCATTTGACATTAATTTCCTTATTAAAATTTTTATTTTTTTTCTTATTTAATATTTAGGTATTGTATTATAAATAAAGTTTCTTCAACTTTAAAATATATTCTTATTATATACATATATTTTAGTCATGATATAATAAGAATATAATTTTTTATAGGAGATTTTATGGAAGACTTTAGTTATTGTAATCCAACTCAAGTAGAATTTGGAAAAGATAAAGAAAAAAAAATTGGTGAATATATTAATTCAAAAGATGTTAAAAAAGTACTTATATGTTATGGAAGTCAAAGAATAAAAAAAGATGCTTTGTATGACACTGTTGTAAATAGTTTGAAAGAAAATGGTATTGAGTATATTGATTTTGGTGGGATTATTAGTAACCCCACTTTATCAAAAGTAAATGAAGGTATAAAAATTACTAAAGAAAGTTCTATTGATGGTATTTTAGCTATTGGTGGAGGCTCTGTTCTTGATAGTGCTAAAGCAATCGCCGCAGGAACTTTTTATGATGGAGATGTTTGGGATTTTTTTATAAAAAAAGAAGTTATTAAAAAGGCTTTACCTGTATTTGATATTATGACATTAGCAGCAACGGGTAGTGAAATGAACTGTTTTGCTGTGATTACAAATGAAGAGACAAAAGAAAAGTATTCAATTTTTTCTTCACATGTTTACCCAAAAGTATCAGTTATAAATCCATTACTTATGCAATCAATTTCAAAAGAATACTTAGTATATTCAGCAGCTGATATCATAGCTCATAGTATAGAAGGATATTTTACTGCAAGTGCTCAACCAACTTTTTTAAATAGACAAATAGAATCTATAATTAAAACAGTTATAGAAACAACAGAAATTTTAATAGATAATCCAAAGGATGATAAAATAAGAGGTGAATTTGCATGGGCAGCAACTAATGCACTAAATGGTACTACATTTTTAGGAACAGCTGGATATACCTTTCCTAATCACATGATTGAGCATACTTTATCTGCACTTCATAATGTGCCTCATGGAGCAGGATTGTCTGTTGTTATGCCAGCATGGATGAAATGGTATTATAAAAGAAATGAAAACCAATTTACTAGATTTGCAAAAGAAATTTTTGGTTTATCAACTGCAATTGAAGGCATCGAAGCCTTAGAAAATTGGTTTAATAAAATTGGAACTCCTACCAAATTAAGTCAACTAAATATTAAAGAATCTGATTTAGAGAAAATCATAGAAAACACTAATAAAAGTGCAGAACATTTTGGCCTTGGCGATATTTATACAAAAGAAGCATTAAATAAAATAATGTCTACTGCATTATAAAAAAGGGGAAGGGATAATATTCCTTTCCAAAATTTTCACCTAAATACTTTTAATTAAATTGAGTTTATAATTTATTTGAGTCAGAATAGACTATAAGTCTAACTTTATAGTGTTGTCTTTTAAGATTTTATATTTAATGCTATTTTCGTGTAGTACATTAATGATTTTTTTTACTTCATCCATAAGTGAATTAATATCAGTTTTAAAGTAATTACTGATTTGGAAACATTCTTTTGCGTAGCTGTATTTATAAATGTCACAGTCTAAAAATTCTAAGATTTTTTTGTCTAACATGAATAACTCCTTTTTTGATTTTTTACTATTTAATTTTAATACAATAACAAAAAGAAAGCAAATTTTTTAATTAATTTTCAAGATATATTTTGATTTTTATATTTATATTCTGTTAATAATATAGCAAATAAGTAGAAGTTATGTATAAAGTATTATATTTTTTACATAATTTAACCTTTTTTGATTTTATAAAACTTATAATAATCAAAAAGGTTAAATATTATTTTTTAAGTCTAATTGTTTTTACAATTTTCTTCTCTTATAGTATTAAGAGATTCAAATACTATATTAATATTATTTTCTACTGATTCAGTTACTTCAAAAATCTCATCATTAGATGCACCTTTAGCATATAAGTCTACTGTTTTTTGTACAAGTTCATGAACATGTTTATGAGCTTCTTTTAAATTAGCCCAATCTTTTGTCTGATTAAAAGTAGTATCTTCATGTTCATCAATCCATTTTCCAAGATTACATTCATGATGGGTTTTAACTTTAAAATTATTACCTTTTCTGCACTCTGAAAAATTAATATTTTTAAATACCAAATGGTCAGATTTTAATTTATTTACATCAAATATAAGGTTTTCATCACATATTCTTTTGCTAGCATTTTTGTCAAAGCTAGTTCTATTTATAGCATTTTGCAATTGTGAAGCAAGGTCTGATGTCACTTTTGACATCTCATTTATTGATGTTGCTAAAGCTGCATTTTGTTGTGTTGCTTGATCTAAAGAGTTAACAGTATCACTTATTTGACTCATAGCTGATTCTTGCTCTTTTGTTGCAGTTGCTACATCTTCAATAAGTTCTATTGTATAAGTTATGCTCTCATTTAATTGATTATAACCAGTAATCATCTGATTTGAAATATCTTTACTTTGACTTGCTTTTAAAGTTGCATCTTCCACTAAAGTTTTTATCTCTTTTGCTGCTTCTGCACTTCTAGAAGCTAAGTTTCTAACCTCTTGTGCAACTACTGCAAAACCTTTTCCAGCCTCACCCGCAGTTGCTGCTTCTACTGCTGCATTTAGACTTAAAATATTTGTTTGAAAAGCTATTTGATCAATTATAGAAATTGATTCATTAATCGCACTTACTTTAGAACTTAACTCTTCCATTGCTGCAGCTGTTTTAAAAGCAAGTTGTTTCCCATTCTCATTTGATTCACTTACATTTTTTGTATATTGTGACATTTTAGTTGCTGTTTCACTACTACTTTGAATAGTTGAAGATATCTCTTGAATAGCAGCTGCTGTTTCTTCTAAAGAAGCTGCTTGTTCATTTGAAGAAGTACTAAGTTTACTTGATGCACTTGATAATTCAAAAGCACTTGATGTTAATTTATTATTTGCATTATCAATTAAACACATTACTTCATTGATTGTTGATTGAGTTACTTTTATTCCATCAAAAATAGAACTAAGAGTTCCTGTTAGTTTTACATCTGGTATTTGTGAATCATAATTAGCATGTGAAAGATTAATCAAAACATCAGAAACCATCAATAAATTAGTTTGAAATACACCAATCATTGAGTTTACTTCATCTACAAGCTTATTAACTGATGTTGAGTGAGCTTTTGTTAATACTCTTTCATTTAATAAACCTTTATTAACTTTTTCGATGATTAAATTAGTTTCATCAATTACTTTAATATCAAGTTTATTACCCCTATCTAAATCGTCTAAGTAGTTATTGAAACTAGTTACAACACTTCCAATTTCATCATTTGATTTAACTTCTATTCTTGTTGTTTCATTTGTAGTATGATTAACTAAACTATCAATAGAATTTTTTAAATTACTTATAGGAGAAAGAACAGTATATTTTAAAGTAAAATAACTTCCTATCATTGATAAAAATAAAGAAATAAACAATAAAAGTAAAGCTTGCCAAATAATATCAGAAGCTCCATCTATTGATACATTAACTACATCATGTTTTCTACCAAGTAAAGCTATTCCTAAATCTTTGCCTTTGAAATCCTTTATTTGACTAAAAGTATAAAAATACTTTGAGTCATCATAATAACCATTTTTAAGAAGTTTGTTAAAATCTATATTTTTAGAATCTTTATAAAATTCTTCATTTAAGAATTTTTGAGAAACTATGTAATTACTTATTTTTTGTAATTTCGAAGTATCTGCAACTGCTAATTTTGAGTCCATAAGTAAAATGAAAGCATCACCATTTTTATCAAAAGCTTTTGCAACAGAGTTAATACCCTGCATAAATTCTAATGAACCAACATGTTCATTATCTTTTGTAAAAATAGGAACAACAGATCTTATGCTTAGACCAGCTTTCCCTACTTCTAAAGTATTTACAACTTTTTTATTTTTATTTACTTCGACAACACTATCTCTAAAAGAAGATAAGTCGTCTCCAAATTTATTTGGAACCCAAGATCTTACAAAAGATTTATTATCTTTTGTATGAATATGTACCTTTATATTTTTAAAAGGTGTTGATTCTTTCATCTTTTTTGATAGACTTGATAAGGCACTTATTGCTAATTCTCGATTATTATCAATAAGTGACTGTTGAATCATAGAATCATTTGCTATTGATATCGCATTTGAAATACCAACTTCTAACTTTCCTTCAATTTTTAAATCAGAGGTTTGTCTCAAATCACTTATGGTCGTATTAAGTACATCATCTTTTATAGAGTTTTTCTTTATATTCAAGATGAAGAAACTAATACTAATCATAATAATAGCTAATCCAATCGTCATAAATAAGAATTTTTTTGAAATTGTCAACTTATTCATTATTATACTTCCTTTAAAAAATTATTTATTTGGATTGTACACTTTTTAATAATAATTATTACTTATAATACTAACTAATAATTTTAATTTTTTAAATTCTTTTTAAGTTTTTTTCAATAATAATCTCTTATATTATTATCCCATTGGATATAAAATATCACTTTGAATTGTTTTGATTTCTTCTAAAGTATTATTATCTAAAACAATATCTAATGCTTTTAAGGAATCATCTAATTGTACTAGTTCTCTTGCACCTATAATAGTTGAAGCGACAAAATCATGTTGTTTTGACCAAGCAACTGCAAGTGTTACTGGACTTATACCAAGTTTTTTCGCTAAATCCATATATTTGGCAGTTGCAGCCATAGTTTTGTCATTTACAAATCTATTTGCCATAGCTTGCACTCTTTTACTTTTATTTTGAATATAAGAAGAAAATCTAGCTCCTTCAGGATAAAATCCTGCATTATATTTTCCACTTAAAACCCCACCAGCCATTGGAGAATAAGGAAGTAATGAAATTTGTTCTTTTCTACAAATCGTACTTAGTTCATCTAAAAATCTTGGATTGAGAAGTGAAAAGTTATTTTGAATAGATTCAAATCTTGCTATATTGTTATATTTTGAAGCTTCATTTGCTTTTGTTAAGCCGTAAGCACTATCATTAGAAGTTCCTATATATCTTACTTTTCCTTCTTTAACTAACTCATCAAAAGCTTTTAAAGACTCTTCAATAGGTACAATAGTATCTGGCCAATGCATTTGATAAAGATCTATATAATCAGTTTGAAGTCTTTTTAAACTTCCTTCTATAGCTTTTTTAATATGAAAAGAATCAATTGCTGTTAAACCATGTCTTGTAGGTGGGACAAACCAACCAGAAGCTGCTCCTGCAACTTTTGAAGCTAAGATAACAGAATCCCTAGGTTTTGTTTTTAACCATTCCCCTACTATCTCTTCAGTTAATCCACCTAAATCAGCGGTTGGTGGCACAGGATATATTTCTGCTGTATCAAAAAAGTTTATTCCACTTTCATAAGCTTTATCCATGATTTTAAAAGCTTCTTCTTTATTAGTAGTTGTACCAAAAGTCATAGTTCCTAAACAAATATCAGTTACTCTAAGTCCTGTTTTTCCAATGTATTTATAATTCATAGTAATACCTTTTAAAATTTTAAACTATTATATTACCATTAAAATTACTATTCCATTATACATATCTCATTTTTAACAATATCTTTGATAGTATTTATCGCTACAATGCCTACAACACAAGTAGTACAAACAATGAAAAAATATGATAAATAATAATAAATAATCTCTTTGTTTATAGAATAAAGTAACAATGTAGAAATTGTCATAGAAGCAAGAGGAAAAGTAAATGCCCACCATGAGATAAAAAACTTTATTTTTAAAAAATTTTTATACATAAAAAAAAGTAATAAAGTAAAAAATAGTCCTAAATTGAATAATACAATAGAAAAGACATCTAAACTACTAGTCAATTTATAATAGGCTAAAAATCCTACACTAGGAGGAGCTATAAGTATAAAAAGTGTTGGCATAAACTTCTGAGTAAATTTGTCATGAAAAATGATTCTATTTAGTATTATAGAAAACATGATTATCCAGAAAAAAATCCCAATAGAGAAAAAATACATTAAAACATTTTCACTAAGAAAATCAATTCCTGCAATAGGAATTACTAAATTTCCAATAATAGGGATAAACCAAGCTGGACTTGAGTGTTTTATATTTAAAGGTGTATTTATCCAAAACTTGAAAGTATAAAATGTAAAAAATAGTTGTAAAACTGTTCCAATAGTAAATAAACTATGTGAAACTTGAATATTAAAAGGTTTAAATAACATAGATACAAGAATAAAAGATATAGAAATAGCTGTAAAAAAGTTTATTCTAGTGGGATGTGAAAATTCTGCTTTAACTTCTTCATCATATTTCATCATTTTTATAAAATATATAATTAATATTATAAAAAAAATTATAATTGTAAAAAATGAAAATATTTCATAAAATATTTTGTTTATTCCTAAAACTTCATTTGCTTTGCTATAAACTAAACTTAGTCCCGATAAACCCATAATAATGGCAAACATTGTTACA
This sequence comes from Arcobacter sp. F2176, assembly GCF_004116465.1. Lineage (NCBI taxonomy): Bacteria > Pseudomonadati > Campylobacterota > Epsilonproteobacteria > Campylobacterales > Arcobacteraceae > Arcobacter > Arcobacter sp. F2176. Next base: position 334,277 of record NZ_PDJV01000001.1, read on the forward strand.
GGAAAAGACTTCAATCTGTTTGGAACAAATTTTATAGTTTCATTATCCATTTTTAGCTACCCTTCTTTTTAAGGAATGATTATGGCAAAGAAAAAAGAGATTATAGATTTTCGAAATAAAGATATAACTTATAATATAGAAGGTATAAAATACAAAGTTTTACTTCTAAATAAAGCTAATATGAATGTTGAATTATCTTGTTTTGAAAAAGAAAAACTTACACAAAATAAAACAATCCCTTTCGCTCATCTTCCAAAATCTATTAAGTCCTTAATAAAACCAAATAACAAATAATTATAATATAATTATAAGATTATTACAAGGTTATTACAAATAGTCATTTAATAATAAGAATGATTATTAAAAAAAGTTCAGATAGCTCTAAAATTGTACCTAATGCATCACCATTTAAAAAACCTACATTTTTTCTTATAAATAGCGCAATTAAATATGAAAAAATAAAAGCAAAAAGAGTAAGAGATAAAGTTTTAAATCCCACGAGTATAATATTTGTCAAAGTAAAAACTAAAAGTGCTACAAAAAAAATATTTGTAGAGAGTGAGTTTTTAAGTTGATTTACAAATGAAGATTTAAATTCAAAGTTTTTAATCACAAACAAAAGCATCAATCTACTTATGACTATAATTGATACGAACTCTAGAAGATAGCCATTTAAAAACAGATATACAATCCCAGCAATTTTTAAAGTAAAAAAAGCAAAAGCATACAAAACTCCCATGGCACCAATAGTTGGTTCTTTGATAACTTCATAGGCATCTTTCCCACTATGTTTTGCATAAATAGCATCTACCACATCTATGATAGCTTCTGTATGAATAAATCCATAAAGAATCATATAAAACACAGCACATATAATAGCTCCAAACCAAGATAAATCAGATAAAAAATGGTATAAAACAAGAGTAATAAAACCAAGTATTAATCCAATTAGAGGAAAAGAAAAAAGCATAAAAGATAAAATCTCTTTTTTTGATAAGTCATCATCTTCTTTAAACTTCACAGGAAGTATTGTAAAATAGCTAAGAGCAAATTTAAAACCTAAGATAAAATTATTCATTTATATTTTCCAATATTTTATTTACATCAAGTCTATTTCTCATATTTGAAATAAAACTATCAATTGTATCTTTTTTATATACTTTAAAATCAAACTCTTTATAATCACTATTTATAGTTTTAAATAGTTTTGATCTAATATTATCATTGTCAAAAATAGCATGGATAAAAGTACCTTTTATATTATCTGTTTCATATGATATTTCATATTTTTTTGAAACTCCGTGGTGTATTTCAAAACCTTCAATTTCACAATCAAAGATTTTATAACTAGCTTTTTTAAGAACTTTCTCTTTTTCAAAGATTATCTCATCATCAATAAAACCAAAACCCTCTTCTATACAAGCTTCACTATTTTCCAATGCATACTTATCATCAAGTGTTTTAAACATCATCTCATAACCACCACAAAGTCCTAAAATAGTTTTTTTATACTCTTTTATCTTTTTAAATAAACCATTTGATTTAAGCCATTTTAGGTCTTTTATCACTAATTTTGAACCTGGTAGTATTATCATATCAAACTTATCAAGGGAGATATTGTTTTCTATAAACTCTAAGTTTATATTACTATCAGCAATCAAAGGTTCGAAGTCATTGTAATTGCTCATATAAGGATATGAAATAACCCCTACTCTTATAATACTATCTTTGCTATTTTGAGCATAATTTTTCAAACTTTGTGAATCTTCAAAACCTAGATTAAATGGCACATAAGGAAGCACTCCAAGAACTGGTATTTTAAAATCATTTTCTATGATTTTTATGCCCTCATCAAAAAGGGATAAATCCCCACGAAACTTATTTACAATCACACCTATTACATTTTTTTGTAACTCTTTTGGAAGAAGATTATAAACCCCATAAATAGAAGCAAAAACTCCACCCTTTTCAATATCTGCTACAAGTATGATTTTTGTATTGTATTTTGTGGCAATATAAATATTTGATAAGTCTTTATCCATAAGATTAAGTTCCACAGGACTTCCCGCTCCCTCACAAACAAGACAATCATACTTTTCATCAAGATAAGAAAAACATCTATCAACAGCAGGCTTTAAAAGGTCTAAATCTTTATAATAAGTAAGCACATCCTTGCTAGCTAAGACTTGCCCCTCAACTATTACAGAAGCATTACTTCCTCTACCTGATTTTAATAGGACAGGATTAAGATGATAAGAAGTAGGTACACCCAAAACCTGAGCTTGAAAATACTGAGCCACAGCAATCTCACTTCCATCATCACAAACATAAGCATTGTTTGATACATTTTGAGCTTTAAAAGGAGCAACTTTTACTCCTAAGTCTTGTAAAATCTTAGCTATTACAAAAGTAATAGTTGATTTGCCTGCATCACTTGATGTTCCAAAAATAGAGATATTATTCATCTAATTATTATCCTTGTAGTCAGATATGCTATTATTTGAGATATTATTAATAATTAATTTATCAAAAGGTCTTTTTAAATTCTTCATACAAAAATCATTTATTTTATTTTTTGCAAATTCTACTACTTTTAATATTTCATCTGTATAGTAATCTTTATTTAAATTTTCAAACCAAAGGATAAAATGAGCAAAAACTCTCAATTCCATTTCTTCAATATACGACTTCTCCGTTGGACAAATCTCTTCCATTATATATTCTACTATATAATATAAATACAACATAAGATAAGGTAATCTACTATATAAATAAGCCCATTGAGTTAATTTAGAATCCCAACCCGAAAAAATAAAGTTTACATTTAATTTTTCTGTTCTTATTGCCTCATGTTCTGTAAACAAATGCATAGCATGATTACAAATACCATCAAAATTATCATCACATTTTTTGTTGTATCTTAAATTTGTAAGATATAAAGAAGAAAATAAATCAGATAGTCCAAGTTTATTAAGTACAGTATTTATTCTTTTTTGATGTCCTTCAATTCCACCTGCATTACTCGGTCTTAACTTTAAAGGATTTTCAGACATACTTTCTCCAAATGTAAATTCATCAATAACTATTGATTCTAACAAATATAGAGTTTCTTGGATTGGCTTCCTTATCAACATATATGTAACATTTAGTTTTGCTTTTTTTGATGAAATCAAAGCTTCATAAATACAATGTAATGTATCAGATAAAAGTGCTGGTAAAATAAAAGTTTTTAATACTTTATTTCGCTCTTCATATAATTTATATTTAGATAAAAAACTTAAAATATCTTCATCATCTGTAAGATTATTAGCAATTTCTTCTTTTAAAGCAAATTCATAATTAAAAATATTTTCTTTTTCTCCATACACTAAAACATTTGCCAATATATCATGAATAAAAAAACATAATTCATGACCTGATTCAAATTCTCTTGGCAAAAAAACATTTTTCACTTATTTCAACCTTTGAGCAAGTCCAAGTTTCACTTCATAAACTTCATCACAGATACTTGCTAACTTTTGTCCTATGATTCCACTTAGGTCTACATATTTACGGCTAACTTTTTCAAAAGGTATAACACCACTACTTACGTCATTTAGTACAAAAACTATATTTGCATTTATTGATGCTAGTTTTTCTATTTCTTCTAAAAGTTTTTCTTCTTCTTTTTCAAGTCCATTTAAAAGCCACATGGAGATACAATCTATCAAATAAGTATTATCATCTTTGATGACTTTTGATAAATCAAATTTCTCTTCTATGGTTTCAAACTTATCTTTTCTTTGATTTTGATGTTTTAAAACCTTGTTTTGCATCTCTTTATCACCATAACTATTATCATAGGTTGCTATATAATATGGCTTTTTATTTTTTGAGAGTTCTATTGCTTTTGCTTCTGCAAGTTTACTTTTTCCTGATTTTTGTCCGCCGTAATATAGTATCTTCATTATAGTCCTAAGAAGTTTTTGATACCAGTAAATACAATCTGTGCTGCAAGTGCTGATAAAAATAGACCTGTGATTTTTGATATTACTAATAAACCTTGTTTCCCAATGATATTTTCAATGATACTTGAGGTATAAAGCATAATTCCTATAACTAAAACAGCACTTATCAATGCTAAACTTCCCATTATCATTGATGATGTGCTATCAAAAGTTGCACCCATCACAAGTAAGATACCAATAGTTCCTGGTCCTATTGTAACAGGAATTGCTAAGGGTACTACTGCAAGCTGAGAGATATCTTTAGTCCCTACTTTGCCACTATCTTTATTACCTTTTATTAAATCAACTGCTGATAAAAATAATAAGGCACCAGCACCTATTCTAAAAGCATCTAAAGTTATACCAAAAACTGCAAATATATGTTTTCCAAAAAAAAGTAAAATCAAACTCATAATAATCACTGAAATTGTAACTTTGATAGCTAAAGCTTTTCTCTCTTTTGCTGTTGCCTCATTTGCTACGGTTAAAAAAACAGACAATACAAAAAATGGTGTCATAATAAAAAACATTTTTAAAAATGTTGCTATAAAAATATCCATACTATTATCCTAAAAAGCTTTCAACTTGTTTGGTTATATCAGCTTTTGACAAACCATTTAAAAGCCCATACATTAAAGCTGCTCCTGCACCAACACCCTCTTTTGCTTCACCTTCATCATATAATTTTAAAGCAGGATGAGATGAAAGTGAGAAATCAAAATCCACATAATAAGCATCAATTTTAAAATCAAGTAGTTCCAATAGTGCTTTTATATCACTTTTTTCATCTTCTTGAACCCATTTTGTAGTGCATATTGCTAAGTTTGAAGTTTCAAATTCTCCACCCATGGTTCTTAAAATTGAGTTTACTATTAGAAGTACTGAAGCCATCTGAGTTCCACCTGCTAGGACTACCTTTATTTTATTATTTAATCCTAAAATAAAACCAGCATTAAATATTTGCATATTGTCTGACACTCGTCCAAGTTTTGCAAAGATATCATCGTCACTTCTTACATAAGATAACGCATTTTTAACTGTTTCATCTCTTATTGTTGTAGGAGAGTCTTTAAAAGAACTTGAAAAGAACTCTTTACAATCATAATCCAAAGCTTGGCAAGTAGCTCTAGCTGTTGTAGTACCACTTGGAACACTTTCACCTAAAATTATATAGTCATCTTGGCACTCATAAGTTTGACCAAAAGCTAATCCCTTTTGAAAAATATCAAGTGCATCTATTTTTGCATCAAGAGCGATTGATTTTGAGGGAGATATTCCAAAAGAGTGTGTTTTGAAATAATCAACTTGTGGAGATACTTCAAGTCCTAAATCTAGAAGTTCTATATTTGAATATGGCTTTAAAAGATGTACAGCTCTTGTAATAAGAGCAGGAGTTGGTACTCCACTTGGTGTTGTTGCTATCTCACTTAAACTTCGAAGTTCCCCTGTACATAAAAACTCACTATCAAGTGTAGGAGTCAAATGTATCTTTCCTGGGATTCCAGCTTGTGTTAGACCAGCTATATTTACCGTTTGTGTATTGCTAAGGCTTAACATAAAAGTAGCCTTTTTGCCCCTTAAAAATTCTGCAAAATCAATCTTACCTATAATATTTTTTACCAAGTTCTTTCCTATATCAAATCTATAAATTTATTTTTGAAAATAATGTTATCATAATCTCTATTAGTCAAATGCCTTTTAACACAATAATAAAGTGAAGCATATCTTAAATAGACAATAAAATCATCTAGTTTTATCTCTTTATTATAAGCATTTAAAAGTATATTTATCTCTTCTTTATTGCTACACCAAGATAAAGCTACAACTGCCAAATCAAAGATAAAGTCGCCCTCACAAGCATCACTAAAATCAAAGACACAAGTTAGTTTATCTTCACAAAAAGTTGCATTATCTAAAAAGAGATCTCCATGAATAATACCATCATTTTTAAGCTCTATTTTTAAAGAATCAAACTCCTCTTGAAATGCTTTGTTTCCAGTTTTTTCTATCAATACTCTTAATTGCGACTTACCAAAAGCAGAGAGATTATTATGTTTTTTATTTTTTGTCATTTTGTGAAAAGAGCTTAAAAATTGCCCTATTTGCTCCAAATGAGTTGATTTTACAAACTCCACTACACTCTCACCCTTTGCTTTAGAAAAAACAAGACCTCTTTTTCCTTTTATGAAAATATTATCTTTTATGACTTTTGGCACACAAAGATTTCTTGTGTAGTTTAAAAGTTCGATTTCAGCATCGATATTAAAAAGATTTTCTTCTTCATATATCTTTAAAATATAATCATTATCCAAAATATAGACAGTATGACTTTCACCATTTTTTGTCTCTTGTAAAGATTTTATATCAAAAAAAGGTTTTATATCTTCATAAAAAAGTTTAGTTTTTACTCCCACTATATGACCTTGATATCTTTCATTGATTTTCTTTTTTCCCACTCTAGGGTTAAAAGTTCTGGTTCATCTAAAAACCCATCCACATAACCAACTGTCAAATAAGCTATTAGCTTATGATTTTTTTCTATATTTAAAATCTTTTTTACTCTTTTTGGTTTTAAAATACTTACCCAACCAACACCAATATTATGAGCCCTTGCCATCAACCAAAAGTTTTGGATAGCACAAACTACACTATACTCACCCATCTTTTTTTGGCTTGTTTGCCCTAAGACTCTTTTATCACTTTTTTCATATAAAACTGCGATATTTAAGTAAGACTCTTTTATACCTTCAAGTTTTAGTTTACTATAGAGTTCTTTATCTTTAAAAATCTCTTTTGCTTTTTCATTTTCTTTTAGGAAGTCTTGATATATCTCATCTCTTTTTTTAGCATCTTTTACTATCACAAATTTCCAAGGTTGTGAGAAACCAACGGAGGGAGCATCGCAAGCAGCTTGAAGAAGTTTATCGAGGGTTTCATCATCTATTTTTTTATCTAAAAATCTATTTCCTCTCACATCTCTTCTAGCTTTTATAATCTCATCTAAACATGCTATATCAGCAGATGTAAACTCTCTCATAACTCTTTTTTCCTCTTATTTGTTATATATAAACTTTATAGTACCATTGCATAAAAAAGAGAACTTTTGAAATCAAATAATCAATTTAGTCATGGTGGTGATATTTTAGCTTTTAGCAAAAAAATAGGCTCAAAATCAAAAGAAATAATAGACCTATCTTCAAATATCAATTTTCTAAAACCAAAGATAAAAACAGACCTAAATAATTTAGATATTTCAAACTATCCAACATATGAAAAACTATATAAAATAATAGCAAAAAAATATAGTGTAAAAGCTGATGAAATAGAACTTTTCAATGGTGGAAGTAGCGCAATTTTTTCATTCTTTAGATATATCGATTTAAAGCACTGTACAATATATTCTCCTGCTTACTTAGAGTACAAAAAAGCAGCACAAACTTTTGGATTCAAAATTGATTTGATAAATAGATTTGAACAGATAAACAAAAAAGTAAAAAAGAACTCTTTAGTTATCTTTGTAAACCCCTCAACTCCTGATGGAGAATATTATGATTTGGACAAACTATTTAACTCTTGGCTTGAAAAAAACTGCACTATTTTTGTAGATGAAAGTTTTTTAGACTTTACAAATAAAAAATCCATCATAAGAAAATTAAAAAACTATGATAAGCTATATATTTTAAAATCTATGACAAAGATATATAGTAGTGCAAGTATAAGAGTTGGTACACTTATATCAAATGCTAAAAATATCAAAAAAATAAAAGATAAAGAGCCTTTATGGAAGTTATCACATTTTGACTCTATTTATTTGCAAAATGCTATTAAAAACAGAGACTTCATAAGTGAAACTATCAAAATCACAGAAGAAAATAAAAAATATACTATCAAACACTTGGAAAGATTTGATTTCATAAAAAAGATATATAAAAGCCAAGCAAATTATTTATTACTAAAGCTTCAAGACTGTGATGCTCAAACACTACAAGATAAATTAATTTCTTACAAAATCATGATAAGAGATTGTTCTAACTTTGATTTTCTAAATAACTCTTTTGTAAGAGTTGCTATAAAAGATAAAACAGCCATGCAAAAGTTTATAAAAGCTTTGAAAAGAGAGTTTAGATGCATTTTATAACTGTTTTAGTAGCTTATTTTTTTGATTATATTTTTGGAGAATTAGAAAAAATAAAGTTCTTCAAACATCCAATTATTTTTATGGGTAATTATATAAAATGGTTTGAAAAAAACTTTTATAAAGACTCTATTATAAGAGGTGTTACTTTGACACTTTCCTTGCTTAGTATAGTTTTTATTATCACATATTTTCTAAGTCTTTTTGATAATATTTTAGTCCAAGGATTTTTATGTTCTTTTGCAATCTCATCTAAAATGCTTTATGATAGTGTAAAAGAAGTTGTCCACTCAACTGACCCTAAACACGCTATTTCTATGTTAGTTAGTAGAGATACAAAGGATATGAGTGAAAGTGATATAAATAAAGCTGCGGTTGAGACATATGCCGAAAATTTAAGTGATGGAGTAATAGCTCCCATGTTTTATATCTTGCTTTTTGGACTTGTTGGGGGCTTTATATATAAGGCTATAAATACCCTTGATTCTATGGTTGGTTATAAAAATGAAAGATATGAAAATTTTGGCAAGTTTTCTGCAAAACTTGATGATGTAGTAAATTATATACCCTCACGAATAACAGCTGTTTTGATAGCTTTATTTTTCAACTCATTTAATGCTTTAAAAAACTTTTATTCATATGGTAAACTCCATGATAGTCCAAATGCTGGGCATCCTATTTCTGCTATGGCTTTAGCTTTAAAAGTAAAAGTAGGAGGTCCAACTTCTTATTTTGGGAAAGTAAAAGAGAAAGCTTATTTTGGTGAAGGAAGAGAAGAGATATTAAAAGAAGATGTTCTAAATGCACTTAATTTTAAATCAAAATTTGATTCACTACTTTTACTTATGGCAATAATCTTTTTTTTATTAGTTTAGTATTTCCTCTAAACATACAGTGCAAATATGTACCAAATACTTTCTCTTTCTCCCAAGAACCATATTTCCCAATAAGTGCTTTTGATTTAGACAATCTATCAAAACCACTATTTTCATCAAGGGGTTTTGTATAGTGAAAAGCATGACCTTTTACACCATCTTCATTGAAATAGTATCCCATCCTTTGAAACCTTTTCTCTTTTGTAAAACTTACATCTAGAATAGAACTCATAGGTTTATCATCAACAGCAACTCCCAAATATAAAAGTCCAGCACACTCAGCATATATGGGTTTTTCTTGGGCATGTTTTATAAGTGAGGATTTAAAATTATGCGAGTTTTTAACCCTTTCAAAGGCTGTGTCAGTCTCAATATAACCACCACAGATATAAACTATATCTACATCACTTGGAATAATCTCATCTTTTGTAGAATCTACGATAACTACTTCTTCAAAAATCTCTTTAAAAAAAACTAAATTATCATGATACAAAAAAGAGAAGTTTATATCATGAACTATGGCTAATTTTTTATTCTGTTTTGGTATCTTTTCAAAGGGATAATTAGATTTGAACTTTTTATGTACTTTTGATATCTTTTCTAATCTTTTCATATCAATATGTTCTAAAACATCTTGGCTTATTTTTTCTATCTTTCCTAAATCTTTTAAATCAAGTCCTAAATGAGTCTCATCTAAGGATTCCAAACCTTTTTTTATCCAACCTAAAACAACAATATCTTTAAAATCTTTTTCTATTATCTTTTTTATTAGTTCATAGTGGGATTGTGAAGAGATTTTATTTAAAATTACAGCTTTTATTGTATTGTGTTTTTTATAGGTTTTTAATCCTTGTAAAAGGGCACTTACGGTTATATAACTTCCACTTCCATCAAGTAAAATAATTGTAGGAATTTTTAGAAGTCTTGAAATATCATAGGCACTACTCTTTTTATCATGTCCATCATAAAATCCCATAACACCTTCACAAATAGAGATTCTTTTATCACTATATTTTTCAAAAATCCATTTTATTTCATCTTTGCTCATCATATATCTATCAAGGTTTATACTAGGAGTTTGACAAACTATTTTATGAAATTGAGGATCTATAAAATCAGGTCCCATCTTAAAAGGTCGAACTGATTCTTTGAAGTGATATAATAAAGCTGTCGTTAAGACTGTCTTGCCTTGGTTTGAAGCACTTGCACTAATACATAAAGCTTTCATCTTATTGCCTTTTATTTCTTTTTATCAATAAATATACAAAAAATGGAGCTCCAATAAAAGCAGTCACAACTCCAATAGGTAAAGTTGAAGCCGTATTTAAGTTTCTTGCAATCAAATCAGAAGCTACTAAAAAAACTCCACCATAAAAAAATACTGGAAAAATAAGCTTATCTGCACTCTTTTTATAAATCAATTTAATAATATGGGGAATAACCAAACCAACAAAACCTATTGGTCCAACAAAACTTATACTTATTCCCACACTTAAAGATATAACTATTAGTAAAAGAAGATTTAACTTATGTACATTTAAACCTTTTAAAAAAGCTGTATCATTTGATATAAGCAAAAGTTTTATTTCTGATTTTTTCCAATAAATAATACCATATAAAATTACACTTACAAGTAACAATGTTGTAACACTTGTAAATCCAACAGTATCTAAACTCCCTAAAGTAAACCGAACAATAGAATAATTTTGTTGTAAATTACTCATATAAAAAACTAACATCAAAGCCGATGAATAGAAATATGATAAAGCAATACCAATAAGTAAAATAGAATTTGTAGAAACCGATATGGAATTTTTATTTATTCTTTTTGATATAAAATACAAAATTATAATCGTCAGAAGTGAACCAAAAGCTGAGGAAATAGACATAATAACAGCTGGAAAGAATACAATCGAAATAGCTGTAAAAAGTGTCGTTCCACTTGCTATTCCTAGAGTATAAGGAGTGATAAGTGAGTTTTTAAATACTATTTGAAAAATCAAACCACCTAAAGCTAATATTCCACCAACAAAAAATGCCAATAAAACCCTAGAAACTCTCAAGTCCCAAAAAACTTGGTTAGTCATAGTATTATTATTAAATATATCATTTATATTTAGAGTTATCTCCCCTAAAAATGGAGCTATTAATAAAATGACTAAGGCTAATAGGAAAAGTAGTTTTTTCATAGATTAACTACCAAGTGCTCGTTAATTTTTATAATTGAATTATTATAAAATTTTTCTAAATTTTCATTTGAAAAAAATTCGTCATTTTCTCCAAAAAACTCAATCTTTCCTGAATCCATATATAAAATCTTGTATTTTAAAGCATGGGCTAAATCTAAATTATGAGTTATAATAATTTTTTGTTTCAAAAAATCAGATTTAAAGATATCAAATACCTCTTTTATCCTACTTATATCTAAGTTTGCTGTTAGTTCATCAAAGATTGTAATTTGAGCATCATGCATAATACTAGAGCCCAATAATAAAAGTTGTTTTTCTCCTGAACTAAAAGTTGTACAATGTTTATTTTCTAATTTTTTTAAATTTAATAGTTCAATAACCTTATCAATCTTTTCATTATCTACATAAGCTATACAAGATAGTTCTAAAAATTCTCGTAAGGTTATATACGCATCAAATATCTCAAATTTTGGTGGAATATAATTTATTAGAGTTGCTCTTTGTTTATCACTTATATTTTCAAGATTTTGATTAAATATTTTTACACTATTATTTTCTATTAGGTTAGATAAAACTTTTGCAAGGGTTGATTTCCCAGCACCATTGTGTCCAAGAATTATTAAGTTTTCATTCTCTTTTATGTGAAAAGAGATATCTTTTAAAATGGAACTTGTGTAGTTATTTATCTCTAACATTCTCTAATATCTTCTTAAAATCTTGTATAAAATAGACAACCCTTTGACTAGGAATTCCTGCATATAATTTATCTACTGCATATACATTTTTATTTTTTGCTGCATTTATTGGTAAATCTAACCATAGTTTTTTCACCTCTTCTAGCTCTTTAGTTTTGCCTTCAAAAAATGGTGCAAGTAAAACTATAATATCAGGGTTCATTTTGATTATCTTTTCTGTATTTACAACTGGTTGTGCTTTGCTTTTAGATTGAAAAGCATTTACATTTCCACTAGCTTTTATAATATCTTCAAAATACAAATAATTACCTGATACATAGATTTGATTTGAAAGTGTTTTTTTAGGACTTATTACTATTAATATTTTTTTATTTTTTATTATTCCTTTTAATGAGGACAAAGAGTTATTGATATTTGATATCAACTCTTTAGCTTTTTCTTGTTTATCAAAATAATTTCCTAAACTAAAAATAGTATTGTTTATATCTTTTATACTATCTGTTTTGAAACTCAAAGTTTTGATATTAAGTCTTTTTAGATTTGAAAGTAGTTTTTCATCATAATTTTGTGCAATCACAACACTAGGGTTTACCAATAAGATTTTCTCTAAAGAAATAGAAGCATATCCTCCTACTTTTTTCACATTTTTTGACTCTTCTGGAAAATCACAATATCTAGTATTTGCAACAACATCTTTACCAACACCTAAGGCATAGACTATTTCATTTATAGAAGGAGTTAGAGTAACTATTCTCTCTTGTGAATACAAATTTACTGCTAAAACAATAAGTATTGATAAAAACTTTTTCATATTAGAAACTAACCTTTAAACCAATATATGCACTTCTTCCAGGTGTAGCATAATTGTAAACTGTTTGATAATATTTATTAAATATATTATCAACTTTTACATAAGTAGTTATATTTCTTTTAATCTCATAGTTAATTACACCATTCCAAATAGTGTAATTCCCAGTTTCTTTTGTTTTTTCTGCATCATCATATCTTTTTCCAATATATGAACTATTTAAATTGATATGTGTATTTTTAATTCCATAATAATCAACAGATGCATTAAACTCATTTTTTGCTCTTCTTGGTAAATCATTTCCTTTATTGTCTTTAGCAGATAAATGAGTATAATTAAATCCTAATAAAATATTCTCAAATATATTTTTAATATAACTTACTTCATAACCTTTAAAAGTTGACTCACCAGTAAGATTTTCATACCGTGTATTTGGATATGAATTTGGAACATATCTAATCATATCTTTAATTTTATTTTCAAAATAAGTAATCTTAAAATCTTTATATTCAAAATTAAAATCAAAAGATTTTGTAGTTTCAGGAGATAAGCTAGGAGTATAATTTAAATTCCCTAATGTTGGAGCATTATAAGCTGTACCATAATTTGAAGAAACTGCCATATCATTATTAATATTATATTTAATACCTATTTTACCTGTAAATTTATCATCGAACTTACTATTATCATCATACCTTAAAGTTTCATTGATGATAAACTTATCAAAAGTATTTGTATTTGAAACAAAAATTGCTTGTGTATTATATTTATCTTTAGAATCTATATTTTCAAAATTTTGTTTGTCTAAACCCAAAATTATTGCATCACTTTTTCTATATGAATAATCACCTTGAACAGAGAATTCATTTACTAAACTTTTATAAATAGAATTGTCTTGATTTCTGTCAAATTTTGATTGTTGTGCATTTAATTTTAATTTATAAGAATCATCTTTATGTATATAATTTGCAGATTTGAAATAATGTTTAATTTTTGTTAGTTTATCATCCCTATCTTTAGTTGAACTATCATAATCATATTCTGAACCAATTTTCTTAAAAGTCAAACCTAACTCATCAGAATCATTTAAATATACGCCACCTGCAATATTATAAGTATTATTGGAATATCCATCTCTTTCATATTCTAAATCTTTCCATTTTGATCCATTTGGTTCATAAGAACTTATTCCATCTGTAGATATTCTACTTGCATCAAATTTTAAATAACCCAATTTATTTTTATTTGAAACTGAACCATATAATTTTTTTGTATTATAACTTCCAGCTTCCATACCAATATTTCCATGAAATCCTGCCTTGGCTTTAGATGTAATTATATTTATTACTCCACCACTAGCATCAGCTCCCCAAATACCAGACTGAGCCCCTTTAACCACTTCAATTTGCTCTATATTTTCTATATTTAATTGAGCTAGTGGAGCACCACTTAATCCAGCTGGTTCATTATATCTTATCCCATCAATTAAAATTAAAATTCTTTTTGAATCTATACCTCTTACGAATAATGAGTCTAATTGTCCAACTCCCCCATTACTTACTATACTTACACCAGATATAGTTTTTAAAGCATCACTTACATTTGTAAAATGTCTCTCTTCAATCTCTTCTTTAGTAATAACATCAACATCTGAAGTTACATCTTTGATTGATTGTTCTGATTTTGTAGCACTTACGACTGTGATTTGTGATAGTTCTTCTGAATAAAGATTGGATGTTGCTATTAGAAGGCTTGCAACTAAGCTTGTAGTTAATTTCTTGTTCATATTTTATTTTCCTAATTATTTTATTTTATTTGTTGAATATAGTTTTGCAGGTTTTAACTGTCTTGATATAAGTATATTTACTATTTTTGGCATATCAATAGATATTAAAGAATGAATTAAACTATAAATAGATGAGATTTTTCTATCAACAGTTGCAGCTAACATTCCAAATAATGTAAAATATTTTTTGCTCTTACTAATCATAAACTCTCCTTTCTTTGTATTGTTTGTATTATAATTCGCGTATTATAATCAAAAGAATATAAATCTTTTATTTCAAGATAAATTAAAGCTATTTTAATACAATACCCCAATTTTAAAGGAGATACTTTGACTTATAATGAATGGTTTGAGAAGCATGCCACAAGACATCAAAATATCATGGAAAGATTAAAAGACTTGAGTGATGAAGAAGTTATAAAGTATTTTAGGTTTGATAATATGGTTAAAAAAGAGCCTGATTTCTGTCCACTTTATAAAGATAATAAGAAGTGCCATGATTATGAAGAGTTAAATTGTTACTTATGTGCCTGTCCAAACTTCAGATTCGATGACAATGGATTTAAAAAGATCGAAGAAAAAACTCTTTACTCATACTGTAATATAGATAGTAAAGATGGAGCTCAATATAAAGGTGATGATTATATTCATCAAAACTGTGCTGGATGCTTAGTACCTCATAAAGAAACTTATATCAAAAAACATTTTTCGAGAAATTGGAAAGAGATTATGAGGGATGTAAGACCATAAAAAAAGTTCAACTTCTGGTGTTTGAAGTTGAACTTTAGTGGTGTTGTGTTATTCTTTTGTATAAAATGTAGGAGAAATACAAAATGGGTATTGGAATTCTACCTATTCAGTGTTAATTGATTGTTAATCAAAAAATTTAGTTTGGAGAATTTATGAAACTTATAATGTTTGATATGGATGGAACCTTAATCAATAGTGGTGGAATGATTGCAAATACTATTAATTATGTTAGAGAAAACTTAGGATTTGAAACCTTAGACAAAAAATATATTTTAAAAAATGTAAATGATCCAAATATAAACTCATCTGAATTTTTTTATGGAACAAAACACTTTACAGAAGAACAAGGTAAACTTTTTGAAACTTATTATTATGACCATTGCTTAACTGACTTAGAAATTTATGATGGAATAAAAGAGTTATTGGAAGACTTAAAAAGTGATTATATTTTTACAGTTGCCACAAATGCCAATAGTGAATTTGCAAATAGAATGTTAAATCATTTAGAAATAGGCAAATACTTTAAAACAGTAGTTGGTTATAACGATGTATTAAAACCTAAACCACATCCAGAAATGGTTTATAAAATACTCGAAGAGATAAAAACCACAAAAGAAAAATCACTTTTAGTGGGAGATAGTCACAAAGATGTCCAAGCAGCAACAAATGCAGGGATAGAATCTGTTTTAGTAAATTGGGGATTTTCAGACCATGAAGAAAATGCAATAGAAAATGTAAAAGAGTTAGAACAAAGAATATTTAAAAAATTTTCAATATTTTAAAAGAGAGTTAAGATGAATATACGTCTAGCAAAAATTAATGACTTAAAAGATATTTATGATTTGATTTGTGATATGGAAAGTACCCAATTAGATTATAAAAAATTTGAACAAATATTTATTAGATATTTAGAAAATGAAAACTTTTACTCAATTGTTGCAGAAGAAGATGATTTAATAATTGCTTGTTTAAATTTAAGAATAGAATACCAACTTCATCATGTGGAAAAGATAGCAGAGATTATGGAACTTGCAGTTAAAAAAGAATACCGTTCAAAAAGTGTAGGTAAAATACTTTTAGACAAAGCAAGAAAAATATCAAAAGATAACAACTGTTTACAAATGGAAGTTTGCTGTAATCAAATAAGAGAAAAAGCTCACAAGTTCTATCAAAGGGAAGGGATGAAAAATTCACACTTTAAGTTTAGTATGGAATTAAATTAACACAAGCCTTTACAAACTTATCTGTTTATATTCACTCTCTTTTAGATCTTCGACGGTAAAATTATCAAAACTTATTCTATGAAGTTTTACAACCCTATTATCAACTGCTGCAAACATTCTTTTTACCTGATGATATTTGCCCTCAACAATCTCTAATCGGACACAAGTAGGAGAAAGAATTTCTAATTTTGCTGGAAGCAAGGGTTTGTCTTCTCCATTTAAAAGAAGTTCTCCACTAGCAAAAATTTTTTCTTCATCACCTTTTAAAGGTACTTTTAAATGTGCTTCATAAATTTTAGAAATCTCTTTTTTAGGATTTGCAAGTTTATGATTTAAAGTTCCATCATCAGTCAATATTATTGCACCTGTTGTATCAACATCAAGTCTACCTACAGTTGCAATTTTTGGGTTTCTTTGAGTCCATCTATATGGAAGTAAAGAGTATATCAATACTCCTGCATCATTGTGAGAGCATATTACACCAGAGGGTTTATTAAGTAGTATTATTAAAGTTTCAGGATCAAGTTTTTCACCATTGATTGTTATATCATCGTGATAGGCTTTTGTTGAAGGATTAAATACTCTATTTTCATTTACCAAAAGCTCATTTATTTTTAAAAACTTTTTAGCCTCACCTCTGGTACAATAACCTAAACTTGATAAATGTGCATCTATTCTTTTATAACTATTTTTCATGAAGCCATAGTAGCATTTTTTTATTAATAAACTTATGTAAGAGTATATTCTATTGGAACTTTTATGACTATCTCTTTTTTTACCTTTGGGAACTCTTTTGAGGCATTTTCAATAGCTTCAAGTGATGATTTTATAAGTAAAGTATGCCCAGAAATAGACTCAATTTCTATAATTTTGCCATTAGTCAAAATTTTAAATTTTATTAGTACTTTTCCTTGAATATTTAATCGTTTTGCTCTTTTTGGATATTTTATATTTTTTTGAATTAGTGCTACTATTTGTTTAAGATGTTCATTTAAAAAGTCTTGTTCATAAGTCTTTTTTACACTTTTTTGTATAAATTCTTGCTCTTTTTTTACTATCTTTTTTTCTTCTTTTTCAGTTTTTTTTCTAATAGTCTTTTTTTCAACTACTTTCTTAACTGCTTCTTTTTTAAGCACTTTCTTTTTTGTGGCTTTTTTTGATATCTTTGTTTCTTTTATTTCTTTTTTAGGAACTTCTTTTTTTACAGCAGGCTCTTTTTTTACTATCTTTTCTTGTTCTAATAAAGAGACAAAATTTAGATTTATAGATTTTTCTTTTACTTTATTTTTAATAATTAAACTATCATAACTATACAATACTCCTGTAAAAACCAAGCCATATAAAAAAATTGTCAAAAAAAAAGAATAAAAATATCTTTTAAAGTTCAACATTAGTTTTTCTTTGTAATTATAGAGATATTAGAAAAATCATTTGATTTTAATAAATCAAGAACAGAAACAAAAGATTCAAAATCAGCTTTTTTATCGCTTTTAATAAAAATATGAGAATCTTTATTTATCTTATTTACTTCCAAACTAAGGTTTTCAAAGCTTATATCTGATTTATTTAAATATAAACTATTATCCTCTTTGATTGTAATAATAAACTCTTTTTTTATCTCTGATTTTTTTGCACTTGCTGCTTTTGCCAAAGATACAGGAATATCACCACGGGCTATAAAAGTTGAAGTCAATAATACAATAGCTAATAATACTAATAACACATCAATAAAGGGAATTACATTTATTGAATTAAATTTCTGTAATTTCATCAAATTTACTTTCAATTACTTCTGCATATCGAGCTAATACATTATAAAAAACTTGAGAAAGAATTGCCACAACTAAACCAACAGCTGTTGCTTTTAGGGCTAAGGCTAAAGAACTCATTATCTTAGTTGCTTCAATATCACCTTCACTCATAGTCATAAATGTAAGCATAATAGCCAATACAGTACCTAATAAGCCAATATAAGGTGAATTTGAAGCTATTGTACCGATAATTGATAAATGCTTTGTAATAGCTATCTCTAATGATTTTTTTGATTTGTAAAATTTCACATCAATATTTTTGTAAAAAAGTATTCTCTCAATAAAGAACCAAAAAGATAAAAAACTCATAAAAATTAAAAGTATGACAACTCCATAATCAACTAAGTTTTTTAGTAGCTCTATATGCATATTATATTTCCTAATATTTTTATTATATTAGAAAAAAAGTGTTAAATTAGTGTTAAGTTAAATTATTAAGCTATTAGTTTTATTAGATTTAGTTTTATTAGTGTCCCATTCTCTTTTGGTTCAATTTTAATATCAATTTGATTTTTATCACAAAACTCTTTTACAATATTTAAACCTAAACCAAAACCAATTTTACTTGAATCTTCTTGAAAATATTGATCAAATACAATAAAAAGATTTTTTGTATCTATTATATTTCCTGTATTAAATATATATAAAAGATTATCTTGCATATTTATTTTGATAATTCCATTTTCGCAGTTATATTTTATAGCATTTGACAAAAGGTTATCAAAAACTTTTTGAAAACCATTTTTATCACTATTAATAGATATATTTTTAATATCATTTTCTATCGTGATATTGTCTTTCATATCTTCAAATTTATCAATTGAATTCTCAATTATATCATCAAGCAGGAATTCAAACTTATCGATCCTTCCAATCTCTTTTTTTATCTCATATTCCATTTGTTCATAAAGCTTTAAAAGTTCATTTGTAGCTAATTTTATTCTATTTAATCTTCTTATATCTTTTTCATCTTTTAGATTCTTTTCTAACATTTGAGCATTAGATTGTATTGTAGAAGCAGGAATATTGAGTTCATGGATAGTCTCTTTAATAGCCTTTTCTAAGTTATTGTCACTTTCAAATAAAGGATCAAAAAGTGGTTTACTCAAGAAATAGTTTAAAACAACAGCAAAAATAATAAGTACTAAAGTAATAACTATGAAAGTATCTTTATTAAAACCCAATAATGCTACTAAATAATAATTTGCAAGTAAAACCATAATCACAATAAATGATACTAAAATAGAATTAGAGATTATAAAGTTCTTTTTTTTAATATTCAAGCTTATAACCAACTCCTTTTATATTTACTACTTTTTCTTTTACAAATATTTTCTTTACAGCATTTATATAGACTCTAATTGAACCTTCACTATAATCTTCTTCACAATGCCAAAGTCTATTAACTATCATCTCTTTTGTTACAATTTTATCTTTATTTTCTAAAAATAATTCCAATAAATCCACTACTTTCATTGGCAAATTCATATCTTTGTTATTTTCATATACTCTTTTATCATTTGGACTAAAAAATAGATTTTCCCCTAATTGTATTTTCTCAATTTGTTTTCCAGATCTTTTTAAAAGCGATTTTATTCTCAAAATAAGTTCATCTAAGTCAATTGGCTTTTTCAAATAATCATCGGCACCTGATAAAAAGCCTTGTTCTAAACTCTCTTTATCTTTATAAGATGTTAAAAACATCGTTGGAGTATTATCCCCTGATTCTCTTAAATCTTTTAAGAGTTCTAATCCATTTATTTTAGGAACATTTATATCAAACAGATATAAATCATAATTCTTTTCATAATTTAAAGCTAGTGCTTCTTCTCCATCTTTAGCAATATCAACTAAAAAGCCCTCTTCATCTAGAAAATCTTCAATTGTTTGTGCAAATAGTTCGTCATCTTCAAGTAGTAATATTCTCATTATAAATCAAGTTTCCAATGTTTTTTGCAAAATTTTACACTAATATATATAAAAATGTTGTTTTTCCCAAATTTTTATATATAATTACTTATGATAAAAAAACTACTTATACCAATTATTTTACTTTTTTTAGCCTATTTTATAATTTCAAGCGAAAATATAAAAACAATATCTGCAGGAATTGCCATATTTATTATAGGCATGTATTTTATGGAGAATGGCTTTAAACTTTTTTCTGGGGGATTATTAGAAAAAGTTTTAGAAAAGTTTACTTCTACTAGTTTAAAATCAGTAATTACAGGTTTTATCAGTACCTCAATAGTTCAAAGTTCCTCACTTATTTCTGTTATTGTAATATCTTTTTTAACAGTTGAAATTATATCTTTAACTCAAGGTATGGCAATAATCTTTGGAGCAAATCTAGGAAGTACAACAACAGCATGGATAGTATCATCTTTGGGTGTTGATATTAAAATATCTTTATATGCAATGCCAATGATCATTTTTGGAGTTATTTTTAGATTCTCAAAAGAACAAAGGTATATAGGTCTTGGGAATATTTTATTAGGTCTTGGTTTTATATTTTTAGGTATTTCATACATGAAAGATGGCTTTGAGACTTTAAAAGATTCTATTGATTTGGCTTCATACTCTGTTGGTGGATTTTTAGGTATTTTTGTTTATATCTTAATAGGAGCAATTGCTACAGTTGTAATACAATCAAGTGGTGCAACTATGGCAATTATTATTACTGCACTTGCAGGGGGAAATATAATTTACATTGATGCAATAGCTTTAGCTATTGGAGCAAATATTGGTACAACAGTAACTGCTATTGTAGGCTCTTTAACATCAAATGAAAATGGTAAAAGACTTGCTTTTGGACATCTCGTTTTTAACATGATTACAGCTTTAATTGCGGTTATTTTTATATATGCTTTAAAAGATTTTGTTGATTATCTTGCACCACTAGTTTCAATTGATAATAATAACTACAGTATGAAATTAGCTCTATTTCATACTATATTCAATATAGTTGGAATAGTTGTATTATTTCCTTTTATTCCTCTTATTGTTTCCATGTCAAAAAAAGTAATAAAAGATAAAATAAAAAAAGCATCAAAACCTATATATTTAGATGAATCAAATATAAAAATACCATATAATGCAATGGTTTCAATCCAAAAAGAAGTAATACATTTATATGAAAATGCCCAAAAGGCAATATTACACTCTATGTCAATTCATACTTCTGATTTAAAAGAAGAAAAAGATATAGATAATATACTTTCAACCCCTGCAAAAATTGATACAAATTTAGATGATATATATCATAATGACTTAAAATCCTTATATAGTGAAATCATTGATTATCTTTTAAAATCACAATCTCATATGAACTCAAATCAACTCTTTTATATAGGTCAATTAAGGCTCTCATCAAATATTATTGTAAAAATATTAAAAGATACTAGAGATATTCAAAAAAATATGAATGCATACCTTTATAGTAAAAATGAAGATATAAAACAAGAGTATTTAACCTTAAAAAAAGAGTTTGCACTAAATATTTTAAGAACAAATTTACTGAGAAATAAAGATATAGATGATGTAGAAACTTCAACGCAAATTCAAATGTATAAAGACAATATTGACGCTTTAGAGATTCAAACCAATAAAAAGATTGATGAGTTAATTAGAAATGATAAAATCACACCTAAAATGGGAACCTCTCTAATCAATGATTCCACAAGTATTTTTAATATGAGTAAAAATTTATTTAGAATTGCAAATATCTTATTTGTAAATGATATTAAACTAAGATCACTAGGAGAATTAAATGAAACTGTCTAAACTAGTAAAAACATTCGAAAGTTTCCTTCTTTGGGACAAAGAAGAGATAAAAGAAAATGAAAATGAAATTAATGAAATTATAGAAAAACTCTATGAAAAAAGAACTAAAATTGAAGAAAAAATAAGAAGATGTGATGATAAGAAAGAAGAAGATAAATTAAAAGAAAAATTAAAAGCTGTAAAAAAACTTATAAAAAAAGCAAAAAAAGAGTTTATTTAAACTCTTTAAAATTTTGTCGTAAAGCCTCATAAGCTACGATTGATACAGAGTTTGCCATATTTAAACTTCTTGCATCATTTGTCATAGGTATAGTAATGCATCCCTTTTCATTTTTTGCTAATAAATTTTCAGGTAAACCAGCATCTTCCCTACCAAAATAAAAATAATCTCCTACTTCATACTTAGCATCAAAATATACTTGTTTTGTTTTGGTTGTCGCAAAAAAATGTCTATCATTTAAAGGATTTTTTGACCAAAAATCTTCTATATTTTCATATTCAGTTACATCTAAATCAAACCAATAATCAAGCCCTGCTCGTCTTACTTCTTTTTCAGTAATTTCACCAAAACCATAAGGCTTTATCAAATGTAATCTACAATTCATAGCAAAGGCAAGTCTTCCTATTGTCCCAACATTTCCAGGAATTCTTGGTTCTAATAAAACAATATTAAACATTATAAAATTACCGTCTTATTTCCAAAAACGAAAACTTTATCTTCTAGTAACAGTTGAAGGGCATTTGATAATACTACTTTTTCAACATTACGCCCTGCAGTTCTCATATCTTGCCAAGAAAAGTTATGGTCAATTCTTACAACTTCTTGAGCAATAATTGGACCTTCATCCAAATCATTTGTAACATAATGAGCAGTTGCTCCTATAATTTTTACACCTCTTTGATGTGCTTGTTTATAGGGGTTTGCTCCAATAAATGCTGGTAAGAAAGAGTGGTGAATATTTAAAACTTGTTGTGGAAATTCTTGAACAAATTTTGAAGTTAATATTCTCATATACTTAGCTAAAACAATAAGTTCTGGTTTATACTCTTTTATTTTAGCAATAAGTAAGTCTTCATGAGCTTCTCTTTCCATCCCTTCTGCACTAATACAATGGAAAGGTATGCCAAATTTTTCTACTAAATCTTTCAAATAATCATGATTTGCAATTACAGCTTTTATATTTGCTTCTAATTCACCATCAAAATATCTAATAAGCAAATCACCTAAAACATGTGATTCTTTTGTCACAAGTATAACTATGTTTTTTTTTGATTTTTCTCTTAATTTAACTTGTGTATCTTTAGGTAAAACTTCAGTTAATTCTTTAAGAAGTATCTTATCATTTACATTACCACTGATAACTGTTCTCATAAAAAATTTATTTGTTTCCACATCCACAAATTCAGCATTTTGTTCGATATTAAGATTATTTGCAAAAAGAACTTTTGATACATTGTATACAAGTCCTTTTGAGTCAGAAGTATTAATTAATAGTATGTATTCTTTCATTTTTTATCCATATAATAGTATTATTCCAATTTAAAAGTGGAATAATACCATTATTTTGATTAAATCATTTGTGATAACTCTTCTTTATAAGCAGTTAAATCAAAATCTTTTATTCTTGCAACTCCAGATTCTACGGCTGCATTTGCAACTGCACTAGAAATTTCAACAATAAGTCTTTTATCAAATGGTTTAGGAATAATATAATCTTTTGAAAATGCTAAATGATCTCCAAATATTGCTTTTACTTCAGCAGGTACTGTTTTTTTAGCTAAATCAGCAATAGCATATGCTGCTGCTTTTTTCATTTGCATATTTATTTTTTTAGCTTGAACATCAAGTGCTCCTCTAAAAATAAATGGAAAACCAAGTACATTGTTTATTTGATTATTAAAATCACTTCTTCCTGTTCCAACAATTGCTTTATCTCTGATTTTTAATATATCTTCAGGAAAAAGTTCAGGTGTTGGATTTGCTAGGGCAAATACAATTGGTTCATCAGCCATAAGAGCAATATGTTCTTGGGTAAATGTTCCAGGTTTAGATAATCCTAAAACCACATCTGCATCTCTAAAAGCTTCTAATTTAGTCATTGATTCTTTTATTGAAAATTCTTTTTTATACTTATTTAAATCACTTCTACCATCATGAATAACTCCTTTAGAATCACACATAATAATATTTTGTACTCCAACTGCTTTATACATTCTCGCACAAGAAATAGCAGCTGCCCCAGCTCCCATAACTATAACTTTTAAGTCTTCTAGTTTTTTATCAATAATTTCACAAGCATTTATTAATCCAGCTGTTGTAATAATAGCTGTTCCATGTTGATCATCATGCATTACAGGAATATCAACTTCATCAATAAGTCTTCTTTCTATTTCAAAACACTCAGGTGATTTTATATCTTCAAGATTTATTCCTCCAAAAGTTGGCGATATAGCTTTACAAATAGATACAAACTTTTCAACATCAGTTTCATCAACTTCAATATCAAATGAATCAACAGCTGCAAATTTTTTAAATAATACAGACTTTCCTTCCATTACTGGTTTTGATGCAACTGCCCCAATGTCACCAAGCCCAAGTACAGCTGTACCATTTGATATTACAGCTACAAGATTTTTTTTAGCTGTATATTTAAATGCATTATCTGGATCTTTTTCAATTTCCAAACAAGGAAAAGCAACTCCAGGTGTATATGCTAAAGCCAAATCTCTTTGTGTTCCAAGTTTTGTTGTAGTCCCAATTTCTAATTTTCCTGGTTTAGGAAATTGGTGGTAATCTAAAGCTTCCTCTTTAGTTACAGGTTTACTCATAAATAACTCCTTTATCTATTTCGATGAAATTGTAACCTATCGAAACTTAAAAATTATATTTTTTAATTTTTAATATAATTTTTATCTATATTTAAGCTATTTTTACATTATTTGTACATAACTTATACACTATTTGTACATATTAAGTTTTATTTAATAATTCCAACTATTGAAAATCTTCCACAGTTTTTATCTTTTCTATAAGAAAAAAATGCTTCTTCTGAACACTTTGTACATACAGCTGATAGTTCAATATTAAAAATTCCAATATCATTTAATTGTTTTATATTTATTCCTTGCAAATCTAAATATCTATTTTGGCAAAACTCTTTTCCAAAAGATTTTATGGCAATAGTTTCTAGTTCTTCTGATACTTCATAACAGCATTTTTGTATAGAAGGTCCTAAATATACAAAGATATCTTTAGCCTTGCAGTCTAACTCTTCTATCATTTTAAGTGCTGTTTTTTGAACTATCTTTAAAAAAGTAGAATTTCTTCCAGCATGTACTACTGCTATTACTTTTTTATTTTCATCACTTAAAAATATAGGAATACAATCAGCAACCATAACCATTATTGGAAGATTTCTTTCTTTTGTAATCAAAGCATCACAATTATCTATTAATAAAGGAGATTCAAAATCCACAATCTCAATATTATCTGCATGCACCTGATTCATATATCTAAGTTTTGAAATATCAAAATTATGTTTTTTGGATAATTCTAATCTATTTTTATCAACACTACTTTTTGCATCATTTACATGATATGCCATATTCCCGTCTATAATTGTAGTTGTAAACTTTAAAATAGTGTCCATATTTTCCCCAAATTCTTTTTATATCAATTTATCATAATTTTTTTAATATCCTCTTATTTTTCTTTGGGTAGAATGTCCCTCTTTATTTTAAGGAAATCAATGTCACAAGAAAAAGAAAAATTTTTAATATTTGGTAACCCTGTTGAACACTCAAAATCTCCTCAAATGCACAATAGTGCTTTTGACCATCTAAACATTAACTCTTATTATGATAAATATTTATTAACAGATGGTAAAAAGATAAAAGATACATTCAACCACGAAAATGCGAAAGGAGCTAACATAACAGTTCCCTTCAAAGAAGAAGCATTTAGACAAGCAGACGAAGTTGTTGGAATAGCAAATGAAATTGAAGCTGTAAATACTTATGTAAAAAAAGACAATAAAGTATTTGCTTACAATACAGATGCTCCTGGATTTATGAAAGCCATAAAAGATTTTGGTAAAATCAATTCTGTTCTTATTTTAGGTGCAGGTGGCACGGCAAAAGCCATTGCCATGGCTTTAAAAGAAGAAAATATAGAAGTTAGAATTCTAAATAGAAGTGCAGAAAAACTTGCATTTTTTAAAACACAAGGTTTTAAAACATATACTTGGGGTAACTTTCAAATGAATCATTATGATTTAATTGTAAACTCAACAAGTGCTGGATTAAAAGATGAAGATTATCCAATCAAAAAAACTACCTTAGAAAGTATATTTTTAAATGCAAAATTTGCTTTTGACTGTATTTATGGAAAAGAAACTCCATTTTTAAAACTTGCACAAGTAGAAGGATTAAAAGTAAAAGATGGTGAAGATATGCTTCTTTATCAAGGTGTTTTAGCCCTTGAACTTTTTACTGATACTACTTTAGATAATCAAACTATAGAAATTATGAGAAAAGCACTTAAAGAAGAAAATTAGTTTTCTTCTTTATCTTTTCCCTTTTATAGTATCTAAATAACTATATACAGTTACTTTTGAAACACCCATAAAGTTTGCAACTTTATCTATAGAGCCTTTTACTAAAAAAATACCTTTCTCATCCATAAATCTAATAATTTCTAAGCTTTTTTTTCTTGTTAGTTTTTCATTATTTTTAACTGTGTTTTTAAATATTTGTTCTATGATATTATCAAGTGTACTCATAATATCTTGATCAAGTATATATTCTTCTTGTTTTTTCATATTTTCAGTTGAAGATGTATTTCCCAAAAATCCTTGTAACTCTTCTTGTAAAAGATGAGATAAAGTCAAATCATAATTAAGACATAACATACCTATTACTGCATCTTTTTCATCGCGAATCAAGGCTGATGAAGATTTGATCTTTTTCCCATCTTCTGTTTCAAAAAAATAATTAACTACATAATCATCTTTAAAATCTTTATTAAGCAAAACCATTTTTATAAGATGGTCAAAACTTTGACCAACTTTTCTACCTGTAACATCTCCATTTGCTGCATAAACTACAGAATTTTGAGGTTGTGTTAAATCATGTAACACAACTTCACAACTTTTTCCAAAAGTTTTTACAATTAAGTTTGCGATTGGTATATAAGCTTTAAGAATTAAATTCATAAAAGTCTCCTTCTCAAAATGTAATATATCAAAAAAATACTAAATTATTTAATGATCAGATTTTAAACCAGCACCACACATAGAGATTAAACAATCACTTAAAATTTCATTATCTTTACAATATTGTAAATAAGCAGCATATGAAGCAGCTGTTGTGTGCTCACAATAAATTCCTTTTGATGAAAGGATTTCTCTACTTCTAACAATCTCATCTTCTGGTGCAATAATTGTCTTTACATTATACTTATAAATGTATTCCAAAATTTCTTCTCCTCTCATTGGTACACCAATTGCTATACCTTCTGCTAATGTAGACTTTGGAACTATTTTAGAAGGTTTTGATTCACTATTTTTTGTAGCTAATACAAAAGGGGGACAATACTCACTTTGTATTGCATATATATTTGGCATTGATTCAATCAACTTACTTTCAAATAATTCTTCTAAAGCTTTAATCACACCAATAAATAAAGTCCCATTTCCTAAAGGAACAAATATATTTTTAGGAATTCTATTTAATTGTTCATATACTTCATAAATATATGTTTTTGTTCCTTCATAAAAAAATGGATTATAGACATGATTTGCATAATATTTTTTCTCTTCACTAACTTTCTTTCTACAAATGTCTGCACAATCATCTCTTGAACCAGGTGTTATATTTACTTTTGCATTATGAGATTTAATCATATTTATTTTTTTAGGTGAAGTTCCTTTGGGAACAAATATTTCACACTCTATATCAGCTTTTGCACAATAAGCAGCCACACTATTTCCTGCATTTCCACTACTATCTTGAACTACACTTTTTACTCCAATTGATTTACAATGAGCTATTAACATAGCTGCACCTCTATCTTTAAAAGATAATGTTGGCATAAAATAATCCATTTTTAATAATACATTTTCATCAAATTTAATTACAGGAGTCATTCCTTCACCAAGAGTGATATCTTTCCAGCTATCATCGATTATTGGCATAAACTTTCTATAACGAAATAGTCCCCATGTATTTTTATCTACAAGTTCCAAATCAAATTTAGGTGCGTTAAACTGCAACTTCCATAATCCACCACAATCACATTTTGATTTTTGAGATGTTACATCTTCTATTTTTTTACATTTGCTACAAATATATTTCATTAAGTACTCCTTTATTTACAAGTAGCTATAACATCAACTTCAACTTTAAATCCAAAGTGAAGTCTTGGCAAGGCAATAATAGTACGCGCTGGTGTATGCTCTGCAAAGAAATTACTATAAATTTCATCAACAGTAGACCATTTGTCTAAATCATTAATATAAACATTCACTTTTAAAACTTTTTCTTTACAAGAACCTGCTTCTTTTAGAATTAATTCTATATTACTCAAAACTTGTTTTAGCTCTTCAGACATTGTTCCAAATTTCTTTTCACCAGTATTTGGATCAATTGAGAATTGTCCTGATAAATATACTCTATTGTCTTCTATTAGGCTCAAAGCATAATGACCATTTGCCTTTAAACTTTTAATTTTATTTATTGTTTTCAAAATAATTCCTTTTAAATTTTATTCTAATTGTATAATTTTTTATACAAAATGTCAATTTTATATAAAAAATTATACATTAAATAAAATAGGATGTAAAATGTTTGATTTAAATTTGACTTAAATCTAAAAAAACTTGGACAATAATTTTAGATTGATTTATAGTATATCTACAACAATCAGTTATATTATTTAGTTAGTGTCAAGGAGAATGTTTTTACACCATATGGAGTAAAATTAGCTTATAAATTAAATATAAATAGTTAAAATGGTATTAGGTTAAACCCAATACCATTAAATATTTTTATTAATTTAAGATCTTTATAGTTGCGCTTTCTTTAAGTTCTCTTATTTTATTCATTGCCCAAGCTTTTACACTTTTTTGCACATATTCTTCTTTTACTTTATCTTTTACCCCTTCAAAAGTACTATTATATTCAAGGATATCATTTAATACATAAAAGATTTCATAACCAAATTCAGTTTTTACTGCATTGTCAGTGAAAAAACCTCTTTTTTTATCTTTTAAAATTGGACTTAACTCACTATTTAATACAGACAAAGGTATTTTTCCAAAATAACCACTATTTTTAGCAGTTGGAGCCAATGAGTATTTTTTTGCAAGTATTGAAAACTCTTGAAGTATATCTTTTGCATTTTGTAACTTTTTTATAATTTCTTTAGCTAAAGATAGTTTTTCAACTACTATACTTAAAAGTTCAATTTGTGCTGGTGTATCATATTTGTATCTTCTATCATTGTAATATTTTTCTAGTTCTTTATCACTTGGTAGCAGTTGTTCTGCTTTTTGTGTAAGTAAAAAATCAAATGCTAATAATCCTTTTTTACTATTTAGTTGTTCTTGAGTATAACCTTTTATGCTCTTTTGTTTAACTATATCGGCAAGGTTTTCATTACCTTTTTTATTATCATTTTCATCTGACATTTTTAAAATATGTTTTAATACTTTTTTGTATTCTTCACTTTTTACAATATCTGTTTTTAGTGCATAATCACTTACTAATCTTTTTTCTATTAGTTTATTTAGAATATTTTTTTGTGTTTGATTATCTAAAGTTTTAAAATTATTTGGTGCAACTTCACTTGTCACATTTCCCCCATTTACAACTGCTAAAATATCACTTGCATAAGTTGATGAGAATAAAGATACAACTATAGATAAGGTATATACTAATTTTTTCACATTCTATCCTTTTAGAATATGTAGAAGGAAAATTTTTCTCCTTCTACATTAAATAAAAATCAATTTATTCTTCGATTTTACCTGATTTAATTCTTTTTTCATAAATGATTTTAAGTTCTCTAATATCTTGTTGAACTTCAAATACTCCATGCCAGTGAGCATAATCAGGAGCTCCCATTAGTGCACCTTGTCTCATTCTTCTACCTTCATGATGCCATAAATGATACCAAATTTTAAATGCTTTATCAGACCATTTATCTTTATGCATTAAACCTTTTTTAGTCAATTCATCTATCATTTTTTTAGCATCAGTTGCATAAGTATTGTATAGTTCAACATGTTTATCTGCCATATTAAAAAAGTTTTTAGTATGTGTTGTTGTATGACAAGAAACACAAACTTGTTCCATCTCAGTACGCGCAGCAGCACTTCCATCTGGATTACCAGCTAAAGCATTACCTTTAGTGATTTTTCCATTTTCAAAATCTTTCACAGCTGTTTCATATCCACCTTCTCTTGTTTTAGAAATTGGCATCCAAACATTCCATTTAAGTCGTTTACTAACATTATGTGTTGTTTTTAGATTACCAATACCACTCATATGACAAGTAGCACAAGTAGGTGCTCTATAATCACCTGGTTCCCAAGCATCTGGTGCTGAGTCATATTTCCATTTACTACCTTCACTATTAAAAATATGTCCATGCATTGAATTATTATATATTTCTATATCTGGATGATCAGGACCTAAGTGACAAGATGCACAAGCGGCTGGTTTTCTTGCTTCTTCGATAGAAAATTTGTGTCCTGAGTGACAAGATTTACAATTACCTACACCACCATCTGGATAAACATTTCCAATACCATAATTTGGCCATGTTTCAGCAGTTGGTCTTTTATCTTTTCCAAGTTTAATAATTGAACCATGACATTGCATACAACCTGTTGCTTCTGGAGAGTGTTTTAAATCTGGATGATTTCTACCCTCAAAGTACTCCATAAGTGATTTCATACCTTCTTTAGCTTGAATCTGAATAGCAGCTCTTGCATGACCACTTTGTTGAAACTCTTTTACTTCATTTGGATGGCATCTTTCACATGTTTTTGGACTTACCAATGATGATACAAAAATATCAGTACCTTTTATACCTTCACAATTTTGTGCTGCCATTGGATTATCTTTTTTAACACCATGACAGTCAATACAGCTCACACCTACATGTCCATGTCTACTCTCTTTCCAGTCATTTATATGACCAGGAGTTATTTTTGCATGACATTCAACACAACTTTTTCCAGTCTCTGTTAAACCACGATCAACTTTTAAAGTTTTAACATTTGTTATATCTCCAACATTTGCTGCAAATGATAATAGTCCAAATGAAAGAAATATAAATAACATTCTTTTTAACATTTTACTTCCTTTTTGTGTATCAAATTTATTTTTTAATATAATCACCTAAAATATGATGACCAACATTTTTATGACATTCAACACATTTTTTATCTGTTCTTTTTTCAAAATACTCTTTATGTGCAATAAAAGCTTTAGTATTACTTGATGTTGCATTTTGTAAGTTTGTATGACAACTCATACATCCTGTATCAAAAACAAATCTTTTTGCGTGTTTTCTTTTTTCTTCCCAATCTATTGATTCAAGATCTCCAAAAGTTTGTACTCTTACATCATGCAAACCAGTTTTTGCTTTTTCAAAAAGATAATTTGCAAGTGAGTCATGAGGCAAATGACAATCTACACATTTAGCTCGTACACCATTAACATTATTTCCACCATGCGCATCACGATAATATGAATTGGCCATTGGTTTCATAGTATGACACATTGTACAAAACTTGTCATCTGAAGTTTTGTGTACTCCAACTGCTACACCAAAGGAGAAAAGTAGACCTATAATTCCACCTAAAACAAATATTCCTATAATTAACCATAAAGACTTAATTTTTTTTTCTTTATTACAGGACATAAAAACTCCTAATTATTATAACTTTGATTAATCAAAGTAAAGATGATAATTAAATCATCTGACTCAAAATTTATTCATTTCAAAATGAATAATGTTTGCATTTATATACCTAATTTACGAAATATAGTTTTATAATAGTAAAGGGTAACTAATCAATTTAAACTCCTTTTATT